>JBLNBU010000272.1:0-7679 GCA_050260215.1 Actinomycetota bacterium
CAGGATATCCGGAAGTCGGTGGCGCTGTTGAAGCGGCACCTGGACTGGGACGACGCCCTGCGCCGGCTCGACGAGCTCAATGCCTCGGCCGAGGACCCCGAGCTGTGGAACGACGCCGCCCGCGCGCAGAAGATCATGCGCGAGCGCAACCAGCTGGACGCCGCCGTCCAGGGCTGCCGCGCGATCGAGCGCGAGCTGGCCGAATACCTGGAGCTCATCGAGCTGGCCGAGATGGAAGACGACCAGTCGGTGGTCGACGACGCCGAGGCCCAGGTGAAGGCGCTCAAAGACCGCGCCGGCAAGATGGAGCTGGAGACCCTGCTGTCCGGCGAGGCCGACTCCAACGACTGCTATGTGGAAATCAACTCCGGCGCCGGCGGCACCGAGTCCCAGGACTGGGCCGAGATGCTGCTGCGCATGTACACGCGCTGGGCCGAGCAGCACGGCTACAAGGTCGAATTCCTGGAAGAAAGCGCCGGCGAGGGTGCGGGCATCAAGTCGGCGACCATCCGGGTACTGGGTCACAACGCCTATGGCTGGCTGAAGACCGAGGCGGGCGTGCACCGCCTGGTGCGCATCTCGCCTTTCGACAGCCAGGCCCGCCGCCACACCAGCTTCTCCTCGGTGTGGATCTATCCGGTGGTCGACGACACCATCGACATCCAGATCAACGAAGGCGACTGCCGCATCGATACCTACCGCGCCTCGGGCGCCGGCGGCCAGCACGTCAACAAGACCGATTCGGCGGTGCGTATCACCCACATCCCCACCAACATCGTGGTGGCGTGCCAGACCGAGCGGTCCCAGCACCAGAACCGGGCGCGGGCCTGGGACATGCTGCGCGCGCGCATGTACGAAGCCGAACTGCAGAAGCGCGAGGCCGCCGCCCAGGCCTTGGAGGATACCAAGACCGACATCGGCTGGGGCCACCAGATCCGCTCCTACGTGCTGCAGCCCTACCAGATGGTCAAGGACCTGCGCACCAACGTCGAGACCTCGGACACCCAAGGGGTGCTGGACGGCGACCTCGACCAGTTCATGGCCGCCTCGCTGGCGGCCCGCATCCAGGGGAATGAGGGGACGGCGTAAGGGCCGTCCCCTTTGGTCTTTACTGGTCGGTGTACAGCTTGGTGATGGCCTTCGACAGGTCGTCGAATTCCTTCTGGTAGCTGTCGTAGACGGCGTTGCCCACCGGCGCGGCACCGTGGTTGACCGACTTGATGAATTCCATCTGGCCCTGCAGGTACATGCGGCGGACGTCCAGCTTGGCGATCTTGGCGTCCTTGCTGGGCTGCGCCCCTTCCTCCAGGGCCTTGTTCAGGCCCCACATGAACGAACAGGTATAGTGGTAGTCGAGCACGTCCTGGACGGCCTCGTTCATGGGGTAGTGGTCGATGTCGTTGGTGCGCACCTTTTCCATCAGTGCGCTGCGCAGCGACGGCCGGGCATCGGTGATCTTCTTGACCACCACCGGGACCAGGGCGTTCTTGTAGACGCTTTCGTTGACCAGCGAGCGCTCGGCGCTGGAGAACGCGGCCGCGGCGGCCAGGGCCGACTTGGCCAGTTCGCCGCCGACGGCGGTGGCCGCGCCCGAGAAGGCGTTGGTCAGGGTGCCGGTGATGATGTTGGTCGCCGCCTCGTTGCCCCAGATGGTGCGCTTGTGGTCCTCGCACATGGCGTTGGACAGGGCCAGCAGGTCGCCCACGACGATGTGCCGCTTCCTGGTGCAGTCGTCCTTCCAGGTGGCAAGGGTGGCAGCGGGCGCCGGCCCGAAGCACGTGCCGTCGTCCTTGAAGGTTTCGTTGATCGACGAGACCAACTTGCCGTAGGCCGTATTGATCGACCTGTCATAGCTCAGTTGCCCGACGCTGTAGTCGCCATAGGCCTGGTCCTGGAACCAGCCCTTGAAGCTTCCGCATCCCGAAAGCGAGGCAGACAGCCCGACGGCCGCCACCAGTCGCAACGCCTGTTTCATTCTCCATCCCCCCTCTTGCAGCAGTGACCGATGGTCGTAATTGCACGTGCAACTTTGCCGCCCCTGGCTGCATCCTGCAATAGAGGAGTCGGTGCCTGCGAAAATGTATTTTTGCGGGTGTTCCCCGTGATCCGTGGAGAAAGAACGGGCTTCTGTCGAAAGCGGTTCGCCGGTGGGCTGCGGGCCCTCCCTTTAGTCACGATCCCGTTTGCATTTTTCCCCCACGGGCTTATATGGGTTCGGCCCAGTTTCCGCAGGGACGACCATGAGAAAGATTCTGTCTGCGCTGATCATCGCCGCCTTTGCCGTCGCCGGCGGGGCCGACGCCATTGCCAAGGCCGGGTCCGGGTCCAGCTATGGGTCCCGGGGCTCGCGCACCGCCGATCGGCCGATCCAGCGCTCGCAGACGCCGGCGCCGTCGACGGTCCAGCCGTTGGCGCCGCCGTCCGGCACCCTGTCGCTGCCGCCCGCAGGGGCGGCCAAGCCCTCGGGCCCACCGCCGGCGCCATCGGCCGCCCCGCCGCGGACCGGGGTCGAATCCGCGCCGCTGTCGGGCAACCAGCAGCCGCCCATGTACAACCCGGGCGCGGTGCGCCAGCCGGGCATGGCGGGCGGCGGCATGGCGCCCATGGCCCAGCAGCCGGGCTTCTTCCAGCGCAACCCGTTCGTCGCCGGCATGATGGGCGGCTTGGTCGGCGCGGGCATCGGCAGCATGATCTTCGGCCATTCGCCGGCGCTAGCCGCGGCGTCCGATGCCTCGCCGCTGGGCAGCATGCTGGGCCTGCTGCTGCAGTTGGCCCTGGTCGGCGGCATCGTCTGGTTGCTGGTGCGGCTGTTCCGCGGCCGGCGCGAGGCCGAGGCCGGCAACCCCTATTCCCCCGCCGGGCGGACTGCGGCCGGCAATCCCTATGGGCAGGACAGCCGGGGCGGCAACCCCTACATGGGCGGCGGCGGCAACCCTTACGCCGCGCCCGACCACGGCCACCGCGAGCCGCAGCTGACCTCGGTGCCAACCACCGAGGCCCCGCGCATGGTCGCCGCCGCCCCCCGCGTCGACAAGGAATTCGAGCCGGCGGCCGGCGACAAGGAAGAATTCGGCGCCATCCTGCAAGGCGTCCAACGGGCGTGGAGCGACGGCGACATGCGGGCGCTGGAACGCCTGGCCACGCCCGAAATCGTCCACTGGCTGTCCGAGGACCTGGCCGCCAACACCGCCCGCGGGGTGGTCAACCGGGTCGACAACGTGGTTCTGCGCAAGGGCGAGATCACCGAGTCGTGGTCCGAGAACGGCCAGGACTATGCCACCGCGGTGGTCACTTTCAGCTGCATCGACACCACCCGGCGCGCCGACAGCGGCGCCCTGGTCGAGGGCGATCCCCACACCCCGGTGGACTACACCGAGGCGTGGACCTTCGTGCGCCGCGCCGGCGGACGCTGGATGCTGTCGGCGGTCGAGCGGGAATAGGGCCGGGCGCTATTGCCCGGCCGGGGCCGCGTCCGGTGCCGGCGCCGCCGGTGCAACGGCCGCCGTCGGCGCCGCCGGGGCTTGGCCCGGGCGGCCGCAGCTGAACGCCGCCACGGTGGGCGTCAGCAATCCGCAGCGCAGCGGGGTGAACTGCTGGCCGATCAGGCCGCTGACCGCCAGGCCTGAACGCGAGCACTGGCGCTCGGCAAGGCTGCGCACCTCGGGCGGATCGGACAGCATGCTGTTGTAGCAGATGTAGCTGGCCGGGCCGTCGGGCGTGTCGGGGACCAGCGGGCGGGGAAGGGTCGAGCAGGCCCCCAGGGCCATCGCCATCGCCACCGGCACCATCAACCTGCGCATAAGGGATCCCCCACTCGTTGCCTCATCCACGGGTACCGTTAAGGGCCCCACTTGGCAAGGGGCGCGTTAGGGCGCCAGCCGCTTCATGGTGACGGCGGCACCTTCCAGGAAGGTCTGCACCTGCTGGCGCACCAGGGCGCGTTCGTCGGTCGCGGCCGGGTCGCCGTAGATCCAGCGCCTTGCCGCCACATAGGCGATGGCCCCGTGCAGGCCGGCGACGCATTCCACTTCGGCCTCGTCCACGGGCCGCGACAGGTCCAGCCCGGCCTCGGCGCGCAGTTCGGCCACCAGCGGCAGCAGCAGGTGGGTGCGCACGAAGCTCAAGTACCGTCGGGCGGCGTCCTGGTCCTTCAGGCTGGCGTACATGAACAGGCGCAGCCGCTCGCGGCCGAAATTCATGCAGATGTAGTTGCCGTAGAATTCGACCATGCGCTCGGCCAGGGGGCGCGAGCGGTCGGCCAGGGCCGCCGACCACGCCGGATCCCACCCGCCGGCCGAAATCTCGCTGAACACCCGCTCGATCAGGGCGTCCTTGTCGGGGAAGTAGCGGTACAGCAGCGGCTGCGTCACCCCCAGCCGGTCGGCCAGGGCCCTGGTCTGGCCCTCGAGGCCGACATCGGCGAAGAAGCGGATGGCTTCCTCGACGATAAGGCGCTCGCGCTCCTGTCTGGGCAGGCGACGGCGCCCGTTCTCGGTCAGTTCCTTCGACATTCCCGCCTCTGTCGAATTCTTGAGCAATTGGCGACTTTGACCCCTCAAGGTCAATTGGTACCATGGCTGGGTAGGTTTTTGCCACCGCAACGTGGAAGCGGTACAACAGTACCGAGAGTGCAATCCAGGGGGATGACATGGCCAAGAAGACCACCAGCAAGACCGCAGCCCAGCCCGAGCAGCCGGCCGGGCCGAACACCTTGTCGGCGGTGCTGGGCGAGGTGGTGTCGCTGCTGATGATGCATGCCAGCCACAAGCACCTGTTCCTGACCGACCTGGAATGGCTCGTGCTGCCGCCGCTGGTGCTGCGCCAGTTCCGCCTGTGGCGCCAGGAGGACCGGCCCATGGCGTTTGCCAGTTGGGCCCTGCTGTCCGAGGAGGCCGAGGGCCGGCTGATGTCGGGGGTGCGCAGGCTCAAGCCCGCCGACTGGAACGGCGGCGACCGCGCCTGGCTGGTCGACGTGGTCGCCCCCAACCAGGATGTCGCCCAGAAGATGGTCGCCGAACTGAAGTCGGTGGTGTTCAAGGACCGCCCGCTCAAGGCGCTGCAGGCCCGGGCCGACGGCACCATGGCCGGGGTCGAGGTCTAGGACTCCGCCAGCCGCTTGCCCAGCCGGTCGAAGAACTCGGCCGCGGTCTTTTTGGCAAAGCCGTGCAGCAGGCGCCCGCCGACGCTGGCCAGGCGGCCGCCGATCTCGGCCCGGGCCTGCCAGCGCAGCACCGTGCCCCCGTCGTCCTCGTCCATGGTGACCTGGGCGCGGCCGCGCACGAACCCGGCGACGCCGCCCTGGCCCTGGCCGGCCAGGGTATAGGAGCGGCCGGCGTCGGCGTCCTCGATCTGCACCGTTCCCGAGAACCGGGCCGCCAGCGAGCCCACCCGCACCGCCACCGTCGCAGCGAAGCGGCCGCCGCCCTGGTCGGTGCAGCTTTCGCAGCCGGGGATGCAGGCCGCCAGCACGGCCGGGTCGTTGACCGCCCGCCAGACAGCGTCGGCGGGGGCCGAAATGCGGTGTTCGCCATCAAGGTCCATGCTGGATCATGCCACGCAGGCGTGGCAAAGTCGCCGCCTTCCAACTGCGGCGGAGACACCGATGGTCGGCCGGCGCGCGGCCCTGCTTCTGGTCAGCCTGGTCCTGCTGTGGGGCGGCAACTGGCCGATCCTCAAGGTCGGGCTGACCCACCTGCAGCCGGTGTGGTTCGCGGTGCTGCGCCTTGGCCTGGGCATCGCCACCTTCGTCCTGGTGCTGGCCCCGCGCGGCCGCCTGCGCCTGCCGGCGCGGGCCGACTGGCCGGTGGTGGCCAGCGTCGGGCTGCTGCAGATGGCGGCCTTCATGGCCCTGATCAATCTGGCGCTGATGTGGGTGCCGGCCGGGCGCTCGGCCATCCTGGCCTATACGACGCCGCTGTGGGTGGCGCCGGGCGCCGCCCTGTTCCTGGGCGAGCGGCTGACCCGCGGCGGCATGGCCGGGGTCGTCCTCGGCCTGGCCGGGGTGGCGGTGCTGTTCAACCCGGCCGGATTCGACTGGAGCGACGGCCACGCCCTCTTGGGCAATGGCCTGCTGCTGCTGGCGGCGGTGGTGTGGGCGGCGTCGATCCTGCATGTGCGCGGCCACCGCTGGCACGCCACGGCGCTGGAACTGGCGCCCTGGCAGATGCTGGTCGGCCTGGTGCCGCTGGTACCGCTGGCCTGGGGGCTGGAAGGCGCGCCCAGGCCCGACTGGTCGCTCGAGTTTTGGTGGATCGCCGCCTACAACGGCCCGCTGGCCACCGCGCTGGCGTTCTGGATGGCGGTGACGGTCAACCGCAGCCTGCCGGCGCTGACGGTGTCGCTGGCCTTCCTGTGCATCCCGGCCGGCGGCATGGTGTTCTCGGCCCTGACGCTGGGCGAGCGTTTGTCCGGCACCAACCTGCTGGGGCTGGCCCTGATCGTCGCCGGCGTGGGAGTGGTGGCCGCTTCGGGCAGAAAATAACGCGGGGCGGCGGACTGGGAGGGAAGGGGTGGTATCCGCCGCCCCGCGCTTGTCACCAAGGGACAAGACAACGATGACAAAGCGACGGCCGGCCCGGGTTGCTCAATCGGAATGACTGTTATGCGCTGATCACACTCCACTGTCGGCAGTCTCGCCGCCGGTGGCGGGCGGGGCGACCAGGACGCGGTCGATGCGCCGGCCGTCCATGTCGACCACCTCGAAGCTCCAGCCGCGCCAGTCCAGGCGTTCACCCGCTTCGGGCAGGTGTTCCAGGTGGGACAGGATGAAGCCCGCCAGGGTGTGGAAGCCGCCGTCGCCCAGGCCCGACAGCCCGGTCAGGGTCTCGACCTCGGCCACGCCCAGGCCGCCGTCCATCAGCCAGGAGCCGTCGGCGCGCCGCGTCGCCGGCTGATCCGCCTCGCCAGGCTCGGGCATTTCGCCGGCGATGGCTTCCAGGATGTCGGTGACGGTGGCGATGCCCTCGATGCTGCCGTACTCGTCGACCACTACCGCCAGCTGCTCGCCCGACTGGCGGAACAGGTCCAGCAGGCGCGGCACCGGGGTGGTCTCGTGCACCGCCGGCGGCTGGGTCAGCCGGGCCATGGGGTCGAAGGGGCGTTCGCCCAACAGGTCGGCCAGCACGTCGCGGATGTCCAGCACTCCGGCCAACTGGTCGATGCTGCCGCGGCCGACGGGCAGGCGGGTGTGCCGGGCAGCCGCCATCTGGCGGCGCATTTCATCGGGCGGCAGACCTGCGTCCAGCCACACCACGTCGGGCCTGGGTGTCATGATCGAGCCGACCGTGCGGTCGCCCAGGCGCAGCACCCGGTCCAGCATGCGCTTCTCTCCCGGCGCGAACACGCCGGCCATGGTCCCTTCGGCGATCAGGGCGCGGACCTCGTCCTCGGTGACGGTCTGGGTGCGGTCGCCGCGCTGGCCGAGGATGCGCAGCACCGCCTCGGTCGACACCCCCAACAGCCACACCAGCGGCCCGCCCACCACCGAGAGCAGCCGCATGGCCGGGGCCACCCGGGTGGCGATGGTCTCGGCGTGGTGGAGCGCCAGGCGCTTGGGCACCAGCTCGCCCACCACCAGCGACAGGTAGGTGGTGGCGCCCACCACCAGCATCATCGCCAACTCGTCGGACCATGGCGCCACCGCCGGCACCCGGGCCGCCAGCCAAGTGCCGAGCTGGCGG
>JBLNBU010000273.1:0-10425 GCA_050260215.1 Actinomycetota bacterium
CCTTCGTCAAGGCCGCCAAGGGCCTCTGAACCATCCGCTTTCCCAGGAACCCGACAGTATGAAGATCAACGGCACGCCTTACCGCACCATCTGGTCCGCCGCCGACGGCGTCGGCGTCGAGATCATCGACCAGACCCGCCTGCCGCATGAGTTCGTCACCGTCACGCTCAAGACCATGGCCGACGCCGCCACCGCCATCAAGGACATGTGGGTGCGCGGCGCGCCGCTGATCGGCGCCACCGCCGCCTACGGCATGGCGCTCGCGGCGCGCGAGGACGCCTCGGACGCCGGGCTGCAGCGGGCCTACCAGGTGCTGCACGCCACGCGGCCGACCGCCATCAACCTGAAATGGGCGCTGGACGAGGTGATGCGGGTGGTGCGCGAGACCCCCGTGCCTGAGCGCGCCGCCGCCATCCGCACCAAGGCCGCCGCCATCTGCGACGAGGACGTGGCCATCAACTCGGCCATCGGCGACAACGGCCTGGCCATCATTTCCAGGCTGTGGGAAGCCAAGAAGGCCAAGGCGGGCGCACGCATCGACGTGCTGACCCACTGCAACGCCGGCTGGCTGGCCACCGTCGACTGGGGCACCGCCATCGCCCCCATCTACAAGGCGTTCGACGCCGGCATCCCCATCCATGTCTGGGTCGACGAGACCCGGCCGCGCAACCAGGGCGCCAGCCTGACCGCCCGCGAGCTGAACTGGCACGGCGTGCCGCACACGGTGATCGCCGACAACACCGGCGGGCACCTGATGCAACACGGCCAGGTCGACCTGTGCATCGTCGGCACCGATCGCACCACCCGCAACGGCGACGTCTGCAACAAGATCGGCACCTATCTCAAGGCGCTGGCGGCCAAGGACAACGGCGTGCCGTTCTACGTGGCGCTGCCCAGCCCGACCATCGACTGGACGGTCGCCGACGGGGTCAAGGAAATTCCCATCGAGCAGCGATCCGCCCGCGAGCAGAGCCACATCCTGGGCAAGGCCCCCGACGGCAGCCTGGTCGAGGTCCAGCTGGTCCCCGACGGCAGCAATTCGGGCAACTGGGCCTTCGACGTCACGCCGGCCCGCCTGGTCACCGGCCTGATCACCGAACGCGGCGTCTGCCCCGCCAGCCCCGAGGGGCTGAACGGCCTGTTCCCGGAACGCTGATAGGGCCGCACCCACGACTCCGGGATGCCCGCCTTGAGCGGGCATGACGGAATTTGTGGATGCCCTCGCCCCTACGGCAAGTGCTCGGCGACGAACTTGACCAGCTTCATGCTGGCGGGCTCGAAGCGCAGGCCGACCTGGATCTCGTCCTCGTGGACCAGGGCGCCGGCGGCGCGCATGCCGCTGTTGAGGTCCAGGCGCTTGCCGTGGCACGGGTACAAGGTGAAGGCCAGCGGGCTGTCGCCGCCCATGGGAAAGCACTTTTCCAGGGTCACGCCGGTGGCCGAGATGTCGAGCACGCGCACCAGCCGGCCGGCGATGTTGGCCATCAACGGCACTTCGGGCAGGCGGGGATAATGGCGGCGGTCGCGGTGGGCGGGAACGGGGCGCTTGGCTGTCACGGCGGGTCTCCTACGCCAAGGGACACCCTCCACCAGATGGACCGGCCTGCCGCCTTTGCCAGACCCCCTATGCCGACGGCCTATTTCGCCCTAGTCAACTTGAGATAGACCTGCCCGCGGTTGTTGTCGTAGGCCAGCCAGAAATCGTTGGCGTAGGCGAACAGCGGCCCGTCGGCATCGGGGGTGAAGGTGCCGCCGTCGACCAGCTGCTGCGCGCCCCTGGACGACTTGCCCACCGTGCCGATCACCGTGAACCAGTCGGCAGCCGGATCGCGGCGCAGGAAGGCGGCGTCGCCGATGATGCCGCCGTGCCAGCCCACATTGGGATCGGCGTCCACGTCCCAGTCGCGCCAGCGGCCGCCGCCCAGCGTCTTCAGCGTCACCGTATAGGTCACGCCCTTCTCCACCAGCAGGTTGGTGGGGCTCCAGACCTGGCGGGCGCTGACCACGGCGTCGCCGCTCTGCCCGGGCCTGATGCCCACCCACGGGCCTTCGCCCGGGACCGGTGCACAGGCGCCGAGCGCCAGCAGGCCCGCCGCCGCAACCATCCTCATCCGCATGTCGCATCCCCCGCGTGACTGGTCGCCGCAATCATAGCGTGGACGGGGCCGGCTTGCATCAGCGCTTGGAAGCGGCAGGGGCTTGCCGTATCAATACCGCCCGAACCCTTTGCGCACCTTCGAGGCAAGCCGATGAAATCGCTGTGGTCCGACGCCGACGCCGAGGCCTTTGTCGCCAGATACGCCCCCGCCGGCATCAACCGCGACCAGGCCTTGCGCACCTACACCACCCGGCTGCTGGGCGGCGACCCCAAGCTGGTGCTGCACGGCGGCGGCAACACCTCGGTCAAGACGGTGGTCACCGACCTGCTGGGCGACGCGGTCGAGGTGCTGTGCGTCAAGGGATCGGGCTGGGACATGGGCACCATCGAGCCGGCCGGCCTGCCGGCGGTGCGCATCGCGCCGCTGCTGAAACTGCGCCGGCTGGAAAGGCTGTCCGACGAGGACATGGTCAACTTCCAGCGCGGCAACCTGCTGGACACCGCCAGCCCCAATCCGTCGGTCGAGACACTGCTGCACGCCTTCCTGCCGCACAAGTTCATCGACCACACCCATTCCACCGCGGTGCTGAGCCTGACCGACCAGCCCGACGGCGAGGCCCTGTGCCGCGAAGTTTACGGCGCGCGCATGGGATATGTGCCCTACATCATGCCCGGCTTCGCCCTGGCCAAGGCCGCGGCCGAGGTCTACGAGCAAGATCCCTCGGTCCAGGGGCTGATCCTGGTCAAGCACGGCATCTTCACCTTCGGTGCGACCGCCCGCGAAGCCTATGAGCGCATGATCGAGATGGTCGATCTGGCCGAACAGCGCCTGGCGGTCAGGCGCAAGCCGGCGTTCAAGGCTGCAGCGATGCCCAAGACCGTCGCCGCCGTCGCCGCCGTCGCCCCCATCCTGCGCGGCCTGCTGGCCCAGGACCTGGGCGACGGCCGCTGGCGCCGCTGGGTGCTGGACTTCCGCACCAACGACGCCATCCGCACCTATGTGGACGGGGCCGAGCTGGCGCGCTACAGCCAGTCGGGCGTGGTCACCCCCGACCACACCATCCGCACCAAGAACTGGCCGCTGGTGGTGCCCGCCCCCGATGCCTCGGACCTGGCCGGCTGGACCGAGCAGGTGAGCGCGGCCCTGGAAGGCTTCGTGTCGCGCTATCACGGCTATTTCGACCGCAACAACGCGGCTAGCCAGCCGCCCAAGACCGAGCTGGACCCGCTGCCCCGGGTGCTGCTGGTGCCCGGGCTGGGGCTGTTCGGCGTCGGCGCCTCGAAGAAGGATGCCGCCATCGCCGCCGACATCGCCGAGAACACGGTTCTGACCATCACCGACGCCGAGGCGGTCGGCACCTTCGAGGCGCTGCCCGAACGCCACCTGTTCGACATGGAATACTGGTCGCTCGAACAGGCCAAGCTGGGCAAGTCGGCCGAGAAGCCCCTGGCCCGCCAGGTGGTGGTGGTGACCGGCGGCGGCTCCGGCATCGGTGCCGCCACCGCCAAGGCCTTCGCCAAGGAAGGCGCCGAGGTGGCCGTGCTCGACCTCGATCTTGCCGCCGCCAAGGCGATGGCCAAGGCCTGCGGCGGCAAGGCCATCGGCCTGGCCTGCGACGTCACCGACCCCGCCGCCGTGCGCGCCGCCTTCGACGCGGTCGCCCAGGCCTTCGGCGGCGTCGACGTGGTCGTCTCCAACGCCGGCGCCGCCTGGCAGGGCACGGTGGGCACCGTCGACGACGCCACCTTGCGCCGCTCGTTCGAATTGAACTTCTTCGCCCACCAGGCGGTCGCCCAGAACGCGGTCCGGGTGATGAAGGCGCAAGGCTCGGGCGGCTGCCTGCTGTTCAACACCTCGAAGCAGGCGCTGAACCCGGGCAAGAATTTCGGCCCCTACGGCCTGCCCAAAGCCGCCACCTTGTTCCTGATGAAGCAGTACGCGCTGGACCACGGCCGCGACGGCATCCGCGCCAACGCGGTCAATGCCGACCGCATCCGCACCGGCCTGTTGACCGACGACATGATCGCCAGCCGCTCCAAGGCCCGCGGCCTGACCGAGCAGGACTACATGGCCGGCAACCTGCTGGGCCTGGAAGTGGTGGCCGAGGATGTCGCCGACGCCTTCGTCTGGCTGGCCAAGGCGGCCAAGACCACCGCCTGCACCGTCACCGTCGACGGCGGCAACATCGAGGCCAGCCTGCGGTAGCCTGTTTGGTAGGAAAGGGGAACATCATGCTGAAGGGCTTTTCGACCCCGCTGTCGCCGGCCGGCCGGTCCAGCCTGGCGCCCATGCCGCCGTGGCACTATGCCGGCACCGGGCTGGTCATCGACACCCGCACCGACGCCGATGCCGTCGCCGCCGTGCTGCCGCCGGGGCTGGAGCCGGACAAGGACGATCCCGGCCGCTCGGTGGCCCATTTCTTCGACTGGCAGGCCTGCACCGACGGCGGAGCGGAGCTTGTCGATCCGTCGCGGTCGCAGTACCGCGAGTTCTTCGTGCTGGTGGCCGCCCGCCTGGACGGGCAGCCGGTGATGTACTGCCCGTACATCATCGTCGACCAGGACATCTCGCTGATGCGCGGCCTGATCCAGGGCCTGCCCAAGCAGATCGGCAGCGTGTGGATGACCCGGGCCCAGGAGGTCGAGGGCGTCGCCGCCCCGCAGGT
Organism: Actinomycetota bacterium; assembly: GCA_050260215.1. Classification (GTDB taxonomy): domain Bacteria; phylum Pseudomonadota; class Alphaproteobacteria; order Rhodospirillales; family Magnetospirillaceae; genus JBLNBU01. Next base: position 4,765 of record JBLNBU010000273.1, read on the forward strand.
GGGTCCCGGCGGGCGCTTCGGCGCCACCCTGGCCATGAAGGAACGTCGGCTGGCCGAGGCCACCGTCACCCTGCGCGAGACCGCCGACAAGGCTCCCGGCCTGACCGGCGGCCTGCCGGTGGTGGGCATGCGCTATTTCCCCGAGTTGACGCGCGACCTGCGCGACCGCCCGCCGGTGCACGAGCTGGTGCGCTTCGCCGCGTCGGACCGGCGGCTGTCGCAGGTGTGGCGGGGCGACGCCACCTTGTCGCTGTTTCCCTCACCCATCCACGAGCTGGCCGACCTGGCCCCGCGCGAGATCCTGGGCGGCTACCGCTACGCCATGTCCATGTCGGTCGACGACCTGGTCAAGCTGAAGGATTTGCGGGGGTAGGAGCGCCATTCCGTCATCTGGTCACCTCTGCCGCCGTCATGGCCGGGGTTGACCCGGCCATCCATGGGCCCCCGGGTCAAGCCCGGGGGTGACGGTTCCATTGGGCGCCGCCCGGTGAGGGACAAAAAACCCCGCAGCGGCAGCCGCCATTGCGGCGGCGGCCAAGGCGCCGGAGGCGCCGCCCGGCGAGGGACAAAAAATCAATGCGCGAAGATGTCCTCCTCCGGCCAGCCGGCGAGGTCGAGGTCGGCGCGGTCGGGCAGGAAGCGGAAGCAGGCTTCCGCCAGGTCGAGGCGGTTCTCGCGCACCAGCAGCGCCTGCAGCTGGGCCTGCAGCTGGTGCAGGTACAACACGTCCGAGGCGGCATAGGTCAGCTGCTCGGGCGTCAGCGTGTCGGCGCCCCAGTCCGAGCTCTGCTGCTGCTTGGACAGCTCGACGCCGATCAGGTCGCGGCACAGGTCCTTGAGGCCGTGGCGATCGGTGTTGGTGCGCACCAGCTTGGAAGCCAGCTTGGTGCACCACACCGGGGTGCAGCGCACGCCCAGATGCCGGCGGACCATCGCCAGGTCGAAGCGGGCGAAGTGGAACAGCTTGGTGACATTGTGGTCGGCGAACAGCCGCGACAGGTTGGGCGCATCCCAGCGCGGACGGGGGTTGTGGACCACATGGGCGTCGCCGTCGCCGGCCGACAGCTGGACCACGCACAGGCGGTCGCGCTGAAGGTTCAGCCCCATGGTCTCGGTGTCCACGGCCACAGTCAGGCCGAGGTCGACGCCGTCCGGAAGATCACCCTGGTGATAGAAAACGGTCACGGGCCGCGCCTTTCGGGTTGCCCCTTCAGGCGGCGGCTCCGTGATCCTTACCGTTTCCGCCCCACGAAGGGGGGAGATGGTGCCCAGGAGAAGACTCGAACTTCCACGACCTTGCGGCCACTAGAACCTGAATCTAGCGCGTCTACCAATTCCGCCACCTGGGCAGGTAGCTTCGGAGCGGCAGCGCCGTCCGAGGCCGGAACCAATATGCGACCGCGCCGGCCGTGTCAACGCGATTTTTCGCCCTCGCGAAAAGTACGGGCTCGGCCGTATTGCCATCGCCCTTCGACGGGATCATCGTGCTAGAATCGCAAACGGGGGAAATGTCGGAGTACGCCAGCGTGTCGACCCCCGCCTTCCGCACCGCCGCCATGATCGCCGCCCTCAGCCTGGCGCTTGCGCCGGCGGCGGCGCTTGCCGGCAAGAAGGGCGGCAGCGGCGAGGGCGGCGGTGGCGGCGGCGTGTCGTCGCCGACGCTGACCGTGGGCGGCTCCCGCGAGCTGACCATCGGCGGCGACGGCCAGGGGCTGCAGGTCAACGTCTCCGAACTGTTCATCGGCGGCAAGTGCCAGGCCGCCTTCTCCCTGTTCAACGCCGGCAGCCACAGCGCCAGCATCTACATGCTGGCCGAGACCCTGGACGCCTCCAAGCGGCCCGTCGACAACTGGGTGATCGAGAAGGCCCGCCTCGACCCGGGTGAGAGCAAGCAGATGATCTTCAGCTGCTCGGCCGCCCAGTACCTGAACCTGCGCGCCCTGTCCAACCGTGGCTGGCCGCCGGCCAACTGCGTCAGTTGCCCGGTGTCGCATCCGGTGCCGGTGAAGGTGTCGGCCAACCTGGTGGTGCTGCCGCAGTAGCGGGCGTCAGAACTCGACGCCGGGCTGGGCCTTGACGCCTTCGCGGAAGGGGTGCTTCACCAGGGTCATCTCGGTGACCAGATCGGCGGCCTCGACCAAGGCGGGGGGCGCGTTGCGCCCGGTGACCACCACGTGCTGGCCCTCGGGCCGGGCGGCGATGGCGGCCAGCACCTGGTCCAGCGCCACGTAATCGTAGCGCAGCGCCACGTTCAGTTCGTCCAGCACCACCATCCGGTAGGCCGGGTCGGCCAGCATCTGGCTGGCCACCTCCCAGGCGCGCCCGGCGGCGGCGACGTCGCGGGCACGGTCCTGGGTCTCCCAGGTGAAGCCCTCGCCCATGGCGCGGAAGGTCACCAGCGCGCCGAAGCCTTCCAGCACCCGGCGCTCGGCGGTGTCCCAGGCGCCCTTGATGAACTGGACCACGCCCGACTTCATGCCGTGGCCGACGCAGCGCAGGACCATGCCGAAGGCGGCCGACGACTTGCCCTTGCCGGTGCCGGTGTGCACGATCACCAGGCCCTTCTCGGCCGCCCGCTTGGCCATCAGCTTGTCGCGCGAGGCCTTCTTCTTGGCCATCTTCTCGCGGTGGCGGGTCTCGATGTCGTCATGGTCGGTCATCCCCCCATGGTGGCGCGAAGCAGGCCCGTCCTGCAAGGGGCTGGGCCACGCCCAAAGGGGGAAGGACCGACAACGCACTTGCCTCCGGCACGGTTTCGACTATAGTGGCGCCCAGACACATTCTTGCTGCCCGCCGGCGAGGCGGGGTTGTGAGGGTGGGCCATTGGCCCACTTTTTTGTTTTTATAGGGACCGATTTGGTCGCATGGCGACAGGGATGGACCTCCACAGCCGCTTGGCGGACCTCATCGCACCGTCGCTCGAAGCCATGGGCTACGAGCTGGTCCGTGTGATTCTGCAAGGCAAGCAGCGTCCGACGCTGCAGATCATGGCCGAGCGCATCGACGGCGCGGCGATGACCGTGGATGACTGTGCCGAGATCAGCCGCGGGATCTCCGCCCTCTTGGACGTCGAGGACCCCATCCAGGGGGCCTACACGCTGGAAGTCAGCTCGCCCGGCATCGACCGGCCGCTGACCCGGCCGAAGGACTTCGAGATCTGGGCCGGCTTCGAGGCCAAGCTGGAATCGAGCCTGCCCGTGGACGGCCGCAAGCGCTTCAAGGGCCGCCTGCGCGGCCTGGACGGCGACGGCCGGGTCAGGATCGATACCGAGGCCGGCGAGGTGGCGGTGCCGATGGCGGACATCCGCAATGCCAAGCTGGTGATGAACGACGAACTGCTCGCCGCCGCGACCAAGGACCAGGATTAGGGATACGAGGACCATGGAACGCATCGCCGCACTTCCCCGCCCCGAACTGCTGCAGGTCGCCGACGCGGTGGCCCGCGACAAGGGCATCGACCGCGACGAGGTGCTGGAGGCCATGGAGCAGGCCATCCAGAAGGCCGGCCGCTCGAAATACGGCCACGAGCACGACATCCGCGCCCACATCGACCGCAAGACCGGCGAGATCCAGCTGGCCCGCTACATCGAGGTGGTCGAGGAGGTCGAGAACGAGGCCACCCAGCTGCCCCTGGCCAAGGCCCTGAAGAAGAAGCCCGACGCCCAGCTCGGCGACTTCCTGGTCGACCCGCTGCCGCCCATCGACTTCGGCCGCATCGCCGCCCAGACCGCCAAGCAGGTCATCGTCCAGAAGGTTCGCGACGCCGAGCGCCAGCGCCAGTTCAACGAATACAAGGACCGCGTCGGCGAGATCAGCAACGGCTTGGTCAAGCGCGTCGAGTTCGGCAACGTCATCGTCGACCTGGGCCGCGCCGAGGCGCTGCTTCGCCGCGACGAGCTGATCCCGCGCGAGACCTTCCGCACCGGCGACCGCGTGCGTGCCTACATCTACGACGTCCGCCAGGAGCCCCGGGGCCCGCAGATCTTCCTGTCGCGCACCCATCCGGTGTTCATGGCCAAGCTGTTCGCACAGGAAGTGCCCGAGATCTACGACGGCATCATCGAGATCAAGGCGGTCGCCCGCGACCCCGGCTCGCGCGCCAAGATCGCCGTGCTGTCCCACGATTCGTCCATCGACCCCGTCGGCGCCTGCGTCGGCATGCGCGGCTCGCGCGTGCAGGCGGTGGTGGCCGAGCTGCAGGGCGAGAAGATCGACATCATCCAGTGGAGCCAGGACGTCGCCACCTTCGTGGTCAACGCACTGGCCCCGGCCGAGGTCACCAAGGTCGTCCTCGACGACGAGGCCGGCAAGATCGAGGTGGTGGTTCCCGACGACCAGCTCAGCCTGGCCATCGGCCGCCGCGGCCAGAACGTGCGCCTGGCCAGCCAGCTGACCCAGTGGAACATCGACATCCTGACCGAGGCCGAGGAATCCGAGCGCCGCACCGAGGAGTTCCGCACCCGGTCGAACATGTTCATCCACGCCCTGGACGTGGACGACGTCATCGCCCATCTGTTGGTCACCGAGGGCTTCTCGTCGGTCGAGGAGGTGGCGTTCGTGCCAGCCGAAGACCTCACCGACATCGAGGGCTTCGACGAATCGGTGGCGCAAGAGTTGCAGGAGCGGGCCCGCGCCTTCCTCGCCGAGCAGGACGAGCGCTACGACCAGCGCCGCCGCGAACTGGGCGTCGCCGACGACCTGGCCGCCATCGAGGGCCTGGCCCCGGTCATGCTGGTCAAGCTGGGCGAGAAGGGGATCAAGACCTTGGACGACCTTGGCGACCTGGCCAGCGACGAGCTGATCGATATCGTCGGCAAGGACATGGACGAGGACACGGCCAACGGCGTCATCATGGCCGCCCGCGCCCATTGGTTCGAGGGCGAGCAGGCGTAAGGGCGGCTGCCCATGGACGAGGCGGAGGTCGACGCCGAGGATACCGGTCCGGTCCGGCGTTGCGTCGCCACCGGCCAGATCCTCGACAAGGCGGAGTTGATCCGCTTCGTCGTCGGCCCCGATGGCCAGGTGGTGCCCGACGTGGACGCAGGGCTGCCCGGCCGGGGATTCTGGTTGAGCGCCCGCCGGGATGTGGTAAATACGGCCGTGGCGAAGAAACTGTTCGCCAAGGCCGCCCGCCGCCAGGTCACGGTCCCCGACGGGCTCGCCGACCGCCTCGAGGCGCTGCTGGTGCGCCGCTGCCTCGACCGGCTGGGCCTGGCGCGACGCGCCGGCCAGGCGGTCTGCGGTCACGAGAAGGTCCGCGCCGAGATCCAGTCTGGGCGCGCCGTGGTGCTGGTGCAGGCGCGCGACGCCGCCCTTCAGGGGCGCGAGCGGATGCGGGCCCTGGCCGGGAAACTGGCCGTGATCGAACTGTTCGACGAGGCCGAGCTCGGCACCGTCTTCGGCCGCGAAGCGGGCGTGCATGTTTGCTTGTCCGCGGGCAAGCTGGCCGACCGCCTGATCGAGGATGCAGCCAGACTGGCGGGCTTCCGCGACGGCCTGGCGACCTTTGGACGATCCTGACGCCGCTCCGCCCGCGGCCCAGGGATATGTTTTTCCGGCGCGAAAGAGACGAAGTCGTTACATGAGCGAATCCAAGGATCAAGAGCGCAAGACCCCGCTGAAGCTGTCGCAGCCCGGCAAGCTCGAGCTGAAGAAGACCGT
>JBLNBU010000274.1:0-9653 GCA_050260215.1 Actinomycetota bacterium
ATCCGGTCGACGCGATCGCGCTGGGCATGACCCTGATGTTCGGCACCGCCGGCCTGCCGCACATCCTGATGCGCTTCTTCACCGTCCCCGATGCGAAGGCGGCCCGCAAGTCGGTGTTCTATGCCACCGGCTTCATCGGCTACTTCTACATCCTGACCTTCATCATCGGCTTCGGCGCCATCACCATGGTGGCCACGAACCCCGAGTACATCGATGCGGTCAAGGGCGGCCTCAACCTGCGCGGCGGCAACAACATGGCCGCTCCGCTGCTGGCCCACGCCATCGGCGGCGACCTGTTCTTCGGCTTCATCTCGGCGGTCGCCTTCGCCACCATCCTGGCGGTGGTGTCGGGCCTGGCGCTTGCCGGTGCCTCGGCCATGTCGCACGACCTGTACGCGAACGTGTTCATGCACGGCCGCGCGTCCGAGCAGACCGAGGTCATGGTCTCGAAGTTGGCCAGCATCGCGCTTGGCGTCATCGCGGTGGCGCTGGGCATCGTCTTCGAGAAGCTGAACGTGGCGTTCATCGTCGCCCTGACCTTCTCGGTGGCGGCCTCGGGGCCGTTCCCGGTGCTGGTCATGTCGATGTTCTATCGGAACCTCACCACCCGCGGTGCGGTGATGGGCGGCTGGCTCGGCCTGCTGTCCTCGGTGATCATGGTTGTGCTGTCCAAGGCCGTGTGGGTGTCGAGCTTCGGCTTCAAGGAAGCGATCTTCCCGTGGGCCTATCCGACCCCGTTCTCGATGCCGCTCGCCTTCGGCGCCTGCTGGCTGTTCTCCATCATGGACAACAGCCCGCGTGCCGCCGAGGAGCGTGCCGCCTACGCCGCCCAGGCGATCCGGTCCGAGACCGGCCTGGGTGCCGAGGGCGCGGCTGCGCACTAGTCGGGTCGAGGCCGCCGGAACGTCCGGCGGCCTCGCCTTTCTTCGAGTACCTTTGCAGAAAAATGGCGCTTGCCCCTGGGGGCAAGCGCCAAGCTGCGTTCGCAGAAGAGTCAAGTTAAGCTGCTGTCAGGAATGGAGGGTCAAACTTCCGTGCCCGAACATGCAAAAAGACATTAAATGACGAACATTGCGCCAAGATGACGGCACCGTTAATTTCCGGGCAAGGTCGGTCATGAAGGTCCTTCTGGTCGAGGACGAGAAGAAGACGGCGGCATTCATCGCCAAGGGCCTGCGCGAGCATGGCTTCGTGGTGGACGTGGCCGATTGCGTCGACGCTGGCCTGGCCATGGTTACGATGGGCGAGTACGACCTGTTGGTCCTGGATGTCATGCTGCCCGACCGGGATGGGTGGAGCCTGCTCGAGGAGGTGCGCCGCTCGGGGCTGGACATGCCGGCGATCTTCCTGACCGCACGCGACTCTGTCGCCGACCGGGTGAAGGGCCTGGAACTTGGCGCCGACGACTATCTGCCCAAGCCTTTCGCCTTCGCCGAACTGCTGGCCCGCATCCGCACCATCCTCAGGCGCGGCCCGGTCCGCCGGCCGGTGGTGACCCGGGTCGGCGACCTGGAAATCGACGCCGCCCGCCTCAGTGCAATGCGCGACGGCGTGCGCCTCGACCTGACGCCCAAGGAATTCGCACTGCTCCACCTGATGGTCAGGCGGGTGGGCGAGGTGCTGTCGCGCAGCTTCATCGCCGAACAGGTCTGGGACATGAACTTCGACAGTGATTCAAACGTCGTCGACGTCCACATCCGCCGGCTTCGCTCGAAGATCGACGATCCCTTTCCGACCCGGCTGATCCACACCGTCCGCGGCGTGGGCTACGTGCTGGACGTCCGTCCGTGAAGCCTGTCCGCGAGTGGGGGCGCTCGATTGCCGGGCGGCTGACCATCTGGTTCGCCACCACGACCCTGCTGCTGCTGCTGGCCAAGTCGCTGGCAACCTATTGGACCCTCGGACCAGGTCTTGCCCGCCAGGACATGGAGTTCGTCGATGCTTGGGCAAGGCTGTTGTCGGCAGAAGTGAAAGGGATGTCGCCTGAGGCGCAGCCATGGGCCCTTGGCGGGCTTCACCTGCCCGCGACGCCCGGCACGATGGTCCGCATTATTGCTCCCGACGGCAGGCCCATCTACCAGACGGTTGGCGTCGAGGACGAGCTTCCGGTCATTGCGGAACCGATGTCCGGACGCCCCGCACATGCCGTTGGACGGTCGGGCGTGTCCTATTGGGTGGCGACGCACACCGGCGCCAGTGGCATTACGGTCCAGGTGGCGGTGGAAGCCCACGAGGCACGCCTGCTCTTGCCCTCGAAGGGACGGATGTGGGGGGCCGTGGTTGTGGCCCTGGTGTTGTGCGGGGTCGCCGGCTACCGGATCGCCCGCCATGGGGTCAGGCCGCTGCAGTCGCTGGCCGAGTCGGTGCGCGCCATCGGCGCCAACTGCTTCGAGCCGCGGATCGATATCTGCCGGCTGCCGATCGAGTTGCGGCCGCTCGGCGAGACCTTCAATGGCATGCTCGATCGGCTGCGCCAATCGTTCGAGCGGGTGTCGCGGTTCTCCGACGACATCGCGCACGAACTGCGGACTCCGCTTGCCATCATGGCCGGGCAGATCGACGTGGCCCTCGAGGCGGGCCGCTCGGCCGAGGAATACCGGGAAGTGCTCGAATCCACCCGCGAGGAGATTTCCGCCCTGTCCGCCCTGGTCGAGCGGCTGCTGTTCCTGTCGCGGATCGAGAACCACTCGGTCTCCCTGACGGTGCAGCACCTCGACCTGGCGGCGGAACTGCAGGCGATCAGGGAATTCTACGATCCGTTGGCCGCCGAGGCTGGCGTGCTGCTGGTGGTCGACGCTCCGGAAGTGGGAACCTGCGTGCCGGCAGACCGGCTGCTTCTCAGAAGGGTACTTGGAAACCTGGTCGTCAATTCCGTCCGCCACACTCCGGCCGGCGGACGGGTGACGCTGTCGGCGATGGGAGCCGGTTCCTGGGTGCGGGTTTCCGTCTCCGACACCGGCTGCGGCATTCCGCCCGAGCATCTGCCCAAGGTGTCAGACCGCTTTTTCCGACTAGATCCGGCCCGTGAGGCCGGGGACGGGCATGTCGGGCTGGGGCTGGCGATTGCCAAGGCCATCGTCGACCTTCACCAGGGCAGGATGGAAATCGCCAGCACGGTGGGCGAGGGCACCGAGGTGACCATCCTTTTGCCCGACGGCTAGAGAACGGCCCGGTTCACCGCCAGGTGCACGGCGATGCTGGCGGCGTAGCCGATGGCGATCGCCCACGACCAGCGCAGGTGGCTGGAGAAGGTGTAGACGCCGCGCGCCTGCCCCATCAGGGCGACGCCGGCGGCCGAGCCGATCGACAGCAGGCTGCCGCCGACCCCGGCGGTCAGGGTGACCAGCAGCCATTGGCCCAGGGACATCTGGGGCTCCATGGTCAGCACCGCGAACATCAGCGGGATGTTGTCGAGCACCGCCGACAGCACCCCGATGCCGATGTTGGCCGCCGTAGGCCCAAGGCCGACATAGAGCGCCTGCGAGGTCCCCGCCAGATAGCCGAAGGCACCCAGCGCGCCCACGCACATCATCACCCCGTAGAAGAACAGGAGCGTGTCCCACTCGACGGCCGCGATGTTGCGGAAGATGTCGAAGGGGTCCTGGCCGTGGCGGCCCTGGCGCCTGAGCACGTATCCCAGCAGCTGCAGCAGCCCCAGCCCGGTCATCATCCCCAGCACCGGCGGCAGGCCGAGCAGGTCGTGGCACGACACCGCGCCGGCGATGGTCAGCACGAACAGGGCTAGCACCGCCAGGGCCTTGGGCTTCAGCCGCACGGTCTCGTCCACCGCCGCCGGGCATCCCCGGGGCACCGCCCAGTGCATGGCGGCCGCCGGGACCAGGTAGTTGACCACCGACGGGGCCAGCAGGCGGAAGAACTCGGCGAAGCCGACCTTGCCCTTCTGCCAGACCATCAGGGTGGTGATGTCGCCGAACGGGCTGAAGGCGCCGCCCGCGTTGGCGGCCACCACGATACCGATGCACGACAGGGTGACGAAGCGCGGCTGGTCGCGGCCCACCGCCAGCACCACCGCGCACATGACCAGCGCCGTGGTCAGGTTGTCGGCCACCGGCGAGATCACGAAGGCCAGCGCCCCGGTTAGCCAGAACAGGGCGCGGTACGAGAAGCCCGAACGCACCAGCCAGGCGCGCAGCACGTCGAACAGCCGGCGTTCCTCGAGCACGTTGACGTAGGTCATCGCCACCAGCAGGAACAGCAGCAGCTCGCCGTATTCGAGCAGGACGTGGCGGAACGCCCCCGTTGCCGCCGGCCCGCTGCCGGCCTGCGTCGCGGCGATCCCGAGCAGGATCCACATGGCGCCCGCCGCCACGACCACCGGCTTGGACTTGCGCAGGTGCGTCGCCTCTTCGAGGATCACCAGCAGGTAGGCCACTGCGAAGGCGGCCAGGGCGGCCATGGCAGCCCAGTGGCCGGTCAGGTCCGGCAGGTTTCTCTCCACGCCGCTCTCCCGATCAGGGGTTGGTCGCGCGACCATAGGGTGGTCGGACCGGGCGGACAATTCGTATTCCCGCGGATTGCGGGGCACTCCGAAGCCATATAGTTCCTTGGGCTCCCGTCCTATATAAGCCTGACCTGATTTTAGGGAGACCAAGGGTGTACTGGGCCAGGGTAAAACTGGACTGGCTGTCGAGGCGGCGCTGGCTGCAACGGGCGGCGCTGTGGATAGGCGCGGTCGCCGTGGCCGTCCTGGCCTGGGGGTTCGCCGAGCTGAGCGAACGCGCCAACGCCCTGTTCCACCAAGCCCTTGCCCTCCAGCCGGCGCTGGCCTTCGTCATCGTTCCGGCCGGACTGGCGCTGGTGGTGGCGTTGACCCGGCGCTTCTTCCCCACCGCCCAGGGCAGCGGCATTCCGCAAAGCATCGCCGCCCTGGACCTGCCGTCCGAGCATCGGCACACGGTGCTGTCGCTGCGCATCGCGCTGGCCAAGATCGGCCTGACCGCGCTGGGCCTGGCCGCCGGCGCCTCGGTGGGGCGCGAAGGGCCGACGGTGCAGGTGGGGGCATCGGTGATGATGCGCATCGGCACCCGGTTGCGCCTGCCGATCAACGAGCGCTCGATGATCCTGGCCGGCGGCGCTGCCGGCGTGGCTGCGGCCTTCAACACGCCGCTGGCCGGGGTGGTGTTCGCCATCGAGGAGTTGTCGCGCTCCTACGAAGTCCGTACCAGCGGCACCGTGTTCACCGCGGTGATCCTGGCCGGCATCGCCTCGCTGGCGCTGGTCGGCAACTCGCCCTATTTCGGCCATGCCGAGGTGACCCTGGACCTGGGGCGTGCCTGGCTTGCGGTGGGCGTGGTCGGCCTGTCGGGTGGCGTGCTGGGCGGCCTGTTCGCCCAGGCTTTGGTGCTGTCCAGCCGCCACGGCCTGCCCGGGCGCGCGGGGGCCTTTGCCAGTGCCCGGCCGGTGGCGTTCGCCGCCCTGTGCGGGGTGGTCCTGGCCGCGATTGGCATCGCCTCGGGCAACCTGACCTACGGCACCGGCTATGGCGAGGCCCGTTCCGCCCTGGAAGGCGGCAGCCTGCCCGCCAGCTATTTCCCGCTGAAGATGCTGGCGTCGGTAGTCTCGTACGTCAGCGGCATTCCCGGTGGCATCTTCTCGCCGTCGCTGTCGGCAGGCGCGGGCATGGGGCAGTTCCTGTCCTCCTGGCTGCCCGGCACGCCGACCAAGGCATGCATCCTGCTTGGCATGGCCGCCTATTTCACCGGGGTGGTGCAGACGCCGATCACCGCGGTGGTGATCGTCATGGAGATGACCGACAACCAGACGATGACCATCCCGCTGATGGCCGCGTGCATCGTCGCCTTCGCCGTTTCCCGGCTGGTCTGCCCGCATCCCCTCTACAAGGTGCTGGCCGAGAAATTCACCGCCCGGGCCAACCGCTCGCAGGAGGGCGAGGTTCGCACCGATCTTGCCGATCCGGTGGACGGCAGCAGGCGGGACTGAACTGTTTCGGCGTGCCATTTTCTCGCCGCAATCGATGTCGTCGCCATGCGGATGGCCTTGCGACGCCTGTTTGAGGAAGCGTTCTGATCCAAACGCGGATCTCCGACCTCAGGGGTATGCAACCGCAGGCCGATCCGGGCGTTGACTCGTCGAACCATGTGGTGACCGGGCGATAGTGGGTGACGTCTTCTCCCTTGTGGTGTGTGGGTCGCCCGGTTCCGCACTCGGGTAAGCCGCCCGGAGACCGGGCTGCCGGCGAGCACGGAGGCGGCAATGGCCGAAGAGCGTTATCAGCAACCGGCAACCAGCGGTGCTATGTCGGCTGAGCAGTCGCACGGTTCCGGGCAAGGGCAGCAGAAAGGTCCGTTGGTGTCGGGGGAGCAGATGCCGACACCTGCCGCCAGTCATCCAGGCATCTCGGGGAGCGCGTTCCTGATCCTTATCGCCGTGATCATCGCCGTGGTCCTGGCGTTCAGGCTGTGGCGCAGGCGGGCCCGCTAGGCTGGACATCGGGCTGCTGGTCGTATTGGGCGCGAAGGCCGCATAAAAGGCGGCCGACGTCCCCATTGGACCGAACCAACCTGAGAACCAGACCAGGGCGGGGCGCTCGAACTCTGGAATCAGGCTGCTGATCGCCCAGATGGTGGGAAGGCGCCTGCCTCCTAGTGCCACCATGGCGAAGGCAAGCAGGGGCAGCCCTATGCCTGCCCAGCGGTCGACTGGCAGGGCAATTCCGAGAAGGACGAAGAACGGCAGTTCGAGGAACCGCTTGGTCCCCCGCGCAAATCCACGCCAGGCCTGGTCGCCGGCGTGGCCGGACGTCCTTACGAACACCAGCGCAGCCAGGAAGGCGGCCAGGATGCCGTCCACATGGACCAAGTGGGCCAGCGTCAGCGCACAGATCCCCACCGAGACCGAAGCCGCGGCCAGGGCTGCAGCGTCGGCATCCAGCCGTCGTTGGGCTGTTGCCACGGCCCGGCCAGCCAGCCACCCCAGGCCGATTGCTACCGCCGCTCCCACGCCGACCTCCCACAGGAATCCCCGGACGACCAGGTCGCGCACCGTGGCCGGCCATGGGGACGACGAGGCAAGGCCCAGTCCGAACAGAACGAAGGGTAGCGCCAGCCCGTCATTGGCGGCCGACTCGGCCAGCAACAGGGTCCGCAATCGCACCGGGACGTTCCTTTCCGCCAGTGGGCCGCCTAGGATCCCGCCGGCCAGCACCGGGTCGGTGGGCGCGAGGATGGCGCCGACCAGCAGGGCATCCCCCGGCCCGAAGGGAAGCAGCAGCCAGGCCGCCATCGTCGTCGTAAGCCACATCCCAACCATCCCGGCCGCCAGCAGCAGCCCGATGCTGCGCCATTGCCGGACCACATCGGCGGTCAGGTCGAAGGCGGCGGAGACCCGCGCGACCCCCAAGGTGTAGCGTGCCGCCTGCTCGAGCGCCGAAGGGGAAAGCCCCAAGGCGGAGGGTGTGAACAGCCCCAGCCCGAACGGTCCCGCCGCCACGCCGAGGGCTAGTGCCAGCAGGGCCTCGGACAACGGCCAGCGGCTGGCGAGCGCCCGCGCCAGCACACCAAGCGAGAAGACGGTGCCGGCGGCGGTTGCCACCAGGGCGCCGGGACCTAACGGATCCATGCCCTGCCTCCTACCTGCGTGGCGCGTTACGATGACAAACGGCGGCCCCCGGAGGGCGTTCCGGCGGTCCCCCATGGTCGAGCGCCCAGGGCGAACTGGACGAGCACTGCGGAACTTGGCGGCGTTTCGGGATGTTCCTGCCACTGGGGGCAGGCAGATTGCGGGCGCAACTAAGATGCAGATGTGGCTGGACGCGGGAATATGGGGATTGGTCAGCGGCTCGGCCCTGGTGGTGGGAACCATCGTCGCCTACGTGTTCCGGCTGCCGCAGCGGGTGATCGCCGCGGTGATGGCTTTCGGCAGCGGGGTGCTGATATCGGCGCTGTCGTTCGAGCTGATGGACGAGGCCTACCGCACTGGCGGCTTTCTGGCCGCAGCATTGGGGTTCCTGGCGGGGGCCGGTGTCTACACCGGTGCCAATGTCGTCGTTTCCCATCATGGGGCTCGGAACCGCAAGCGCTCGGGCAACCAGCAGCGGGACGCCGGGCGTGGCGGCGGCATGGCCATCGCGCTGGGGTCGCTGCTGGACGGCATTCCCGAATCCCTCATCATCGGCGTCAGCCTGCTGGAGGGGAAGGGAGTGAACCTGGTCGCCGTGGTCGCGATCTTCCTGTCGAACATTCCGGAAGGCCTTTCCAGTTCGGCCGGCATGCGCAAGGCCGGGCGGAGCAGAACCTACGTCTTCGGGCTTTGGATCGGCATGGCGCTGTTGCTCGGTGTCGCCGCTGCAGTGGGCAATCTGGCTTTCGCCGGCAGCCCGCCCGGGGTTGTCGCCGGCACGCAGGCGGTGGCCGCAGGCGCCATCCTCGCCATGCTGGTCGACACCATGATTCCAGAAGCGGTTGAAATCGCCCATGATTTCGCCGGCCTGATCACCGTGGCGGGCTTCCTTGCCGCCTTCGCCCTGTCGAAGCTGGGCGGCTGATGTGCTCTGCCGGGAACCGGGCGCTGCCGGTTGTGTTTCTGGGTGAAGGCGGGTACCCGAAGGGGCGATGCCTGCACGGGGACCAGACTTAAATTGAAGATGCAATCCGTTATTGGCCGGGTAGCGGCGCCGTGTCGAAGTGCAGGTAACGCTGGTTGCGCGCCCCCGCAACCAAAACGCAGAAGGCCCGCCTCAACAAGGCGGGCCTTTCGTGTTTTCGCTGAGCGCACATGATTTGAGCCTGTGCTGACCTGCTCCCCGAATCCTCCTCCGGTTTGAGGTAGCCGACCGCCGCCGGTTCGGCTATCGGCGGCTGGGGTTGCTGTTGGCCAGGGCGGGAGTGGCGATGAATCATAAGAAGCTGCTGCGGCTCGGCGCAGGACAATTGCATGCAATAGCCTACATCGCGGGGCAGGCCGATCGTCGAGAGCTTCAGCGGCCTGTTCCGCTCGCTGGCCCAGGGCGGTGCTGCCCGCCTGGCGCCAGGAACGAGGCTCTACTCATCGCCGCCAGGAACTCCGGGCTCGGGTCAGGCATCAACTGTCGTGTTCCGGTCCGGCTACCAGCGGGAAAATGACGCGGGCCGCCGTGCCGCCGGTCGGAGCCGGGTCCAGGAAGATGGCGCCACCGTGGGCTTGGACCAGGCGGCTGACGATGGTCAGGCCCAGGCCGGTGCCCTTGGCGCGGGTGGTGAAGAACGGCTCGAAGACCTGGGCACGGGCATCATCAGGGATGCCCGGGCCGGTGTCGACGATGCGGACCTCGACGGACGGTCGCGAGTCGTGCATGCAGGTGGCCGCTTCCACGGTCAGGCGGCCGCCGGGGCTCATCGCCTCGATGGCGTTGGACAGCAGGTTCTGGAACACCTGGATCAGCCGGGTGCGGTCGCCCAGGATCTTGGGCAAGGTGAAGTGCCCGTCGGTGCAGACGACGATGTCCTGCTCGGCGATGGCGGGCATCATCGACAGGGTCGCCACCTCGAGGACCTCGTCGAGGTCGATCCAGTCCAGGGCCAAGGCGTCGGGCCGGGCGAAATCCAGCATGTCGGTCAGGATGTTCTCCATGTAGCCGACCTGGTCGAGCGCGATGTCGCAGCCGTCGGTCAGTTGATCCTCGGGCCCGGCATGGT
>JBLNBU010000275.1:0-13370 GCA_050260215.1 Actinomycetota bacterium
AACGGCTCCCCGGGCTGTTGGAGGCGTCCCGCTGCAGCCGCAGACAGCCAGAGCTGAAGGCGTCCGACCTGCCAGGCAAGACGCTCGGCAGCATCCGGCGGCTCGCGCACCCGTCCGCCAAGGGCCGCAAGAGGGTGGGTGAGGCATGGATGGCCCGGGCGCCACGGAAGGGGGCCGAGTTCCGGGCCATGGCCCTCGGTGTTGTAGGCCTGGTGGGGGAATGTCGCCGTGATCCCGTCGCGCTTGGCCGGGAAGATGACCAGGTCGCCAAGCGGATAGTCTGGCTTGGCGACCGCATGCCAATCCGTCTCCTGCGGTACGAAGACCGTTGGCGTTCCTTCAAGCGTGATGCGGAGCCGGCAGGCGAAGGCGTCACCGAACCGCCGCCATTCCTCGATGACACTCACCTTGTCCGCACCGGCAAGGGCCTCGAGGGCAACGGCCAGGGGGGCGGGGACAGTCAGCTTGCTCACGCAAACCGTCCGTCCGACACCTCCGTCTGTCGGGTGCGCTCGGAGAACCCGCCGGGCGGCATCGCGGCCGCCGGGAGGGCCGGAAGCGGGAAGCTGGCGCCGAGCAAGCTGTGCCACAGCCCGGCGGCATCGGCGTCATTGTTGCAGTCCGAGGCACGGCAGGCGGTCTCGCGGGCCTCATCGATGCGCCGATGAAACAGCTGGAAATCGTCTCCATCCAGCCGGGCCAGCACGTTGACGTCGGCGCAGCCGTGATCGGGCAGGAAGGGGACGGTTCCTGCGTTGGCAAAGCGGCGATACTTGGTGGCCATTTGATCCAGCGTATCGCGAAGGCCGTCACCGAAGGTGGTGACGTCGTTCGGGCAGCAATCGCCGACCATGTGTTCCAGCGGATAGCCCTTGGGGTACTTGGACAGGCCAGAGACCTCCCGCTTCCAGCATTTCACCGCCTTGACGATGTTGACGAAGTGGCCGTTGGTTTCGGCGTTCTTCGCCCGCGTCCATTCGATCTGGGCCATGGGGTGAGTGTCCTGCCACTCCCTGGCTTCGCGGTCCGGGATGCGCAGTGGCTGCTTGCGCCACTCCTCGGAACTGTCCATGGCCACCTTTGCAAGCTGCTGCCTGGTGCCGGCACGCAGATGGGCGGGAACGGTCCTGACCTTGGCATCGAACCAGTCCTCGACCGTGTCGTCGTCGCCGGTCAACCGCCGGACCCAATTGTCAGGCGTCGTCGCCAGCTTATTGAAGGCAGCGAACGCATGATCCCGTGTGGCCAGCGATTTGGCCAAGGGTTCGGGGGGACGCGCCGTGATGACCAGGTCGAGGTCGACGTCGTGGAGGGAAATGCCGATCGAACGCCCCTGGAGCTTCCACTGGCCCTGGTAGTGCCGGTCGACGAAGGGCTTGAACAGGTCGAAGGCGTAGCCTGTCCCCAGGCGCTCGTCGATGGTCGTGACCACCACCAGGTCGACGTCCATCTTCTCTTCGTTGGTCGGGCGAAGGATGGTCGAGCGTCGATAGCTGCCCTGCAGGAAGGTGTGCAGGATCATTGCCGCCAGGGGCTTGTCGGCCAGCAAGTTCTCGCGAAGTTCGGTATGGCGCTTGCGGCCTTTTTCCATGTCGGCCGCAGTGGGCCGGATGGAACTCAGGAAACTTTCGAAACTGGTGGCGAGCGACATGGCGACACTCCCTGGGATGGTGTCATGTGGCCGACGGTCCCAAGGAGACAGGGTCGCACACATTTTTTCCCGTAATGAGCTGATGGGCTATTTTGTATCGCCGATTGAGATGGCGGTCAAGATATTGTGTCTGTCGGCGCGGGTTTGCCCAGATTTTCCCAGCCGTCGATGATCTCGATGCCGTTCTCGGCCAGCAGGGCCTTCAGACGCACCGAGCCTCCCTTGTACAGTATCCACAGGACCCGCCTGACCAAGCCCTCGCGCAGCAGCCAGGCGTCCTTGGCGATCTGCGCGCGAATGCGGCGCCCCGCGGTCACTCGGGTCATCTTTGATTCGACGGCCTCTCCTGTTTCCGCCATGAAATTGTCGACGCGCCGGAGGCCGAAGGGGGTCTGGAAGGTGCGCCGGTCGATCTCGACCCTGTCGCGGATGTCCAGCGGGAAGGCCAACCCGGCGATGACCTCGCCGATGCGGCCTCGGGTCCGCACCTTGATCAAGCGGGCGCGGAGTTCGAAGTCCTTCCGCAGGCGTTCCATCTCGTCGACGGTTGCCGGCAGTTCCGGCGGCGGTGTCCAGGGTGGCTTCACCGCCAGCCCAGCTTTTCAATGCGGGCTGCCAATTCTTTGCACTTATCGCGTACATCGGCGACTGTTCCCGTAATGAACCCTTGCTTCAACGGGGCCCAATCGTCTCCCGCCCTTGAGGCCTCTTCGACGATTTCGCGGGTCATGTCGTAGTCGCGGCGCCAAGCGAAGCAGCCATAGAAAGGATAGGAGCCCGTCATCATACGCCAAAGCACAAACATGAATTCGAAGCGGTCGAAGGCTTGCTGAAAGCGCCCGTGATAGGCTTGGCTTGTTTGGAAGAGAGATTGCAGGTAGGCAAAGATGTGGTCACTGCCCAGGGTGAGCGCGCCACGCGCCACGTCAGGAAAAGAACCAAAATGTTTGCCGAGTTCATGCGCCGCATCCAGCCGCCTTCCGATCGGATGCTTGCGCTCCTCATCTTGGCGACGAATGGGATCAGCAAGAAGTGCCTTTATCCAATCATAGCGACCGGCTTCCACGGCACCGATCCCGCCAGCGTAGAGAAGCAGCAGGACGGGGTAGCGTTGAAGGTCGTTCCAAATGGTGTAGCCGCTCTGGCTGACCGCCAGCCCGTCCAGTCGCTCGATCACCTTGGTCCAAAGGGTACGGTGCCTGTCGTCGCCCCACTGGGCGAAGGTCGCCGCCAGTGCGCACAGGGTCTCCGTCGCGGCCTCGTACCGCTTCAGGCGCTTCAAGAACTCCTCGGCGGTCGGCTGAACGCCCTGGATGGGGAAATGCTTCGGGCCGCATGCCGTGCAGACCCGCTCCACCTCCGCCATCACCAGATCATGGAGGCGAATCCGGTTCCTTTCCGGGTCCGCCAGCCAGCGCTTGGCCGTGGCGACGGCGACGGCCGGCGTGAGCGGATGGCGCCGTTCGGCGATCTCGGCCAGGGATGCCAGGTGGTCTTCCAATCCGACGAACAGGCCGTCTGCATCCAGCCCCTCGACCACTTCGATGGCTCTCAGGGTCGCCAGGGCGCGGGCCTTGGGTCCCAGGGCGCCGCGGTCTCCCCACAGGCAGCTGAAGCGCCGGGTCGGGCAGCGCTCCATGGCCGATCGCAATGCGACATCCCATTCGCCTGACCACCCCGAAATGATCAGACCGAACTCGTCGAAAATGCGGTCCAGCAACTGATCCGTTTCGGGGGCATAGGCGGCCAGCTCCCCCTCGGTATTGCGGATGCGGGGATCAAGGTAGTCACCGTGCAGCTTGATGACCACGCACTGCCAATGCGCCATTGGCGGCGCCCCCTTGATGCCGTCGGGAGAGGAAATCACCACCGGCTCGATGCCCTCCTCGCGCAGCGCCGTCTCCATCAGGCGGTCGAAGTTGGTGGTCAGGATGACCCGGATGTGGCCGGCCTTGACCAATCTGGCGATGGCGCGGTGGGCGGCCGTCGGCTGCTTCCGGCCCTGTTCGCGCTCCTCGTCCGTCGGCTCGAAGTAGGAATGCAGCAGGCCGCGCCGCTCGTCGGCCGTCCGAACCAATGCATCCAGCAGGTCCGAATAGTCCGGCTGCTTGCCGAATTTGCGCGCGTACCAGCCGGCAACGTCGTCTTGCGGGCCGTCCCCCTGCATCTCTGCCAGCTTCGCCGCAAGATCCAGCACCACGCCCCAGCCTGTGGGGATGCCGGCCGCGCCCGAGGCGCCGGAACCCAGCAGCACCGCCATGGTGCCGCGATTGGCATGCATGGCGAACGCAAGCGACAACAGCGGATCGATTTCAGGCATCGACACTGCCCTTTGGTGGGATGGGGTGCGCGTCAAGATTGCACAGCGACCAGATCAAAGGCAATCTATTGGTGGGGGGCGAAGGGGGTGGCTATGCCGTGTGACCTGACCAGGATTGCCGGACCGCTAGATCTGCTGCCTTGCGTGGGCGCGTTCGTGACCGCGCACCCGAAAACTTCGGTGTGGATTGTTGCCGGGGTGTTCGTCGGAGTGCTTGCATTGGCCTGGGCCGGCCGCGGCTTGGCCATCAAATTTTTTGGTGACCGCGCCTATGCGGAGAAAAAGCGGACGCTGCAGGCTGAACGCGACCATCAAGCCGAGAACAAGCCGCCCGAACCCGTTCCGGTAGAGCCCATCAATGTTTGGGTCCGGGCATTTCCTCCCAGGTCGTCGGATGAGGAGTGGGCTGATCATTCGGTCTCGCTGCTCGACTACTTCGACGGCCGCTTCATCAGGGATGGGGCTTGGTGGTCAGCCAAAGTCTTCCCCGCGCTGGACGAAGCCTTCCGACAAATTGCCGCCCGAGGTCGGCCTGTCCATCTCCGGCTCGACGCTCACGCCAGTATTGCCTTTGCCTGCGGACGCCTGCTCGACTTGAAATCCGGCCTGGCGGTCGAGGTCGAGCAGCGCATGGACGGTCGGGTCGAAACGTGGCAGCCCACCGTGGGGCGGGACGCGCGTGCGTTGCCCGCTCTCACGGCCGTACCTAAAGTCGTCAACGAAGCGGCCGGGGCGAGGGACGTTGCGGTCGCGTTATCCGTAACCCGCTCGATCGGCGGTCATGTGGAAACCTATGTGGAGGGGGAACTGCCCGAGGTCGGACGCGTCCTGTTCCTGACCCCGGAAGGAGGGGCCGGCCAGGGGATGGTCATGGATGGCGACCATGCGGCGCGCCTGGCCGATGCCATCGCCAACGAGATAAACGATCTGAGAGGAACCGGGGCCGGCCGCATCCATTTGTTCGCCGCTTGCCCGAATGCGCTGATGGTGGCGCTCGGCAGGCGCAGCCAAACCTTCGGGGCGTTGCGTCTCTACGAGTTCGACTTCCAGCAGCAGCGGGACGGCAGCTATACGCCGTCGTTGGACTTTGAATAGGCCGACGTCGGTTACCGCAAGCCGCGCCGCGGCGGCGTCGCCACCAATCTTGCGGGCACGGGGAGAGGTCTCCGGCAACCGGGATTGGAGATGTGGTGGAACGTGGTGGTGACCCATGAATTGGCACAAGCGGGGCGATGTTCTCGAGGCCCATTGCCGCAACTGGATCCAGGAAACCTGGGCTGGAAGCCGCATCATCGAGACTAAGATCGATTCGGTGCACGGCATCGACTTTGCCGCCGAAGATGCGCGCGGTGACGTGCGCATCGTCGAAGTGAAGTCCGGGTCAGGGTCGCTCAGCGACGGCCAATTCACCATCGAGTGGATACGCCAACGCATCGGTTCCGATCTCTACAGCGCCATTTGCCGGTGCGTCGCCCGTCGGCGCTATCTCATTCGCGTGCTGGTCCGAGTCCAGGAACGGGCGGACGGGAGCATCAGGTTCAGCACCGGCACGCCGACCGGTCAGTTGACCTGGGAGCAGCTTTTCCCAGGACGGCAGCCACCTTCCCTCGGGATCGACGGCGCCAGCGCGACCTCGGACGGTCACACCATCCGCGTCCGCCACAGAATGAGCGGCTTCGGCATCGAGCAGATCCATCTCTATGACTTGCCGGCAAGGGAACTGTCGCTCGGCCTTCGCCAAGTCATCCTGGAACAAGGTACCTTTCCATTTATCGTTCCCCACGCCCATACCGTGGTCGAGGGCGGAACCACCACCTATCGGCGCGGCCTCGACGAATGGGATGCATATTTTTCCCAATCGGACGCTGTCTATGAGGGCCCGGCGGTCAAGGGCCGGTGCGGGTCCTGCGGGATCGAATATTTCCATTTCGAGAATGAAGAATTCTGTGCCGACTGTTTTGAATGGCGGCGGGACAACGCGCAATCCCAGAAGCGCGACATCATTCGCCAGGCCGAGACCTTGGCCGAATCCAGCGATTGGAAGGTCGCCGGCGAGCAGATGAAAGGCCTCATGGAGCGCTGGAAGGCGAGCGGTTCCGCCGGGCGCGAAAAGGAGGAAGAATTGTGGAGCCGCTTCCAGGGGGCGCAGCAGCACTTTCATGATCGGCGAAAACGCCATTTCGATGAGCGGGACCGCCAGCGCGAGGCCAACCGGGTTGCCAAACAACACCTGGTGGACGACGCCAGGCGTCTCGCCACGTCCGAGGACTGGCGGGCTGCTGCGGAGAGCCACCGGGCCCTCATGGCGCAGTGGAAAGCCACCGGTCCGGCAGGGCGTGATCATGACGATGCCCTGTGGCAGGCGTTCCAGTCCGCCCGCCAGACATTCTTCGACCGCCAGAAGGCACACTTCGACGAGCAGGGGCGTCAGCGCGAGGTCAATCGCCGAGTTAAGCAGCAACTGGTGGAAGACGCCAAACGCCTCGCTTATTCCGAGGATTGGAAGGATGCCGCCGATAAGCAACGGGCGTTGATGGCGCAGTGGAAAGCCACCGGTCCGGCAGGGCGCGATCATGACGATGCCCTGTGGCAGGCGTTCCAGTCCGCCCGCCAGACCTTCTTCGACCGCCAAAAGGCCCATTTCGACCGGCAGGAACGTCAGCGCGAAGACAATCGTCAAGCCAAGCAGCGGCTGGTGAATGAGGCCCGAGGCCTTACCCATTCGAGCGATTGGAAGGGGACCGCGGAAAGACAGCGCGACCTGATGGTACAATGGAAGGCCATCGGTACGGCCGGGCGGGATCATGACGACGAATTGTGGCAGGCGTTCCAGTCCGCCCGTCAGACATTCTTCGACCGCCAGAAAGACCATTTCGAGAGCATGGCGCGGGAGAGGGAGCGCAATGCGGCGCAAAAGCGCAATTTGGTCTCCATCGCTTCGGATCTTTCCTATTCGTCCGACTGGAAGGCCACCAGTGACCGAATGCGGGAACTGATGGCGCGCTGGAAAGAGATCGGCCCGGCGGGGCGGGAGGTCGATGATGCACTTTGGGCGGACTTCAACCGGGCGAGGCAGAGATTCTTCGAACGGCAAACGGAATACTTCGAAGAACGGAACAGGTTGCGGGGACAGCGGCGGTAATGGCAGGCCATTCCCATGACCGATAGCGATCCCCTTGCCCTGTATTTCGATGGCCGCGATCTGGATCGTGGCTTGTCGGGCGAGGCCGAGGGCGGCAGGGGATGGTACGACTTCGAAGGGTGGTCGGTGACGTTCGGTGCCCGGACCAGCAAGGAGCAGCGCCTGCTGGTCAGCGTCCACGAGGCATTCCATTCAATCCTGACCAACTGCACCGTCTATGGATCGCTGTTGCATGTGGCCGCTCATCTCCATCGGCATGGCGGAGCCGCTGAGAACGCTGCCGACTGGCTAGGGGCGCTGATCGAACCGGTCCGTACCGCCCACGAGGCCTACGCCACCTATGGCAGCCTGTTCATCCTGGGGCGCGGCGAACCGGATGTCCGGCTGCTGGCGCCCTATCCCGCCTATTGCCGCTATTTCGACACCGCCCGCACCGCCCTCGCCGGGCTCGACGCCCCCTTCCTGCGCAATTGCGGCCTGAACGCCCTGTTCCGGCTGTGCCTTCAGCCCGCCGGACCCTGGGGCATTCTTGGACATGACGCGTCGTCGCTCGCGGTGGTGATGGAAGCAGTCCGGGACGGTCCGGCGATGCATCCCGACTGGCGCCTGGGTCTGATGGCGGGGCAACTTGAACCGGCTGTATGGGCCCGGTTGAGCGACGAAGCGCTGGAGCGGGTAGCGGCGTTGCCGCACTGGCCCGCCTTTCGCGCCCACCTCCGGGGCGAACTGGATTACGACGCCGTCAGCGGCAGGGAATTCGACGATGTCGAGCAGGCAATCCTGCGCTCGTTCTACGACCAGTTGGGTCGCCTCATGCAGGCCGCCGGAGCCGGATCGCTCAGCTACGACGGTCACCAGTCGGTGACGCAGGCCATGGTTGCCGAGGTCGAACGGCTTGCCCCAGCCGGCCGCCGGACGCTGGTTGCCGCCACGGTGCCCCATCGCGAGGTCGACAGCATCCATGAGTTCGGCAACGAGCGCTACCTTGTCCGGGAGGCTCCCCTGGTCGCCGGGCTACGGTCGGGCGGTGCCCCACGTGACATGACGTTCAGCTGGATCGAACCCTCGCACCTTTTCCTCTCCGTTCGTTATTCGCACCAGGTGGTGGGGCAGTTCGAACTGTCGGACCAGGACCGTGCCACCCTGCTGGCCCAACCCGGCCGTCCGCTGGCACTGCTCCGACGCCCGGTGGAAACCGATGCCGGAAGGCAGGTCGAACTGCAGGTGGTCGATGATCCCGCCAGCCTCGATGCCGGCCTGCCGGTCTTCGCCAACATCTCGCTTGCCGCCCTGACCGATATCGAGTGGCAAAAGCGATGGTGGCCCAATCTGCGGCGCGCGACGCGGGCCACGGTGCTGTTCGACCTGCCGCCGTTTCAAACACTGAGCCATTGGGGCGAGAGGCACGGTTGCCGTATCGACTATATATTGCACGAGGTTGAGGTCGAGGGGCGCCGACACCTCGCATTCCTTTGCCGCCCTGATCAGGGTAACCTCCCCGTTTGCGTTGCGCTGGTGTCGCAGATGGTGGCGCAGGCCCTCGATTATTACCTGACCCGCCAGGTTGGCTGGGCGGTCGCCCCGCGCCGTTGCCGCGAGTTGGCGAGCGAGGATCCCGAGGCGTTGCACGCCGGCCTGGGCCACCTGCTGCTGGAGGAGCATTCCTTCGATTTTAACTGCGGTCTCGCCGATGGCGATGAGCGCGGGTAGCAATAAGCCGCGGGCGGTTCAGGGCGGGGCGAATCC
Source organism: Actinomycetota bacterium (assembly GCA_050260215.1). Classification (GTDB taxonomy): domain Bacteria; phylum Pseudomonadota; class Alphaproteobacteria; order Rhodospirillales; family Magnetospirillaceae; genus JBLNBU01. The sequence continues at coordinate 8,860 of JBLNBU010000275.1, forward strand.
CGGAGCATCCCAATCCAGCCCCTCGCCGGTGCGGCTCTTGTCACCTGCGGTCTTTCGCAGCAACCACGCCTTCACGAACAGCCGCTCGCTCGCCGTCAGGTCCAGGGCCGCCAGCGCCTGCGGGTTGAGGGTCGCCAGATGGGCCAAGCCGGAATGCACGCCGGCTCGCCGGGAGATGGCTTTAAGATCGGCGTCGGCGCCGTCCACCAGCACCACCCGGGCGGAAGCTTGCTGCAGGATCCGCAGGATGCCTTTCGATACCGCGGAGCGCAACAGCGGGGTTTGGCCCTTGTCCAGGATCAACAGGTCTTCCATGGGCACCCCTCCCGGAACGAGGGCCGCTTTCTGTTAAATGGTATAGCCGAGATGACGGAATGTGTACTCACACATGGTCCAGTCGTTGGCCCGCATGATGCACGGCTGCCCGCCATCCGGAGCGCAAGTTTCGCAATTGCCATTGGGCAAGCCTTCGGGGCCGTAGGCGCCGCCACAGTCGCAATTGCTGGCTCGGTACTCGTCGGGCGCCCCGAATATATGGCAGGTCTCGTGGGCGAAAACACGGTCAATGTTGTCGGGACCCCAACCGTCGTTGCCATACTGCATCACCAGGCGTGGTCCGCCCATGTTGGCATAGGCGAAGTGCCAAAGGGTGTATTTGGTAAAAAAGGCGCAGAAGCCCCGGTCGGCGCCGAGGTCGGCCATCAGCTTCCGGGCATAGGCCCGCGCGCCGTCCATACCAAGCGGCATGCCCAGTTGGGCCAGGGCCGCGTCCCGCCACGGCGCTTCGTAGGCTTCCCGATGCGGTGCACTGGACCGGTCCGGTACATCTACGGTCAAGGCATCGAAGTGCTGCGCCCAAGTCACGTCGCGAGCCGGGCTTTTCGAAGCCAGCCAAGTCAGTCCGTTCTGAACCTCGGCCGCGATCTTGACCTGTTCCTCGTCGGTGACGGTCAGGGCGGGGGTGGGGCCGGAAACGATGATCACACCGACGGCGATCCGTCCCGCCAGTCGATCGCTGAGACTGGGGGGCGGCGGCGATCCCATGATGCCGCCGGAAGGGGCGGATAGGCCAGTGACGGGTACCAGCGGCTCCGGCCCGCCATCCGCTTCACCCCAGGACCTTCCGCCATGGGCTCGCGCCGCCTTCGCCTTTCTGAAATCGCCGGATTGGCGTAGCGAAAAGGCTTGCTCGCCCAACCGCTCCGACAGCGTCGGCTCCCCAGGCTCCATCGCAAAGCCGCTCATGGCCCGCATCGCTGGGGTCGGAGTGCCGAGGCCGATCCTCACCCGCCGGCCATAGTCGTGTAGCACCGGGACCGTGGCACCGGTGGCCGCAACGGCTCGCGGCAGAAGAAACTCATCGGTGTTGACGTCGCCAGCCACGCTTGCCCCCCTTGAATGTTTCTCAGTCGACTGTCCATCAGCACCCAGGGATCGTTCAGGTCGACCACCGCCACCTTGCGCCCCACCGGAACCCGCCCGACGAGCGTGTAATGGGGGCGCTGCCTTCGTGGCCCCCGTCTCCACGAAAAAGAGAATTGTAAGGCGACATGCGCGGGATAATCAAAGGCAATCGCTGCGCTTCTCGGTTATGATGGCATCCCGTACTGAGCGTGCAGTCGGAGGCCGGAGGAAGCTTCCTGCTTGCGTGACCCCACAGGAACGAGCATGACCGACGAAATCCAAACCCGAGTGCGCGGCAGTGCGGAGCAGATCGTTCGCGACTGCCTGGCCCTAAATCCGGTCGTCATCCTGGGCAGCGGGGCTTCCGCCGGGCTGGGCCTGCCCACCATGGCCCAGTTGGCCGACCGTATCGTCGAAAATGCGGCGAAGGAAAAGTTGTCCACCGAGGACACGGCCAAATGGGCCCTTTTGTTCGATGCGTTGATGACAAAGGAAGGGCTCGAACCTGCCCTGGACAAGGCCGGCCTGGACGAGGACTCGCCGCTGTTCCGGTCGATCGTCGCCACCGTGTGGAAGGCCATCACCTGGAAGGACCTGGCCGTATTCGAGGAAATGCGGGCGGGACGGATGCTGCCGCATACCCGCCTGTTCACCTATCTGTTCGGCGGATCGGCGCGGCGGGTTACCGTCGTTACCCCCAACTACGACCGGCTGATCGAATACGGTGCGGATCAGGGTGGCTTCTGCCATCAGACGGGCTTCACTGGGATCTACAGCCGTCGGTGGGAGGGGCTGGCCCACGCGCCCCGCTTCTTCCGCACCGACACGCGCCAGGAGGAGCGAACGGTCGACGTGCTCAAGGTCCATGGCTCGATCGACTGGTTTCGGGGTGGCGATGGCGATCCGGTCGGACTGCCGGTACACGCCCTGACCGAAGATGGGCTGCAGGTCCCCGCCGGGATGCAGCCGGTGATCGTTCCCCCGACCAAGGAGAAGTACCGGCAAAGCCAGTTCGATCCCTACCGCTCGCTGATGGGGCAGGCCGACGATGCCCTGAAGAGCGCGGCGGCGTTCCTGTGCATCGGCTACGGCTTCAACGACGTTCACGTGCAGCTGTACCTTACCCGCGCCCTGCGGGACCGGCCGAAGCCGCTGGTGATGGTGGCGCATTCGCTCACCCCCAAGGCCCAGGAGGCCCTGAAGCAGGCGTCCCAGGCGCTCCGCTACTGCGTGTTCACTGCGGGCGAGCCCGGAACCACCGAGGTTCGCACCCACGAACATCCGGCAGGCGTCGCCTTGGAAGGCATCGACGCCTGGTCGTTCGACGGCTTCGCCGCCGAGTTTCTGTGAGGTTGGCGATGGAGCTGTTCAGGCTGCGCGACCGGGATGCGTTCGGCAGCGTGCTGACCGTCGATACGGGCGCCGCGGTGATCCAGGTCTTCGATGCGGACGCGCTGCGCCGGCTTCAGGTCCAGCGACCGGTGCTGCTGCAGAGCCGGCCCGGCCGCAGCCTGATCGGTATCATCTCGCGCATAACCCGCAAGGTCAGGCCGGCCGACACGGCGGAGGGCGATGACGTCGTGCCGGAACTCGCCACCATCGACGCGGTCGAGGTCGGGCTGATCGGCACCCTCCATCATATGGGCGGGCTGCGCATGCCGCGCTTCCGCCGCGCCGTCGAGACCGTCCCCGAGATCGATGCCCTGTGCTTCTCGCTGGAAGGCGACCGACTGTCGTCGTTCATGCGGGTGGTATCGGAAGTCAGCGGCAAGGACGGGCGGCCGCTGTCGCTCGGTCGATATTCCCTCGATCCCACCGCCGACGCCTTCCTCAATGGTGACCGGCTGTTCCAGCGCCATGTCGCCATCGTCGGCAGCACCGGCTCGGGCAAGTCCTGGACCACCGCCCGGCTGCTGGAGCAGGTCGCCGATCTGCCTAACGCCAACGGCCTGGTGTTCGATATCCATGGCGAGTACGGCCCACTGCAGGGCGACGGCTTCCGCCACCTGCGCATCGCCGGGCCCGGCGACCTGGACGCTCCCGCCGAGGACGTGCTGTTCCTGCCATATTGGCTGCTGGGCTACGACGCGCTGCGCTCGCTGCTGGTCGACCGCAGCGACCAGAACGCACCCAACCAGGGCATGCTGCTGGGCCGGTTCATCCGCGAGGCCAAGGAGGGCTTTCTCAATGCTGCCGGCCGGGATGACCTGCTGGCGGCATTCACCGTGGATAGCCCGATACCGTTCGACATCAAGCAGGTGCTTGGCAAGCTGGGCGACCTGAATACCGAGATGGTCCCCGGGGCGCGCAGCGGCGAGAAGCAGGGAGACTTCTTCGGCAAGCTCAGCCGCATGATCGCCCGCCTCGAGGCCAAGGTCGAGGACCGGCGGCTGGGGTTCCTGTTCCGCGGCGGTGCGGTTACCGACAACCTGGGCTATCTCGACACCCTGGCCACCCGGCTGCTGGCCGGTCGCCGCGACCAGGCCGACGGCCGGGGAGGCGTCAAGATCGTCGACTTCTCCGAAGTGCCCTCGGACATCCTGCCGCTGATCGTCGGCATGGTCGCCGGGCTTGCGTTCTCGGTCCAGCAATGGACGTCGTCCGAGCGTCGCCATCCCATCGCCCTGTTCTGCGACGAGGCCCACAACTACATTCCCGACCAGGCGGCCGAGGATTCGGAAGGCCGCGTCGCGGTTCGGATGTTCGAGCGCATCGCCAAGGAGGGCCGCAAATACGGCATCGGCCTGGCGGTGATCAGCCAGCGCCCAGCCGAGGTCAGCCGAACCGTCATCAGCCAGTGCAACAACGTGGTCGCCATGCGCCTGACCAACCCCGACGACCAGGCGCGGGTGCGGGCGCTGCTGCCCGAAACCCTGGCCGGCTTCACCGACATGCTGCCGGTCCTCGATACCGGCGAGGCGGTGGTGGTCGGCGACGCCAGCCTGCTGCCCAGTCGCATCCGCGTTGCCGAACCGCGGGCCAAGCCCGACAGCCGAACCATCGACTTCTGGAAGCGCTGGTCCACCGACGACCCGGTGGGCGGGATCGATACCGCGGTCGAGGCATGGCGGCGGCAGAGTTTCGGGAAGCAACGCTGAACGCAGGGG
>JBLNBU010000276.1:0-18321 GCA_050260215.1 Actinomycetota bacterium
CGACCTCGGGCGAGCACGGCGACAGCCGGGCTATCTGCAAAACCTATCCGCAATTGCCTCTGCCGAGGCCAATCTTTTTCAATGATTTCAGTTGGATAGTCGCTTGGCGTCCCCACGGGGATTCGAACCCCGGTTGCCGCCGTGAGAGGGCGGTGTCCTAGGCCTCTAGACGATGGGGACGTCCGGGCGCGAGGTCCGCTTTATGTCGGAATCGCCCGGGGCTTGCAAGCACTTTTTTCCCGGCAATCCAGGTGGACCGGATGGATGCGCCCAGACGGGCGGTCCAGGCGGTGGGCGGCCAGGTGGACCACCTGGGCGTCGACGACGCCGGCGATCAGCCAGACCAGGTCGGGCTCGTAAGCCGCGGCCAGGTCGGTGGCCGAGGGCCGGGTGCTGCCGTCGGGGTGAGAGTGGTAGTGGCCGACCACCCGCTCGGGCGTGCCGCGCAGTTCGCGCTCGACCGCGAGACGGGTGCGCGGGTCGAGATCGAAGCGGTTGGCGGCGGGGGCCAGGTTGGCGGCGGGCACCACCCGGGTGACGTGGACGACCCTCACCCCGCGGCCGACCAGCAGGCCGCAGCATTCCCGCGGCCACGCGGCCTCGGCGGCATCGGCGATCTGCTTCAGCTGCTGGGGCGCCAGGACAATCATCGCCGCCGGGATCAGCGGGCGGGCGGCTGGGGCGCCAGGTCGAAGCTGCCCAGCACCCGGCCCTGGGCGGGGTCGAGCACCATCAGGCGGTCAGGCCCGCCGCCGCTGACGCGCAGCACCACCTTGTCACCGGCGGCCAGCATCTGCTCGACGCGGGCACCCGCCGGCAACGGCAGCTCGACCCGGCCGAAACCGCCGGATTCGGCGACCGCGGCCGAGGCCGGACCCGCGGTGCGATGGCCCTTGTTCCACAGCCCCCAGCCCAAAAGGCCCAGGCCAGCCAGCAGCAAAACGCCCATGAACGCAACCAATGCCTTGAGTGCCGCCATCGCCTGCGATTCAATCCCTGTTTCGTGAAACCCGCCCGAGGCCCCCGATGACCGTCGCCGCAACCCTGGATCCCGGCCTCGTCGCCGAAGACGACGCCGGCTCGCGCCTGGACCGCTGGCTGGCGGCGCGCCTGCCGGAGCTGTCGCGCACCCGGGTCAAGACGCTGATCGAGGACGGCTTCGTCACCTCGAGCGGCTCGACCATAACCGACCCCTCCTACCGGGTCAAACCCGGCCAGACCTTCCAGGTCGGCATCCCGCCCGAGGCCCCGGCCGAACCCGAACCCCAGGACATCGCGCTCACCGTCGTCTACGAGGACGACCAGCTGATCGTCATCGACAAGCCCGCCGGGCTGGTGGTCCACCCGGCGCCGGGCAACCCGGACGAGACCCTGGTCAACGCCCTGCTGGCCCATTGCGGCGACTCGCTGTCGGGCATCGGCGGCGTGCGTCGGCCGGGGATCGTGCACCGCATCGACAAGGACACCAGCGGCCTGCTGGTCGCCGCCAAGACCGACCTGGCCCACCAGAGCCTGGCCCGCCAGTTCGCCGAGCACAGCATCGAGCGCGCCTACCAGGCGGTGGTGTGGGGGGTGCCCAAGCCCGCCAGCGGCGAGATCGAGGGCAACATCGGCCGTTCGACCGCCGACCGCAAGCGCATGGCGGTGGTCCGCCATGGCGGCAAGTCGGCACTGACCCGCTATCGCACGCTGGCGTCCTATGGCGGCTGCGTCTCCCTGGTCGAATGCCGGCTGGCGACCGGGCGGACCCACCAGATTCGCGTCCACATGGCCAGCCTGGGCCACCCGCTGGTGGGCGACGCCACCTACGGTCGGATAAGGGGGCACCGCACCGCCCACCTCCCTTCGGAGGCGCGCACCGCCTTGCTTTCCTTCCCCCGCCAGGCACTTCATGCCTATCTACTCGGATTTCAGCATCCTACTAAGGGTCAATGGATGAGGTTCGAGAGTGTTATCCCATTGGATATCATTACCTTGCTGAAATTTTTAGAGGCTCTGTAAAAAGCTTCTATACTTGACAAGCCAAGTGTGGCATTCTCCTCGCCAAGGGAACGTGATACTCGTTGCGTTGCGCATTCGGCAGCAGCGCGGCGCCGAAAGGGAAAAATCCCCGGCGCCCGATGAGAGGAGTGATGCCATGACCGCCATCTCCACCAGCCTGTCCCTGGCCCCCGAGGGCAATCTGTCGCGGTACCTGCAGGAGATCCGCAAGTTCCCGATGCTGGGCCCGGAGGAGGAATACGTGCTGGCCAAGCGCTTCCGCGACCAGGGCGACGGCGGGGCGGCCAACAAGCTGGTCACCAGCCACCTGCGCCTGGTCGCCAAGATCGCCATGGGCTATCGCGGCTATGGCCTGCCCATGGGCGAACTGATTTCGGAAGGCAACGTGGGCATGATGCAGGCGGTCCGCCGCTTCGACCCCGACCGCGGCTTCCGCCTGGCGACCTACGCCATGTGGTGGATCCGCGCCGCCATCCAGGAGTACATCCTGCATTCGTGGTCGCTGGTGAAAATGGGCACCACCGCCGCCCAGAAGAAGCTGTTCTTCAACCTGCGCAAGCTGAAGGGCCAGATGCAGGCGATCGAGGAAGGCGACCTGTCGCCGGAGAACGTCACCAAGATCGCCACCGAGCTCGACGTCGCCGAGGCGGACGTGGTCAGCATGAACCGCCGCCTGTCCAGCCCCGACCACAGCCTGAACGCCCCGGTGCGCATCGACGGCGAGGGCGAGTGGCAGGACTGGCTGGTCGACGAGCGCGACGACCAGGAGACCGAACTGGCCGAGCGCGAGGAACTGGGCCGGCGGCGCAAGCTGCTCAGCCAGGCGCTGCGCAGCCTCAACGACCGCGAACGCCACATCCTCACCCAGCGCCGGCTCAAGGACAATCCGGTGACCCTGGAAGACCTGTCGCAGGAATACGGCATCTCCCGCGAGCGCGTCCGCCAGATCGAGGTCCGTGCCTTCGAGAAGCTGCAGAAGTCCATGAAGAACGCGGTGATCGACCAGGCCATGCACTAGGAAACCGTCGTCGTCACCCTCGGGCTTGACCCGAGGGTCCACGATGCGGAGATGGCCGGGTCACGCCCGGCCGCGACGGCATGGGGCTTAGACGCTCAGCTGCCGGGCTTCTTGGCGACGTCGTCGCCCCATTCCTCGACCAGCTTCTTCTGCGCGGACTTGAGGTTGGCCACCCGGCGCTGGGTGCTCATGGACAGGTAGCTGGCCACCATCGGCGGCGTGCCGGCATAGATCAGCCAGCCGGCGCCGGCGCAGGCGTAGGACACCAGCAGCACGCTGCCGTCGGTCAGCAGGTGGAGCGACTCGTCCAGGGTGTGCACCCCGAACCACAGGCTGAACAGGTAGGGAATGACGCCGGCGAAATTGACGCCGCCGACGCACAGCCAGGCATACTTGTTGTGGCCCTTCTCGGTGGCCCAGGCCACCAGGGTCGGCAGCATGGTCACCGCCACCAGGATGACGGTGGGCAGCGAGAACGGCACCAAGGCGGCCAGGATCATCATGACGACGATCTTGTTCATGCCGGCGCCGCCGCCGCCCTTCTGGGCCGCCGCCCGCGCCCGCGCCTGTTCGACCGCCGACATTTGCTTCTTGGCCATCACCACACCTTCAGGATGGTAACGATGGTGACGGTGGCCAGGGCGATGACGATGCCCACCACGGCGGCGGTCTGCTTGCCGACGCGGTCGGCTTCCTTGGCGCGCTCCTCTTCCTCGGACAAGATGTGCTTGATCTCGTCTTCGGCGGCCTGGTACTGGGCCTGGGCCCAGGTGAACTCGGCCGAATCCTTGTCGCGCGCCTCGGCGTTGTCGAGCAGGTTGTAGATCTCGACCACCGTGCCCTTGCGCACCAGGCGGGGAATTTCCTTTTCCAGGTCCTTGCGCTTCTCGCGCGAATGGAAGGCGTGGATGACCGGCTGCACCAGGGCGCCGCACCAGGCGGCCAGGCCGGGCAGCGATTCGGGCCCCAGGCGGTACTGCAGCACCGCGAACAGGTTCAACAGCGCCATCAGCCCCTTGGCCGGATCGGAATCATTGAGCTGGGCCAGGTGGCGGTCGATGTCCGAGCGCATGCGCGCGCCCATGAAGGCGGCGACGTGGCGGTCGACCGGCCAGGTCTTGCCGTCGTTGCGCTTGCCAGCATTGGCCGACAGGCCGGGCAGCAGCTCCTTGACCTCGACCACGTACTCCTCGCCCAGGAGCGAGCTCTGGCAGGGCAGCGCGTCGTTGAGCTCGTAAAGGCAGCGCTCGAGGCCGAAGCCCATGCCGGTCTGGGTCAGGTAGCTGCGCAGCTCGCGGAAGTTGGAATCCATCTGCGAGTTGTCGGGCTGGAATTCGCTGCGCGACTCGAACCATAGCCTGGGCACCTCGCGCAGGATGATCTCGGCGAACAGGCGGGTGTCGGACCGGGCCGCGACGATCGCCGCCAGCGCCGAGCCGAAGCCGTCGGGCATGGCGGCGAAGCCCTTGTAGCGGATGGGCGCGTTGGGATCGAGCAGGATCAGGATCTTGCACAGCATCAGGTCGGTGGCGACCTTCTTGTCGTTGGTCGAGTTGAGCGCGCTGCGCACCACGTCGGCCACCACCCCGGCGCGTTCCTTGTCCTCGACCGCCCGGCGCAGCCACAGCTCCAGCTTGCCCTCGACCACCGGCGGCACCGCCTGATCCCAATGCTTGGCCATGGCGATGGCCAGTTCGCGGCAGTTGAAGTACTCCTTGCCCTGGAACGGAAATCCGCGGGCGGCACGGCGCTCGACCCGCTGCTGCAGCGGGCTCATGCGCCGGCCCGACAGCCACAGGTCCAGGTTCTCGATGTCCCAGCGCTGGCGGGCGTCGTCGCACAGCAGGCCGCGCAGCAGCTCGATCATGGCCAGCGGCAGGCGCTCGTCGCCGACCAGCACCGAATAGGACCCCTGCTGGATCTTGGCGCGCAGCAGCGACTCGTCGTCCAAGTGGGCGACCGGGTTGCGGCCCAGCAGCAACAGCAGGATGGTCACGCCCAGGGAATACAGGTCGTCCTCGTAGGTGCCGCTGCCGCGGGCCACCGGCAGGGCCATGGCCGACTCGATGGGTTCGAACAGCACCGGCTGGTCGATGGCCGGCGGCGAGGACACGCAGTCGCCGAGCGCGATGCGGTCGCCGCTAGCGTCCATGTAGAACAGGTTGGTCAGGCGGATGGCGCGGTGGGTGATGCCGCGCTGGTTCAGCTCCTTCATGGCCGCGATCAGCGGCTCGATGACCTTCTTGCCGATCTCGTATTCGTCGACGCGCCGGATGTCGCCCTTGAGGTTGGTTACCACCCGGCGGCCGGCGGGGCGCTCGTAGACCACGGTCATGCACTGGCGGCCGGCGGGGGGCCAGTTCATGGGCCCCCATTCGACCAGCTGCTGCAGGCCCGGAGAGGCCACACCCTTCAGCGCACGCATGACGCCCACCCGCGGCGCCACGTCGTGGCGGCAGATCAGGGCATACAGGCTGCGGTTGGGGTCGCGCTTGTCCTCGGCGGCGAAGGCGTCGGCCGAGGGCGACGACAGCTCGGGCAATGGCTGGTTGGACCGCACGATGAAACGGTCGCGCAGCGTCCCCGGCGGGCCGGCCGGAACCGGGGCCTCCGCTGCCTCCTCGACCGTGACCTCGGCTTCTGACATCCTCCCCGCCCTTCGTGGAGCCGGTCCCGCTGGGGCCCTGGCGCCCCCGCCATCCTACGGGCGAGGGCGCCAGACCTCAATCACCTCGCGAAGGGATCGTGCACCAGGATGGTATCTTCGCGTTCCGGGCTGGTCGACAGCAGCGCCACCGGGGTCTCGATCAGTTCCTCGATGCGGCGGATGTACTTGACCGCGGCCGCCGGCAGATCCTTCCACGAGCGGGCACCGCGGGTGCTTTCCGACCAGCCGGGCATGGATTCGTAGACCGGCTCGACCTCGGCCTGGGCGGCCTGCGAGGACGGCAGGTGCTTGATCATCTCGCCACGGCGGCGATAGCCGGTGCAGATCTTGAGCTCGTCGAAGCCGTCCAGCACGTCCAGCTTGGTCAGCGCGATGCCGTCGACGCCGCCGACCTTGTTGGCCTGGCGCACCAGCACCGCGTCGAACCAGCCGCAGCGGCGGCGGCGACCGGTGACGGTGCCGAACTCGTGGCCGCGATCGCCGATGCGCTCGCCGATGGCGTCGAACAGCTCGGTCGGGAACGGACCCGAGCCGACGCGGGTGGTGTAGGCCTTGCAGATGCCCAGCACATAGCCGACCTGCCCCGGACCGACGCCCGAGCCGGTGCCGGCGTTGCCCGACACGGTGTTGGACGAGGTGACGAAGGGATAGGTGCCGTGGTCGATGTCGAGCATCGCTCCTTGCGCGCCCTCGAACAGCACGCGCTTGCGGGTGTGGCGGATCTCGTCCAGGCGCTGCCAGACCACGTCGGAGAAGGGCAGGATCTTCGGCGCGATTTCCTTCAGCTGGTTCAGGATCTCCTGGCCGTCCAGCGCCGGCGCGCCCAGGCCCTTGAGCAGGGCGTTGTGGTGGGCCAGCAGCTTGTCCAGCTTCTGCTCGAGGATCGAGTTGTCGTCCAGGTCGCAGACGCGGATGGCGCGCCGGCCGACGCGGTCTTCATAGGCCGGGCCGATGCCGCGGCCGGTGGTGCCGATCTTGCCGGCCCCGCTGGCTTCCTCGCGGGCGCGGTCCAGGTGGCCGTGCAGCGGCAGGATCAGGCAGGCGTTCTCGGCGATCTTCAGCGTCTCGGGCGTGATGTTGACGCCCTGGGCGGCGATGCGCTCGATCTCGGCCAGCAGGGCCCAGGGGTCGACGACGACGCCGTTGCCGATGATGGACAGCTTGCCCCGCACCACGCCCGAAGGCAGCAGGGACAGCTTGTAGGTGACGCCGTTGACCACCAGGGTGTGGCCGGCATTGTGGCCGCCCTGGAACCGAACGACCACGTCGGCACGCTCCGAGAGCCAGTCGACGACCTTGCCCTTGCCTTCGTCGCCCCACTGGGCGCCGACCACCGCGACATTCGACATTCCTGCTTCCCCTTACACTTCGATCTTGTTGATACCGTCGGCACTCAGCACGTGGCCGCAGCCGAGGCGCCGAGCTTCGGCGGCGGTATCGGCCACCGTCTCCAGCCCTGCGATGGTGACCCAGCCCTGGGCGCGGAACGCCTGCGCCCATGCCTTGGGCGTGCCGGCAGGAACGAACACCCGCTCGGCCGGCCTGGGGCCCGGCAGGGCCGCCAGCACCGCGTCCATGAACAAGGTGGCGCCGGTGGCCGGTTCGGCACCGCCGGCAAGGTAGCGGCCACCGCGGCCCAGCTCGCCGCTCGACGAGCGGGCGAACAGGGTGAAGCTGACACCGGTATGATACTCGAAACCGCGGTTCTCGACCGGATCGATGGTGATGGTCAAGTCGGGCGCGGCGGCGCGCACCAGCTTGACCACCGCGGCCAGGCGGTCGCGCTCGGCGGCGGCCGCCGCCGGCAGTTGGAGCGCGGTAAGCCGGACCATCGCCCGATCCACCGGGCCGACGGCGTTGATCAGGGCGCCCAGGGTGTCGGCGACCGGCCCGCCATGCTCGGCGACGCCGGCCGCGTCCTTGTGGTCGAGCGCCTCGCGCAGGCGGTCGGCGTTCGCCCCCTCGATCCCGCGCGCGGCGAACAGCGCCGGCACCAGTGTGGGCAGCGACAGGTCGACAGAGACGCCGACGGCGCCCAGTTCGCTCAAGGCCTCGGCGGCCAGCACCAGGACTTCGGCGTCGGCGCCGGCGGCGTCGCTGCCGATCAGCTCGATGCCGGCCTGGCCGAACTGGCGTTCGGGCCGCAGTTGGGAGCCCTTCACCCGCAGCACCTGACCGGCATAGGACAGCCGCAAGGGCCGCGGCGCCTGGGCCATGCGGGTGGTGGCGATGCGGGCGATCTGCGGGGTGATGTCGGCGCGCAAGCCCATCATGCGCTGGGTCAGCGGGTCCATGACCCGGAAGGTCTGCGCCGCGGTGGCGGCGCCGGTCCCGTCGAACAGCGAATCCTCGAACTCGATCAGCGGCGGCTTGACCCGATCGTATCCCTGGGCGCCGAAATGGTTGAGCAACCGCTCGCCGACCGCGGCCTCGTGGGCGGCGTCGGGTGGCAGGATGTCGCGCAGGCCGGCGGGCAGCAACGCCCGGTTGGCGTAATCGGTCATCGGGTCACCTGGATCTGGAAACGGGCTTGGGTGGGGCCCGATCATCCTGAGCAACAGCCGATGTAGCGCGTTTGCCCCCCGACGGCAAACATGAAATATGCGCCGGCAGCGTCAGAACTGCCGGCGGTTGGTCAGCTGGTCCAGGCAGGACAGCACGCCCTTGGATGCCTCGGCCACCTTCTGGATGCACTCCAGCGCCCCTTCCAGGTCGCCGTTGCGGAAAAGGGTGGCGGCCTCGATGCCGTACTGGTGGACCAGGCGGTGGGGCTCTTCCAGCGCCGCCATGGCGGGATGGGCGCGCAAGGCGGGGTCGGCCAGGCCGCCGACCCACCGGCCCAGGCGGCACTGGGTGTGGTCGGACAGCTCGGACGGGTTCAGGCTTTCACGGCCCACCAGCATGTCGGCCAGGCGCTTGCGCCAGATGACGTGGTCGGACTTGGCGATGTGGATGGTGGCGTCCTCGATCTCCAGCTGGGCCATGTCGCCCAGTGTGCGCGAGATGACCTTGGCCGAGCGGTCCATGACGTCGACCACCTCGGCGATGGCGGCGACATTGCGGCCGGCCATGCGGGCGATGGCGCCCACCCCTTCCGACACCTCCTGCGAGGCCGAGGTCTGCTGGGTCAGGATGGCGGCGATGTCGGCCATCTTGGTCGACACGCTTTCCACCTGGTCGGCCATGCGCCGCATGCCGTCGCCGGTATCGGAAATGACCGCCTGACCCTGTTCGACCGCGCGGGCGCCGTCTTCCATGGACGAGACGATGGAGGCCATCTCGGTGCGCAGGGTTTCGATGCGCGACCGGATGTCGACGGTGGCGCGCGCCGTCTGGTTGGCCAGGGTCTTGACCTCGCCGGCGACCACGGCGAAGCCCTTGCCGGCCTCGCCGGCGCGTGCCGCCTCGATGGTGGCGTTCAAGGCCAGCAGGTTGGTCTGCTTGGCGATGGCCTCGATCTGGTTGACGATGTCGCCGATCTGCACCGAGGCCTGGGCCAGGTTGTCGACCTTGGCGGCGGCGTCCTGCACCGCATGGGCGATCGCCTGCATGGTCTGCACCGCCTGGTCGGCGGCGGCCTGGCCCTCGGCCGCGGCCGAGCGGGCGGAAACCGCGTCGTCGGCAGCGGACGACGAATTGCGCGCGATCTCGCCGACGCTGGCCACCAGTTCCTCGGCGGCGGCGGCGATGGCCTGGCTACGCGAGTCCACCTCGGAGATGTCGCGCATCATGGTGGCGGTGTCGGTGACCGCCTCGTTGATGTTCATGGACATCTCGACGTTGCGGGTCAGCTCGGCCAGGGCGCGCCCTTCCAGCTGGCGGGCCACCGCCTTGATCTTGGTGGTCACCGGGCAGGTGCCGTCGGGCACCGACTGGTACCGACCGGCGAGCAGCAGGTCCAGCGCCGCCTCGATTTCGGCCATGCGTGACGGCTCGACCCCGGCTTCATCCTGCGACATGGGCGAGGCGGCCAGACGCCCCGCCACCCTGGACAGCATGTTCATGAATCCCCCCACTACCCTTTCGGAGGCGGCCCTCTCCACCCCAGCCAACCATTGACCATACCTTGGGTTAAGCAATGGTTTACGCGGAATAGGAGAGAAACGCAAACGGCCCGCAGCGAAGCGCTGCAGGCCGTCCGACGGCAATGGGAAAAGATCAGAACTGCAGCGTGTGGGCGTTGACCACCTGCGGCAGGGCGCGGACCTTGTCCAGCAGCTCGGGCCCGACCGGCTGGTCGACCTGGGTCAACAAGATGGCGTCGCCGCCGGCCTCGGCGCGGCCGAGGTGGAAGGTGGCGATGTTGACGCCGTGCTGGCCGAGCAAGGTGCCCAGCGCGCCGATGAAGCCCGGCTTGTCCTGGTTGGTGACGTAAAGCATGTTCGGGCCCAGCTCGGCCTCGATGGGGATGCCCTTGATCTCGACGATGCGGGGCTTGTCGCCGCCGAACAGGGTGCCGGCCACCGAACGCTCGCGCACGTCGGTGGTGACCGACAGGCGGATCATGGTGTGGTAGTCGCCCTCGCGGTCGTTGCGGACCTCGGACACCTCCACATTGCGGTCCTTGGCGATCACCGGCGCGTTGACCATGTTGACCGCCTCGACCATGGGCTTGAGCAGACCTTCCAGGATCATGGCCGTCAGCGGCTTGGTGTTGAGCCCGGCGACGTGGCCGAGATACTCGATCTTGACCGACTTCAGCGCGTTTTCGGTCAGCTGGCCGGCGAAGCTGCCCAGCTGGCCGGCAAGCTTCATGTAGGGCTTGAGCTTGGGTGCGTCCTCGGCCGAAACCGACGGCATGTTGAGCGCATTGGTGACCGCGCCGGTCAGCAGGTAGTCGGCCATCTGCTCGGCCACCTGCAAGGCGACGTTCTCCTGGGCCTCGGTGGTCGAGGCGCCCAGATGCGGGGTGCACACCACCTTGTCCATGCCGAACAGGTTGTTGTCCTTGGCCGGCTCGACTTCGAAGACGTCAAGGGCCGCCGCGGCCACCTGGCCCGACTCGATCGCCGCCTTGAGGTCGGCTTCCACCACCAGGCCGCCGCGGGCACAGTTGATGATGCGCACGCCCTTCTTCATCTTGGCCATGGCCTTGGCGTCGATGATGTTGCGGGTGGCCGAGGTCAGCGGGGTGTGCAAGGTGATGAAGTCGGCGCGCGGGAACAGCTCGTCCAGCTCGACCTTCTCGATGCCAAGGTCCTTGGCGCGCTCGGCCGACAGGAACGGGTCGTAGGCGACGACCTTCATCTTCAGGCCCATGGCGCGGTCGGCGACGATGGCGCCGATGTTGCCGCAGCCGACGATGCCCAGAGTCTTGCCGGTCAGCTCGATGCCCATGAACTTGGATTTTTCCCACTTGCCGGCATGGGTCGAGGCATTGGCCTGCGGGATGTCGCGGGCCAGCGCGAACATCAGGGCGATGGCGTGCTCGGCGGTGGTGATGGAATTGCCGAAGGGCGTGTTCATGACCACGATGCCGCGCGCGGTGGCGGCGGGCACATCGACGTTGTCGACGCCGATGCCGGCGCGCCCGACCACCTTCAGGTTGGTGGCGGCAGCCAGGATCTCGGCGGTGACCTTGGTGTTGGAGCGGATGGCCAGGCCGTCGTACTGGCCGACGATGGCCTTGAGCTCGTCCGGCGCCAGGCCGACCTTGACGTCGGTCTCGATGCCGCGGTCCTTGAAGATCTGGACGGCGGCGGGGCTGAGCTTATCGCTGATCAGAACCTTGGGCATGTACGTCTAACTCCCCCGAATGAAGTTCGGGCGCCGCCCCGGTCCGGAGCGGCGCCCGCTTGTCGTTGTCTCAGGCGACCTTGGGTTCGAACTCGGCCCGGACCTGGGCGAAGGCCCAGTCCAGCCAGGGCAGCAAGGCCTCGATGTCCTTGGTCTCGACCGTGGCCCCGCCCCACACCCGCAGGCCGGGGGGCGCGTCGCGGTAGGCGCCGATGTCGTAGGCGACGCCTTCCTTGTCGAGCAGCGAAACGATCTTCTTGGCCGCGGCCGCCTTGTCGTCGTCCGACAGCTTGGCGAAGAACGGCGCCTTGATCGCCAGGCAGATCGAGGTGCACGAGCGCACCTTGGCGTCCTTGGCCAGGTTCTCGGCCCAGTCGGACTTGTCCAGCCAGGCCTGCACCGCCTTGAGGTTGGCTTCCGAGCGGGCGATCAGGGCGGGCAGGCCGCCGATCTGCTCGGACCACTTCAGCGCGTCGATCTGGTCCTCGACGGCGATCATCGACGGCGTGTTGATGGTCTCGCCCTTGAAGATGCCTTCCGACAGCTTGCCGCCCGAGGTCAGGCGGAAGATCTTGGGCAGCGGCCAGGCCGGCTTGTAGGTGGTCAGGCGCTCGACGGCGCGCGGGCTGAGCACCAGCATGCCGTGGGCGCCTTCGCCGCCCAGCACCTTCTGCCAGGACCAGGTGACCACGTCCAGCTTGTCCCACGGCATCTGCATGGCGAACACCGCGCTGGTGGCGTCGCAGATGGTCAGGCCCTTGCGGCCGGCCTTGATCCAGTCGCCGTTGGGCACGCGCACGCCGCCGGTGGTGCCGTTCCAGGTGAACACCACGTCGCGGTCGCAGTCGACCTGCCCCAGGTCGGGCAGCTCGCCGTAGGGGGCGCGGAAGACGCGGACGTCGGACAGCTTCAGCTGCTTGGTCACATCGGTGATCCAGCCGTCGCCGAAGCTTTCCCAAGCCAGCATGTCGACGCCGCGCTCGCCCAACAGCGACCACAGCGCCATCTCGACGGCGCCGGTGTCGGACGCCGGCACGATGCCGATACGATAGTCGGCAGGAATGCCGAGGATGGCCCGGGTGCGGTCGATCACCTCTTCCAGGCGGGCCTTGCCGATCTTGGCACGGTGGGACCGGCCGACGGGCGTGGCGGCCAGGGCCTGGACGGACCAGCCGGGACGCTTGGCACAGGGACCGGAAGAGAAATTGGGATTGGCAGGCCGAACGGTCGGCCGCGGAAGCTCACTCATAAGAAAACCCTCCCTCGCAGAAGGGACGCGGCGCCGTTGGGGGGCCGTGGCCCGCGCGGGAGTGTAGGTGGGGCAGGCAGGGGCGTCAACGACGAAACCCCTTGCCCTCCGGACGAACGTCACAACCCCCAGACGAACTTCGCTGCAACCACGAATGTGGCCCACAGCAGCACCACCAAGGGCGCGCCGACCCTGACGTAATCGACGAAGCGGTAGTGGCCCGGCCCCATGACCAGCAGGTGGACCTGGTGGCCGATGGGGGTGGCGAACGAGCAGTTGGCCGCCAGTACCGTGGCTACCGCGAACATGTGCGGATCGAACCCCAGCGACTGGGCCAGCCCCACCCCGATGGGGGTGAACAGCAGGGCGGTGGCGTTGTGGGACAACAGGTTGGTTGCCACCGCCACCAGGCCGAAATAGGCCGCCAGCGCCGGCAGGGCGCTGGCCTGGCCCAGGTGTCCGAGCAGGGCGGTGGCAATGAAGGTGGCGCCGCCGGTAACCTCGAGGGCGTGGGACAGCGCCAGGGCGTTGCCCACCAGCAGCACCACCTTGTAGTCGATGGCGCGGATGGCCTGGCGCGGCGTCAGCGCGCCCCCGATCACCAGCAAGGTGGCGGCGACGAAGGCGGCGGTGACGATGGGCACCACGCCCAGCGCCGAGGCCCCCACCGCCGCCAGGAACACCGCGGTGGCAAACCGGGTGTGGTGGACCTTGGGCAGCGCCCCGGCCGAGCCCGAGATCACCACCAGGTCGCGTTCCTCGCGCAGCTGGTCGATCTCGGACCAGCGCCCGACCAGCAGCAGCACGTCGCCCGCCTGCAGGCGGATCTCGGCCATGGGGTTGCGCATCATGCGCGAGCGGCGCTCGATGCCCAGCACGGTGATGCCGTGGTGGCGCTGCAGGCCCAACTGGTTGACGGTAAAACCGGTGAAGCGCGAGGTGGGCGGCACCATGGCTTCGACCACCACCTTCTCCTCGGCCGAGGGGTCGCGCTCGCGCAGGCGCTTTGGGGGAACCACCTCGGGCGGCTCGTCGTCGCCGTTCTCCTCGGGCGGGACCAGCAGGCCGGGATAGCGCCCCGCCGTCTCGGCCAGGGCGCGGCGGTCGCCCGCCACCACCAGCGAATCGCCCGGCTGCAGCACCAGCTCGTCATAGGGCGGCAGTTCCAGCGCGTCGCCGCGGATGACCAGGTGGACGGTGATCTCGGGCAGGGCGCGGAACTGCCCGGCCGCCGCCCGCGCGCCCACCAGCGGCGAGCCGGTGGTAACGGTGGCCTGCGACACGAACTGCTTGCCCGACCCCACCGACAGCCGCCCGATGCCGCCGCGGCGCGGCAGCAGGCGCGGCATCACCACCAGCACATAGGCCGCCCCCACCGCCATCAGCGGCAGCGCCATGGGCGTCTGTTCGAAAAAGCCGAGCGGCCGCTGGCCGACCGCGATCAGCGCCGACGACACCATCAGGTTGGTCGACGAACCGATCAGCGTGCTGATGCCTCCCAGCACCGCGGCGAAGGACAGGGGCATCATCACCCGGCCGGCGGTCAGCCCGACGCGGCCGGCCAGCGCCAGCATGACCGGCATGAACATCACCACCACCGAGGTGTCCGAGATGAACGCCCCGTGCGCCATCACCGCGAACAGCATGGCCACGATGGTGGCGCGCGGCGGCATGCGCATGCGCACCATGCGGTCGGCCAGGCGGTCGAGCGCCCCCGTCCGCGACAGCCCCTCGGCCACCACCAGCAGCGCCATCACCGTCAGCAGGGCGGTGTTGCCGAAGCCGGCCAGCAGGGCATCGGGCGAGAGCAGGTTGCGGCCGTCGGGAGCGGGGACGGGAAAGGCGGCGAACAGCCC
Organism: Actinomycetota bacterium; assembly: GCA_050260215.1. Classification (GTDB taxonomy): domain Bacteria; phylum Pseudomonadota; class Alphaproteobacteria; order Rhodospirillales; family Magnetospirillaceae; genus JBLNBU01. The sequence goes on from JBLNBU010000276.1 coordinate 14,529, forward strand.
CAGTTGCAGGCACAGCAGGACGACCGAGGCCAGCTCGATGGGCACCCACTCGGTGACGTAGAGCACCAGCGCCAGCCCCAGCAGGCCAAGGGCCATCCACATCTGCGGGTTCTCCACCCGACCCTCCCTGATTCACAGAATGGGGGCAGATTAATCCATCAATCCACTAGGTTTGTCTACTGCTATCGCCGTCGCCGCATGCGGAATATGGGGAGCCGCTGGTGCCCTGCCGCGGTCGTGATATGCTGCGCCGCCATGACCACACCCCTTGCCGGTTCGTCTCCGCTGAAGGACGCCGCCTTCGCCGCCGCCGCCCGCACCCTGGCCGCCGCCGTGCCCAAGGGCGTCGCCGCCACCGTCGACGCCATGTGGGCCGCCACCGCCGCCGCCGAAGCCCTGTGGGCCGAGACCCGCACCACCCCGTCCTTCGCGCTGGGCACCCCGCCGGCCGCGTGCAAGCGGGGCTGCGGCTGGTGCTGCCACCAGCCGGTGGGCGCCCTGGCGCTCGAGGTGCTGGCCATCGCCGAAGCTCTGCCGGCCGAGGCCCGCGCCCGCCTGGACGCCTGGCAGCCCGGCCGCCCCTGCGCCTTCCTGGACGCCGGCGCCTGCACCATCTACGAGCTGCGGCCGCTGAAGTGTCGCAGCCTGTATCACCTGGACGTGCGCCACTGCATGCAGGCCTATGCCGGCATGGCGGTACCGCTGATGGGCCCCAAGCCCTCGGCCGCCCACCAGGAGCCGCCCATGGACGTCTTCACCGGCACCCTGATGGGCGCAGCCAACGCCCTGTGGCGGGCCGGGCGCGACTGCCCCGGCGTCGAATTCATGCCGGCGCTGAAAGCCGCCGCCGCCCGCCCCGACGCAACCGCCGCCTGGTGGCGTGGCGATGCCGTGTTCCCCGCCGACGCCCGGCTGGACTGGTTCCCCAAGCCGGCCAAGGGACGGCGGCGGCGCTGAGGACACGACCGACACCCTTATTCTCCTTCCCATTCGGGGGAAGTCGCGGTATCTGATCGGCCATTCGCACGAGGGAGACCACCACCGATGGCGCGCAAGCTCTTCGGAACCGACGGCATCCGCGGCACCGCCAACAGCGAGCCGATGACGGCCGAAACGGCGCTGAAGCTGGGCATGGCCGCCGGCCGCCACTTCACCCGCGGCTCCCACCGGCACATGGTGGTGATCGGCAAGGACACGCGCCTTTCGGGTTACCTGCTGGAACCGGCGCTCACCGCCGGGTTCATCTCGGTGGGCATGGACGTGATGCTGCTGGGCCCGCTGCCCACTCCGGCGGTGGCCATGCTGACCCGGTCGTTGCGCGCCGATCTGGGCGTGATGATCTCGGCCTCGCACAATCCCTACCAGGACAACGGCATCAAGCTGTTCGGCCCCGACGGGTTCAAGCTCTCCGACGAGGACGAGCTGGAGATCGAGGCCAAGATGTTCAACGGCCTCGACTCCTACCGGGTCGGCAGCGACCACCTGGGCAAGGCCAAGCGCCTGGACGACGCGGTCGGCCGCTACATCGAGTACGCCAAGAGCAGCTTCCCCCGCGGCCTGCGCCTGGACGGGCTGAAGATCGTCATCGACTGCGCCAACGGCGCCGCCTACAAGGTCGCCCCCACCGTGCTGTGGGAACTGGGCGCCGAGGTGGTCCCGGTCGGCGTCTCGCCCGACGGCTTCAACATCAACAAGGACTGCGGCTCGCTGTCTACGTCGACGCTGCGCGAGCAGGTGGTCGCCCACGGTGCCGACTTGGGGATTGCGCTCGACGGCGATGCCGACCGGCTGGTGCTGTGCGACGAGCATGGGACCATGGTCGACGGCGACCAGGTGATGGCGCTGATCGGCGACAGCTGGGCCAAGGCGGGCAAGCTGACCGGCGGCGGCGTGGTCGCCACCGTGATGTCGAACCTGGGGCTGGAACGCTACCTGGCGTCGCGCGGGCTCAACCTGATGCGCACCGCGGTGGGCGACCGCTACGTGCTGGAACGCATGCGCAAGGACGGCTTCAATGTCGGCGGCGAGCAGTCAGGCCACATCATCCTGGCCGACCACTCCACCACCGGCGACGGCCTGGTGGCAGCGCTGCAGGGGCTGGCGGCACTGGTCCAGTCGGGCCGCCCGGCCAGCGAGGTACTGCGCCTGTTCGAGCCGCTGCCCCAGCTGCTCAAGAACGTGCGCGCCGACGGCAAGCTGCTGGAAAACGCCGCGGTCAAGGATGCCATCGGCGCCGGCGAAAGCCGACTGGCCGGATCGGGCCGGCTGTTGATCCGCAAGTCCGGCACCGAGCCGCTGATCCGGGTCATGGCCGAGGGCGAGGACCAGGCGCTGGTCGCCCAGGTGGTCGACGACATCTGCGCCGCCATCCAGAGCGCCGCATGACCGGCCGCGTGCTGATCATCGCCGGCTCGGATTCGGGCGGCGGCGCCGGCATCCAGGCCGACATCAAGACGGTCACCTGCCTCGGCGGCTATGCCGCCACCGCGATCACCGCGCTGACGGCGCAAAACACCTGCGGCGTCTTCGCCGTCCACGAGGTGCCGCCCGACTTCGTCGTCCGGCAGATGCAGCTGGTGCTGGAAGACGTCGGCGCCGACTGCATCAAGACAGGCATGCTGGCCACTACCCGCATCATCGAGGCGGTCGCCGACGCGCTGGAACGCTTCGCCCCCCAGGTCCCGCTGGTGGTCGATCCGGTGATGGTGGCCAAGGGCGGTGCGCCCCTGCTGGCCGACGAGGCGGCCAAGACAATGGTCGCCCGCCTGCTGCCCAGGGCCGCCGTGCTGACCCCCAACCTGCCCGAGGCCGAGGCCCTGCTGGGCCGCGCCATTCCCGACGTCGACGCCATGGAAGAAGCGGCCCGCGACCTGCTGGCCATGGGCCCCCAGGCGGTGCTGCTGAAGGGCGGCCATCTGCCCGGCGATGACCTGGTCGACATCCTGGCCGACTCCACCGGCGTGCGCCGTTTCACCGGCAAGCGCATCGCCGGCACCTCGACCCACGGCACCGGCTGCACCCTGGCCTCGGCCATCGCCACCGGCCTGGCCCGCGGCACCACGCTCGACGACGCGGTGGCCCGCGCCCGCGCCTATGTGCGCCGCGCCATCCAGACCGCACCGGGCTTGGGCAAAGGCCACGGCCCGCTGAACCACGGGCATACCGTGCATTTGTAGGCGGGGCGTGTAAGGCAATCCGCTTTCCTCGTCACCCCCGGGCTCGCCCCGATAAGCGACGTCAGCCCCCGGCCCGGATCGCCTGCCACACGCGCATGGCCTGCATGGTCTCGGGCACGTCGTGGACGCGCAGAATGTGGACGCCGGCGTCCAGGCCGGCCAGGCCGGCGGCCAGGGTGCCGGGCAGGCGGTCCTTGGCCGCTTCGCCCTTGGACAGCCGGGCGACGAAGCTCTTGCGCGATACCCCCAGCAGCACCGGCAGGCCGACCCCCAGGTAAAGGCCCAGCGCCGACAGGATCTGGGCGTTGTGCTCGGCCGTCTTGCCGAAGCCGATGCCGGGATCGATGCAGATGTGCTCGCGCTCGATGCCGGCGCTGGTGCAGGCGGCAACGCGGGCCGCCAGCTGGTCGTAGACGTCCAAGGGCGCGCAGTCGTAGCGCGGATCGGCCTGCATGGTGCGGGGATCGTCGCCATTCATGTGCATCAGGCACACGGCCACGCCCAGCCGGGCCACGGTGGCCAGGGCCGCCGGATCGCCGGTCAGCGCGGTGACGTCGTTGACGATGCGCGCGCCGGCCTCGACGGCCTGGGCCATGACCGCGGCGTGGCGGGTATCG
>JBLNBU010000277.1:0-7442 GCA_050260215.1 Actinomycetota bacterium
AACTGTTCTTCAAGAACATGTCGGAACGCGCCGGCAAGATGATGCGCGAGGACATGGAGGCCATGGGCCCGGTGCGCCTGCGCGACGTCGACCAGGCCCAGAACGCCGTCGTCGCCATGGCGAAGGAACTGGCCGCCTCGGGCCAGATCGTCATCTCCGAGGGCCGCGAGGAAGACGAGCTGGTGTACTGACATGGCCAATATCCGCAAATACATGTTCGACCTGGACTTCAGCCCGCAGGCGGCCCAGCCCAAGGTCGCCGAGCCCGAGCCCCAACCCGCCTACGAGGAGGACGAGGCCCCGCTGCCGCCGGCGCCCACCTTCACCGAGGAGGAACTGCAGCTGGCCCGCGAGGCCGCCTGGGAAGACGGCCACCAGACCGGCCTGGCCGAAGGCAACGAGATCGCCGCCCGCATCCTGGCCGACGCCATGACCGCGCTGTCCAACCACCTGCACGACCTCAAGGTCCGCCAGGAGGAGATCGGCGACGTCAACGCCCGCACCGCCGTGCGCGTCGCCCAGGCGGTGCTGAAGAAGGTGCTGCCGCGCACCTGCGAGGCCCACGCCTTCGAGGAAGTCACCCGCGTGGTCGAGGAATGCCTGGGCCACGTCCTGGACGAGCCGCGCATCATCGTGCGTGTATCGGCCGAACTGGTCGACCCGGTGCGCGAGCGCCTGGAGGCGGTCGCCGGCGACCACGGCTTCGAGGGCCGGGTGGTGGTCCAGGCCGACCCCCGCCTGACCGCCAGCGACTGCAAGGTGGAATGGACCGACGGCGGCGCCGAACGCGACCAGGTCCGCCTGCTGGCCGAAATCGACGAGGTGGTCGAACGCGCCGTCCAGGCGATCGTGGTCGAATGAACGGAATTTCGCCGGCGCTGACGGCCGGCAACGGAGGACGACATGGCTGATTTCGAGCTCAACGACTTCAAGGTTGACGGCGAGGAGATGCGCGAAGACGTCCCCGAGATGCCGCGCTCGGCGCGCGATCTCGAAGCCGTCTACGACATTCCGGTCCAGGTCTCGGCGGTGCTGGGCAAGGCGACCATGCAGGTCAACCAGCTGCTGAAGCTGGGCCGCGGCGCCGTGGTCGAGCTGGACCGCAAGGTCGGCGAAGCCATCGACATCTACGTCAACAACCGCCTGGTGGCCCGCGGCGAGGTGGTGGTCGTCGAGGACCGCCTGGGCGTGACCATGACGGAAATCATCAAGACCGACCGCGGCTGACGGGGATTTGGACATGCGACTTCTGATCATCGGATCGCTGGACGGCCAGATCGGCGCAGCCAGCCAGATCGCCATGGCCCGCGGCGCCAAGGTCCGGGTGTGCGAGGAGGTCGATTCCGGCCTCGACGTGCTGCGCACCCAGGGCGCCGACCTGGTGATGATCGACGTCAAGCGCGACGTGAAGACCTTCATCGAGCGGCTCGAGGAAGAACGCATCGTCATCCCGGTGATCGCCTGCGGCATCGCGTCCGACGCCTCGGCCGCCGTGCGCGCCATCAAGGCCGGCGCCAAGGAGTACATCCCCCTGCCCCCCGACGCCGAGATGATCGCCGCGGTGCTGGCGGCCGTCACCGCCGAGGCCCACGACATCGTCTTCAAGGACCCCCGCATGGCCCAGACGTTGAAGCTGGCCGAGCAGGTGGCCGGCTCCGACGCCTCGATCCTGATCACCGGCGAATCGGGCACCGGCAAGGAACTGATGGCCCGCTTCATCCACAAGAAAAGCCGGCGGTCCAACGGCCGCTTCGTCGCCGTCAACTGCGCCGCCATCCCCGAAAACCTGCTGGAATCCGAGCTGTTCGGCCACGAGAAGGGCGCGTTCACCGGCGCCGTGGCGCGCCGCATCGGCAAGTTCGAGGAAGCCGCCGGCGGCACGCTGCTGCTCGACGAAATCTCGGAAATGGACATCCGCCTGCAGGCCAAGCTGCTGCGCGCCATCCAGGAGCGCGAGATCGACCGCGTCGGCGGCAGCCAGCCGGTCAAGGTCGACGTGCGCATCGTCGCCACCTCGAACCGCAACATGGAGGAAGAGGTCCGCAAGGGCACCTTCCGCGAGGACCTCTACTACCGCCTCAACGTGGTCACCCTGGCGCTGCCGTCCTTGCGCGAACGCCCGCTGGACGTGATGGTGCTGGCCGACCACTTCATCCGCAAGTATTCCGACGCCAACGGCGTCGCCGCCCGCCCGCTGTCGGCCGAGGCCCGGCAGATGCTGACCCGCCACGTCTGGCGCGGCAACGTGCGTGAGCTCGAGAACACCATGCACCGCGCCGTGCTGCTGGCCGGCGGCGCCGAGATCGGCACCGAGGCGATCATCCTGTCGGGCGCCCCGCTGGGCGGGCATTCCGACCCGGTGGTGGCGCAGGCGGCCTCGGCGGCGGCTTCGGTGATCGGCGGCGGCGGCAAGTCGCCGCTGGTCGGCAAGACCGTGGCCGAGGTCGAGCGCGACCTGATCATCGACACGCTGAGCCATTGCCTGGGCAACCGCACCCATGCGGCCAACATCCTGGGCATCTCGATCCGTACGCTGCGCAACAAGCTCAAGCAGTACACGGAGGAAGGCGTGCCGGTGCCGCCGCCGGCCGGCGGCGAGGCGGCGGCGCTTTAAGGACGGGGTGAGGCGTGGCTGACGGTCAAGGAGCAGCGGCGAACGGCGCCAACGTGGCCAGGGACATCTGGCAACGGCTGAACGCGTCCATGCGTCGCGGCGACGTCGGGCTTGCGGTGGGTGTCATCGCCATCCTGATGGTGCTGATCCTGCCCATGCCGCCATGGCTGCTGGACATCGGCCTGTCGCTGTCGATCACCTTCGCCGTGCTGATCCTGATGGTCTCGATCTTCATCGAGAAGCCGCTGCAGTTCAGTTCGTTCCCCACCGTGCTGCTGATCGCCACGCTGATCCGGCTGGCACTCAACCTCGCCTCGACCCGCCTGATCCTGGCCCACGGCCACGAAGGCGTCGAAGGGGCCGGCAAGGTCATCGCCGCCTTCTCCAGCTTCGTGATGAGCGGCAACTTCGTCATCGGCATCATCGTCTTCATCATCCTGGTGATCGTCAATTTCGTGGTCATCACCAAGGGCTCGACCCGCATCGCCGAAGTGGCGGCGCGCTTCACCCTGGATGCCATGCCGGGCAAGCAGATGGCCATCGACGCCGACCTGTCGGCCGGCCTGTGCGACGAGCCCACCGCGCGCAAGCGCCGCTCGGAACTGGAACAGGAATCCAGCTTCTTCGGCGCCATGGACGGTGCGTCGAAGTTCGTCCGCGGCGACGCGGTCGCCGGCCTGCTGATCACCCTGATCAACGTGGTCGGCGGCATGATCATCGGCATGGCCCAGAACGGCCTGACCTTCATGGTCGCCGCCGACTACTACACGAAGCTGACCGTGGGCGACGGCCTGGTCACCCAGGTTCCGGCGCTGGTGGTGTCGGTGGCCGCCGGCATGCTGGTGACCAAGGCCGGCGTACAGGATGCGGTCGACAAGGCGCTGTTCTCGCAGCTGGCGGGCTATCCGCGCGCGGTCGGCATGTCGGCGGCGCTGATGGGCCTGATGGCGGTGGTGCCCAACATGCCGTTCCTGCCGTTCTTCATGCTGGCGGTGGGCATGGGGTCGGCGGCGGTGCTGCTCGACCGGTCGCAGCGGGCCAAGGCCGAGCGCGAGCAGGCCGAAGCCGAGGAGAAGGCCAAGCAGAGCGCGCCCATGCCCGAGGAGCCGATCTCGTCGGCCCTGCGCATCGACCACGTCCGCCTGGAACTGGGCTATGGGCTGCTGCAGCTGATCAACAACCCCAAGGGCCAGCGCCTGACCGACCAGATCAAGGCGCTGCGCCGGGCGATTGCCGGCGACATGGGCTTCATCATGCCGTCGGTGCGCATCCAGGACAACATGCAGCTGCCGGCCAACACCTACGTCATCTTCGTCAAGGAATCCGAGTGCGGTCGCGGCGACCTGCGCCCCAACATGCTGCTGATCATGGACCCGCGCGGCGACGACATCACTTTGCCCGGCGAAAAGACCAAGGAGCCCACCTTCGGCCTGCCGGCCATGTGGATCGACCCCACCAACCGCGAGGAAGCGCTGTTCCGCGGCTTCACCGTGGTCGACCCGCCCACCGTGGTCACCACCCACCTGACCGAGTTGATCAAGGACAACATGTCCGAGCTGCTCAGCCACTCGGAGACCCAGAAGCTGCTGGACGAGCTGGACAAGGAGCACCAGAAGCTGGTCGGCGAGCTGATCCCCAACCAGATCACCGTCGGCGGCCTGCAGCGGGTGCTGCGCAACCTGCTGGCCGAGCGCGTCTCCATCCGCGACCTGCCCACCATCCTGGAAGGCGTCGCCGAGGCGTGCGGCCACACCCGCAACATCACCCTGATCACCGAGCACGTGCGCGCCCGCCTGGCCCGCCAGATCTCGGACGCCAACACCGGGCCGCAGGGGTTCATCCCGCTGGTCACCCTGTCGCCGGAATGGGAGCAGGCCTTCGCCGAGTCCCTGGTCGGCCAGGGCGAGGAAAAGCAGATATCCATGGCGCCGTCGCAGTTGCAGGACTTCATCGGCCGCGTGCGCCAGACCTTCGAGCGCTTCGCCATGCAGGGCGAAACCCCGGTGCTGCTGACCAGTCCCATGGCGCGGCCGTATGTGCGCTCGATCGTCGAGCGCTTCCGGCCCGTGACCGTGGTCATGAGCCAGTCCGAAATCCACGCCAAGGCGCGCATCAAGACGCTGGGGCAGGTGTGATGACCCGTCGTTTCCCATCGGCCGAACGCCTCATCCTAGCGCCCCGGCGGGGCGCACCTCAGGGTGAGGCTAGCCTTCCATTCCGGGCCGGAACCTCGCCATGCGCCTGAAATCCTTCACCGCGCCGACCATGGCCGAGGCCATGGAGCTGGTCCGCCAGGAGCTGGGCGAGGAGGCGATCATCGTCTCGACCCAGCGCGCCGCCGGCACCAAGGGGGTGCGCATCACCGCCGCGCTCGAGCCCGCCGACGCCGACATGGCGGTGGCCGAGCTGCTGCAGGAGGGCGGCAACGGCTCGGCGGCCGATGCGGTGCGCGAGGCCTTCGCCACCCACGGGGTGCCGCAGCGCCTGGCCGACCGCCTGGTCAACGCCGCCCGCACCGCCGAGATCCCCGACGCCACGCTGGCCTGCGCCGCCGCCTTCGAGGCGGGCTTCACCTTCGCCCACCTGCCCGAGCACTCGGCGCCGCGGCCGTTCATGCTGGTCGGCCCGCCCGGGTCGGGCAAGTCCATCGCCGTGGCCAAGCTGGCCGCCCGCTCAGTGCTCAAGCAGCGCCATGTGGGCGTGATCACCTGCGACAACATCCGCGCCGGCGCCGTCGAGCAGCTGGCCGCCTTCACCCGCATCCTGGAGATCGAGCTGGTCAAGGCCCGCGGCCCGGAAAGCATGCGCCGCATCGTCGAGGACATGACCGGCATGTTCGACCTGATCGTCATCGACAGCCCCGGCCTGAACCCGTTCAAGCCGGGCGACATGGAATACCTGCAGGCGCTGATCGAGGCCGCCGAGGTCGAGCCTATCCTGGTCATGGCCGCCGGCGGCGACGCCGCCGAAGCCGCCGAGATCGGCGAGGCCTTCGCCGCGGTCGGCGCCACCCGGCTGTTCACCACCCGGCTGGACACCACCCGCCGCCTGGGCGGCATGCTGGCCGCGGCGGACGCCGGCCAGCTGGCCTTCTGCGACGTGTCGGCCAGCCCGCACGTCGCCTCCGGCATCTCGCCGATCTCGGCGATCTCGCTGGCCCGCCTGGTCATCCCCCAGGCCCAGGCTCAGGCCGGCGCTTCCACCGACGATGAAACCTTCTGGACCGAGGCAGCAGAATCATGAGCACGACCGAAGCCCCCACGCTGGCGCCCCGTCCCGTGCAACGGGCCAAGGGCCGCAACGTCGTCGCGGTCGCCTCGGGCAAGGGCGGCGTGGGCAAGACCTGGTTTGCCATCACCTTCAGCCACGCCCTGGCGCGGGCCGGCCAGAAGGTGCTGCTGTTCGACGGCGACCTGGGCCTGGCCAACGTCGACATCCAGCTGGGCCTGATGCCCAAGACCGACCTGGGCAGCGTGGTCGCCGGGCGGCTGACCCTGAACCAGGCCCTGGTCGGCTTCCCCGAGGGCGGCTTCGACATCATCGCCGGGCGCTCGGGGTCGGGCACGCTGGCCAACATCCCGCTGTCGCGCCTGCAGATGCTGTCCGAGGACCTGCTGCTGCTGGCCGGCGGCTATGACCGGGTGGTGGTCGACCTGGGCGCCGGCGTCGAGAAGACCACCCGGCAGTTCAGCCAGGCCGCCGGCACCATCATGGTGGTGACCACCGACGAGCCGACCTCGCTGACCGACGCCTATGCCTTCATCAAGGTCACCCACATGGAGCGGCCGGGCACCGACATGCGCATCGTGGTCAACATGGCCAACTCCACCCGCGAGGGCGAGCGCATCTACAACACGCTGTTGAAGGCCTGCGAGGGCTTCCTCAAGATCTCGCCGCCGCTGGCCGGCGTCATCCGCCGAGACCTCAAGGTGCGCGAGGCGATCCGCAACCAGACGCCGATCCTGATGCGCTCGCCCAACTCCGAGGCCGCCGCCGACGTCGAGGCCATCGTCGACCGGCTGTTGCGCGGGCGCTAGCCCATGACCACCGTCGGCCCCGCCGCCAGCCTCGCCCAGTTCCAGGCCCAGACGGCCCTGGCGATGCTGGCGGTGGTGAGCGCCGACGCCCCCGAGGAACTGGCCAAGCTGCCGGCCGGCACCCTGCTCGACGCCAAGGTGGCCGGGGAGGCCACGCGCAACACCCTGACCCTGTCCACCGAGGCCGGCACCGTCACCGTCAAGCTGCCACCCGGCCTGCAGGTGCCCGCCGACGCCAAGCTGACCCTGCAGCTGACCCTCCAGGGCGGCCAGCCAGCCTTCCGCCTGGTCGCCGTCAACGGCCGCCCCCTGCCCGGCGGTCCCGCCGCCGCCATCTTCAACGCCCCCAACCCGCTGGCCGCCGGCCTGCTGCTGGCCGGCGAGGCCCGGGCGCAGCTCCCGCCGGGCGCCCCGCAGCCGGCCATGGCGGGAGCCGCGGCGACGGCGACCGTGGCGACGCCCGCCCCGGCCGCCGGCCTGACCGCCACCGTCATCCGCCCGGCCGCGCCGCCCCTGCCCGGCAGCGTCGCCCCGACTCCGTCGGCCCTTTCCGGCCAGCCGGCCGCCGCCCCGCCCGGCCCCGCCGCGCCCGCCCTGCCGCCGGCATTGGCCGACCTGCCGGCCGGCACCACCCTCACGGTGCGCATCGCCACCGCCGCCCCCCAGGCCGCCCCCCAGCCGGCCGGACAGGCGCCCACCGCCGCCGCGGTCCCCGGCCAGCCCGTTCCGGCCGCCGCCCCGCCGGCACCCGCCGCCCCCTCGCCCGCCCAGCCGGCGCCTCTGCCGAGCCA
>JBLNBU010000278.1:0-10573 GCA_050260215.1 Actinomycetota bacterium
CAGGCCCAGCTGGGACTGCTGCCCGGCATGCGCGTCCACGCCCTTCTCAAGGCCGTCAACATTGCCCGCGGCGACGTGGCGGACAGGGGCTGACTTTACCGGTGCTGCGGCGCCGGCAGGACGTTCCGGGTGCTGACCCGGCCGGGGCGGTCGACGGCGATGGTGATGTCGCGGGCGTGGATGCGCACGCGCACCAAGGTGCCGACCGGCAGGTCGACGCGGGCGGCGACCAGGGTGCCGCCGACAAAGGACAAGGTCGACAGCCCGTAGGTGGGATCGTGGCCGGAGACGGTGGCCTTCAACACCGCGCCCGCCTCGTAGCGGCCAGTGAGCGGGCGCAGGTCGGGGCGGCTCAGCACCTCTTCCACCGGCCCGACCACGGCGGCGCGGCCGCCGTCCATGATCGCCAGGGTATCGGCCAGGCGCAGCACCTCGTCCATGGCGTGACTGACATAAAGGATGGGAATGGCGAAGCGCCGCGCCAGCCGGCCGATGAAGGGCAGAAGCTCGGCCTTGCGCGCACCGTCGAGCGCGGCCAGCGGCTCGTCCATTAAGAGGATGCGAGGGCTGGCCAGCAGGGCGCGGCCGATGGCGACGCGCTGCCTCTCGCCCCCCGACAAAGTGGCCGGGCGGCGGGCCAGCAGATGGCCGACGCCCAGGACCTCGACCACGTCGTCGAAGGCGACCGCGCGCTCGGCCGCCGGCACCCGGCGCATGCCGAATTCCAGGTTGGCGCGCACGTCGAGGTGGGGAAACAGCCGCGCGTCCTGGAAGACCATGCCCAATCGGCGGTTCTCGGGCGGCACGTCGATGCCGGCGGCCTTGTCGAACAGCACCCGGCCGTCGACCTTGATGCGGCCTTCGTCGGGGCGGTAGAGGCCGGCGACCATGTTGACCACCGAGCTCTTGCCCGAGCCGGAACGGCCGAACAGCGCCGTCACCCCCGCGCCCGCCGAAAGCTCGACATCAAGCTTGAAGTCGCCCTGGACGCGCCGGACCGCCAGTTCCAGCATGGCCGTCAGCCCTTCAGCCGGCGGGCGATGCGCCGGCTCAAGATTTCCGAGGCCAGCAGGGCGGCGAACGCCACCGCCACCGAGATCACGCACAGCCGCATGGCCGCCGCGTCGCCGCCCGGCACCTGGGTAGCCGCGTAAAGGGCGATGGGCAGGGTGCGGGTCTCGCCGGGGATGTTGGAGACGAAGGTGATGGTGGCGCCGAACTCGGACAGCGAGCGGGCAAAGGCCAGGATCACCCCGGCCAGCACCCCCGGCGCCGCCAACGGCAGGGTCACCGAGAAGAAGGTCTCGACCGGCCCGCAGCCCAGCGTGCGCGCCGCCTGCTCCAGGCCGCGGTCGACCGATTCCAGCGACAGGCGGATGGCGCGCACCATCAGCGGGAAGGCGATGACGGCGGACGCGATCGCCGCGCCTTTCCAGGTGAAGGCGACCGTGATCCCGAAGGTGTCGTACAGCCACGCCCCCACCGGCCCGCGGCGCCCCAGCAGCACCAGCAGCCCATAGCCGACCACCACCGGCGGCAGCACCAGCGGCAGGTGGATCAGTCCGTCGAGGACCGCCTTGCCGGGAAACTGGGCGCGGGCCAGCACCCAGGCCGCGGCGACGCCGAAGGGAAGCGAGCCGACCACCGCCCACACGGACACCAGCAGCGACAGCCGCAGCGCCTCGATCTCCAGCGGGGTCAGGCCGGCCATGGCGGTCAGTTGACCTTGAAGCCGTAGCGGGCGAACACCCCCTTGGCCTCGGGCGTCGAAAGATATTCCAGGAACGCCTTTGCCGCCGGGTTGGCGCGCCCGGCCACCAGGGCGAAAGGATAGACGATGGGGTCGTGCATGGTGCCAGGAAAGGCGCCGACCACCTTGACCTTCTTCGACATCGCCGCATCGGTGGCGTAGACCACGCCGAGCGCCGCCTCGCCGCGCTCGACGAAGGCCAGCGCCGCGCGCACCGAATCGGTGGCGGCGATCTTCGGCGCCACAGCGGCCCACTGGCCGGAGCGTTCCATCGCCTGGCGGAAATACACGCCGACCGGCACGGCGTCGGGATTGCCGGTGGCGATGCGTCCCGCCCCGGCCAGGGCGGCGACGTCGGTCTTCGGCCCCAGTTCAACCTTGTCCAGCGGACTGTCGGACGGGGCCACCAGCACCAGGGCATTGCCCAGCAGGTCGAGGCGCGACCCGGGCACGACCAGCCCGCGGCCGGCCAGCCAGTCCATCCACTGCAGGTCGGCCGAGGCGAAGACGTCCGCCGGCGCCCCCTGCTCGATCTGGCGGGCCAGGGCGGACGACGCGGCAAAGGTGGACTGGACCTTCTCGCCGGTCCTGGCGGTGAAGGCGTCGGCCACCTCGGCCAGCGCGTTGGTCAGCGAGGCGGCGGCGAACACCCGCACCTCGGCCGACGCAGGCAGCGACAGGACCAGGGACAACAGGACGACGGCGAGACCACGGGCAAGCATGAGGGCACCTCCGCTGTGTCCGGTTCGCGACAACCCGCGGCGGACGGCAAGGGAGCGTTGCAAGAAGCCTGCCGGTTCAGCCATGCACGTCGTTGCGCTGCTCGACGCCGGCCATGTCGGCGGCGACCATCTCGGCGACCAGCTGCCTGAAGCCGATGGTGTGGCGCCAGCCCAGCTGGGTGTTGGCCTTGGTCGGGTCGCCGATCAGCAGGTCGACCTCGGTGGGGCGGAAATAGCGGGGGTCGATTTCGACCAGCACCCGGCCCGAATTGCGGTCGATGCCCTTTTCCTCGACGCCCTTGCCCTCCCAGGCGATGTCGCAGCCGATCTCGGCGAAGGCCAGCTCGACGAACTCGCGCACGCTGTGGGTCTCGCCGGTGGCCAGCACGAAGTCTTCGGGCGTGGGCTGCTGCAGCATCAGCCACATGCCGCGCACGTAATCCTTGGCGTGGCCCCAGTCGCGCTTGGCATCCAGGTTGCCCAGGTACAACTTGTCCTGCATGCCCTTGGATATGGCGGCGACGGCGCGGGTGATCTTGCGGGTGACGAAGGTCTCGCCGCGGGTCGGGCCCTCGTGATTGAACAAGATGCCGTTGCAGGCATAAAAGCCATAGGCCTCGCGGTAGTTGACCGTGATCCAGTAGGCGTACAGCTTGGCCGCGGCATAGGGGCTGCGCGGATAGAACGGCGTGGTCTCGCGCTGCGGCACCTCCTGGACCTTGCCGTACAGCTCGGAGGTCGAGGCCTGGTAGAACCGGGTCTTGTCCTTCAGGCCCAGGATGCGGATGGCTTCCAGCAGGCGCAGCGTGCCCAGCGCGTCGGCATTGGCGGTGTATTCGGCGGTCTCGAAGCTGACCTGGACGTGGCTTTGGGCGGCCAGGTTGTAGACCTCGTCGGGCTGCACCTCCTGCATGATGCGGATCAGGTTGGTCGCATCGGTCAGGTCGCCGTAGTGCATGAAGAAGCGCACGCCGCGCTCGTGCGGGTCGTGGTAGAGGTGGTCGACGCGCGCGGTGTTGAACGACGAGGAGCGGCGCTTGATGCCGTGCACCTCGTAGCCCTTTTCCAGCAGCAGCTCCGCCAGATAGGCGCCGTCCTGGCCGGTCACGCCGGTGATCAATGCTTTCTTGGGCGCAGCCATCGTCTTTTTCGCAACTCGAGCCGTTCGTCCGGGCGGCCACATTAGAACAACCGCCACTGCCGCGGGAGGGCTTTTTTCCGCCGGGCGGCTGGCGCACAATGGCGCCCCCGCACCCGGCCCGAGGCCCCATGTCCACAGTCGCCAAGTCCCTGCTCGCCCATGCCGGCCTGACCGCCGCCCGGACCAAGGGGCAACCCGCGGCGCTGGCCGGGGCCGAGGCGGCCTTGGCCGACGGTCGGACGGCCGAGGCGCTGGACCTTTTCCGCCTGGCCCAGCTGGATGCGCCCGCGGACGCGCGCGTGCTGTGCGGCGTCGGCGACTGCCTGGCCCGGCTGGGACGGCTGGGCGAGGCGGCGGCCGCGGTGCTGGCGGCGCTGGAAGCGGACGGCAGGAACGCGAGCGCCCTGGCGCTGATCGGCCGCATCGGCGCCCAGGTGGCGCTGGCCGGCGGCGCCGCCCTGCCGACGAGGCCCGGCGCCAAGGCGCTGCTGGCCGTCTTCGCCTGCGACACCGTCGACCACCAGCAGATGCTGGCGCTGGCGCTGGCCTATCTGCAGGCCACGCCGTTTGCCCGCGCCCTGGCGGGGGGCGGCGCCGCCTGGCTGCTGTCGGCCGAGGGGGCGGCAGTGATGGCCGACCCGGTGCTGCAGGCCATGCTGGCGCGCACCGTCAACCTGGACCCTGCGATCGAGGCGATGCTGACCGAGCTGCGCCGGCTGGTCATCCTGGACCGGCGCTGGCGCGACGTGCCGCCGGCCTTCCTGGCCGCCCTGGCCCGGCAGTGCCGCAACAACGAGTGGGTGTGGTTCGAGACCGAGGCCGAGCAGGCCGCCCTGGCCGAATTGGGGACCGAGCTGGCCGGCCGGATGGAGCACCGCGCCAAGGTAGGGCCCGAGTTGCTGGCCTGGGCGCTTTATCGCCCGCTCGCCCGGCTGCCCGGCTTCACCGAGCTGGGCCGGCGCATCCCGGTGGCCGAACCGGCCACCCGCGCCTTCGCCGCCGAGGAGGTCCGCGCCGCGCGCGAGGAGGCGCAGGCCCGGGCCGAGATCCCGGTGCTGACCGCCCTGTGCGGCGAGGTCTCGGAACGGGTGGCCGCCCAGTACGAGGAACATCCCTATCCCCGCTGGCTGGGACTGACCCCGCCCGAGGCCGATCCCGCGCACGCCCATGTCGAGGACGTGCTGGTGGCCGGCTGCGGCACCGGCAAGCAGGCGGTGGCGGCGGCCTTGACCTACGGCCCCCAGGCCCGGGTGCTGGCCGTCGACATCAGCCGCGCCTCGCTGGCCTATGCGGTGCGCATGACCCGGCGGCTGAAGGTGACGACCGTCGACTACGCCCAGGCCGACATCCTGGCCCTGGGCGGTCTGGACCGGCGCTTCGACGTGGTCGAGTGTACCGGCGTGCTGCATCATATGGACGACCCCATGGCCGGCTGGCGGGTGCTGGCCGGGCTGTTGAAGCCGGGCGGCACCATGCGGGTGTCGCTGTACAGCCGCACCGCGCGCGCCGCGGTCATCGCCTGCCGCGAGCTGATCGCCCGCTCCGGCATCGGCGACGACGACCAGTCCATCCGCCGCTTCCGCCGCGAGCTGATGGCCGGCGCCCATCCGGGTGCCGCCCTGGCGGCCACCTCGGCCGACCTCTACGCCCTGTCGGAAGTGCGTGACCTTTTATTCCACGCCCGCGAGGTCCAGTTCGACCTGCCGGCGATCGAGGCGGCCCTGGCCGAGCTGGGGCTGGAGTTCGTCGACCTGGGGGTGCCGCCCGCCCAGGCCGCCCGCCTGCTGGCCGAAGCCGGGGAGCGGCCCGGCGAATCGCCGCTGGCCTGCTGGCACCGCATCGAACAGCACCATCCCCGCCTGTTCGAAGGAATGTACCGCTTCCGCTGCCGCAGGCCGGCCTGACGGCGCCGTACCGCCCCGAACTCGGGGATGTGCGCGGCAGTTCCACAAACGCCGCGAAGTAGTCATACCCTCAGCATAGTCCGTTCCTCGGGAGGCGGCCGCATCGATACGCTTTCGGATGATCTCGACAAACCGGAAGAGAATCGGTACTACGGTGGAGTACGGTCGCTTTTTTGTCTTTTCCGTCCCGACATTGCCACGGACGGCGCGCGATCCGGTGGGGGACTCCGAGAAGGGGGTCCGATATGAAGGAAGGGGTTCTGGTCATGAAGACGTTCGTAGGGTGCCTGGCTGCAACCGCCGTGGCGGCGTTCCTCGCCGGCTGCGCCGAAGTGCCGACGGATCCCGAGGATCGCGCCGAGTTCGAGGCCATCAACGACCCGCTCGAGCCGACCAATCGCGCCATCTTCGACTTCAACATGGCGCTTGACCGGAACATCGCCAAGCCGGTGGCCAAGACCTATCACGAGCAGGTTCCCGAGGTGGCGCAGAAGGGCATTCACAACGCGCTGAACAACCTCAGGGCGCCGATGACCTTCATCAACGACGTGCTGCAGGGCGAGCCCGACCGCGCCGCGCAGACCATGGTGCGTTTCATGTTCAACAGCACCGCCGGCCTGGGCGGCCTGTACGACATCGTCACCGACACCAACGGCCCGCGCTATCACAGCGAGGACCTGGGCCAGACCATGGCCGTCTGGGGCGTCGGCGATGGCCCCTATCTGATGCTGCCGTTCTTCGGCCCGTCCAATCCCCGCGACGCCGTCGGCACCGGCGCCGAGTACGTCGCCGATCCGGTCGGCTATGTGGACATCGCCACCTGGGCGACCGCGTCGAAGACCGGCGTCGGCGTCGTCGACGAGCGCACCCAGTACCTGGACCCGCTCGACGAGCTCGAGCGCGGCTCGCTCGACTTCTACGCCGCGCTGCGCAGCGTCTATCGCCAGCGCCGCGCCAACGACATCGCCAACAAGGACCTGCCGCTGTCCGAGTCGTTCAAGGCGGGCGGGAGCAAGAAGTGATGCACCTGGTGCGGAGGAGTGCGGCGGGCCTGGCCGCCGCACTGTTCGTGTGCCTGGCCGGCAACCATCCGGCCGGTGCCGTGGAAGTCGGCGCTGCCAAGAGCTACGTGGCCGACACCTTCCGGACCGCGGTGGCGACCTTCAGCGTCGAGATGCCGAAGGACAAGCGCCGGGGCGAACTGCGAGACTTCATCAACAAGTTCGGTGACCTGGGGCTGACCTCGCAGGACATCCTGGGCCGCTACTGGACTCGCGCAAGCGTCGAGGACCGCAGCCGCTTCCGCGACACCATCGGCGACTACCTGCTGGCGACCTGGGCGGCCGACGTCGAGACGGTGCCGGACGACGTCTACCTCGAGGTCGGCGAGGCCGAATCCAAGGGCGAGCGCGTCATCGTCCATTCCGTCACCAACAAGCCGGGCGACACGCCGAGCAACGTCGACTGGCTGGTCGGCGACCGCCCCGACGGCACGCCCTTCATCGCCGACATCACCATCAGCGGCGTCAGCCTGGCCAACACCATGCGCGAGGACTTCACCGCGGTGCTGCGCAGCAACGGCGGCAAGATGGACGCTCTGCTCGAGGTCATGCGCAAGAAGATGGCGGAGCCGCGGACCAAGTAGGGTTGACGCGGCCGCCGGGCCGGCCTCACATCAAGGGGTAAACTGCCCGGAGAGATCGGCCCGATGGAAATCCACCTGCTTGCCGAGGATGTCGACGGCACCGTCACCGTCGGCGGCGAAGGGGCCGAAGTCAGCCTGGACGAGGCCTTGGGCCAGATCCCCCCGCGCGCGGTCGAGGATTTGATGCCCGCCATCTGCGCCACCGCCAACCCGGTGGTGCGTGAGGTGATGATGTATCACGCCGCCCTGGCCTACATCGACGACAAGTCGCTGTGGCAATCCCCCCGCATCACGTTCTCGGTCGAACTCTCCGACTGTTCGTGGTCGTTCAGCGAAGAATAGCCTTCAGCCCGCCTTGCGAAAGGGGATCACCTCGCCCCGCACCGCGGCGATGAGGTCTTCAAGATCGTCGGCAGCGGCGGCGAAGGCGTGCGCCCCCGGCTCGCCCGCCCGGCGGGTGGCCATGTCGCGCAGTTCGGCGATAGTCTCGCGGATCAGCACGGGATCGGCGATCGCCTGGGCGTAAAGGCCGATCTCTCGGTTGACGGGGCGGGTCATGGCGGGGCTCCTGGTCGATGGCTGGGGGGAAACCATTTCCACCTTCAACCTTAGTCCCGCCGGCAGCCCCACCCCACCCACGCCTTGTTCGAAACGGTGACGAATTGTGTTGCCTGGAGCTACGGCCCGGCCATGGGCGGTCAGCGGGCCAGGACGGCCGAATTGCCCGAGACCGCTTCGATGGCCTGGCGGACCAGGTCACGCGGGGCGGTGATCAGCGAGTACCCGTAACGGGCGATATAGGCGGCGACGGCACCGACGAGGGGGCGAGGGATCATGACAACCTCCGTCGTTCTGACGGCATAAACTCACGCTTCTTAGGGTACAGCAAGCGCATGAGTCTTTAGTTAAGAACGCCCAGGTTAATGCAGAAGGGGGTTACGGAAACTGGCGATCGGATGATAATATGCCATCGGTATGAGGTGGCTGACGGGACCGGGTTTTCCATGTCCGCATATGCACGTTTGTTCGGTGTGCTCGCCCTGATCTGCTCGCTGTGGGCCGGCGGCGGCGCCGCCCAGGGCTACAGGCCCCAGGGACAGGGGCAGACGGACACGGTGTGGGTGTTCGGCATCCACCCCTATTCCAATCCCCAGGACCTGTTCCAGGCCTACGAGCCGATCGCCGCGTACCTGGAAGCGCACATTCCGGGCTCGCGCTTCCGCATCGAAGCGTCGCGCGACTATCCCGACTTCGAGGCCAAAATGGCCGCGGGCGCCTTCCATTTCGCCATGCCCAATCCGTACGAGACGGTGCTGGCCATCGCCTACGGCTACAAGGTCATCGCCAAGATGACCCCGGACGAGGATTTCCGCGGCCTGATCGTCGCCCGCACCACCAAGGGATTCCGCAAGCCGGTCGACCTGTACGGGCGCACGCTGGCCTTCCCGTCGCAGACGGCGGTGGCCGGCACCATGCTGCCGCTGCTGTATCTGGCCGACCACGATCTCGACGTCAACCGCGACACCCGGATCCGCTACGTCGGATCGCAGTTCTCGTCGATCCTCAACTGCTACACCGGCGAGGCCGAGGCCTGCGGCACCACCGTGCGCTTCTGGCGCATCTGGTCGCGTGACAATCCCGACAAGGCGGCCGAGATGGAGGTGCTGTGGCGCACTCCGTCGCTGCCCCACAACGGCATCGTCGCCCGCGCCGACGTCAATCCCGCCCTGGCCCGCAAGGTGGCCGAGGTGCTGGCCGGCATGGACAAGGACCCCACCCTGGACCAGTCCCAGTTCAAGCAGGACCAGGCCCATTTCGAGCTGGCCACCAACGCCACTTACGACGCGATGACCGATTTCCTGGCCCGCTATGACAGGGTCATCGGCCTGCCCGCCTCGATGAAGTCTTCGGCCAAGGCCAAGTGACCCGGATCGCCCGCATCAGCCGCGCATTGGGCGGCAGCATCCGCCGGCGCCTGATCGGCGGCGTGGTGGTTTTGCATGTGGTGCTGATGGGACTGGTGGTGGCCGACATGCTGGGCCGCCAGCAGCGCTTCATGGAGGCGCAGCTTTCGGCCGAGGCCCGCGGCCTGGCCGACAACCTGTCGCTCAATTCCATGCAGTGGCTGCTGACCAACGACCTCAACGGCCTGGGCGAGCTGGTCGGCAACCTGAAGGCCCAGGGCAACCTGCGCCTGGCCCTGGTGCTGAACGCCGAAGGCCGGGTGCTGGCCTCAAGCGACCCGGCCCTGTTCAATCTGACGCTGACCGACGAGCCCAGCCGCCACCTGTTCGCCACCCTCGACGAGGGCGGCGATTCCCAGCTGTGGCACGACGGTACCGTCGATTCCTTGAGTGCCGTGCTGGTCGGCGGCCGGCGCATCGGCTATGCCCGGGTGATCCTGGACACCGCCCCCGTGCAGGCCGAGTTGCAGGCGGTGGTCGGCAAGGGCGCCGCCTACACCGTCGCCGCCATCGTGCTGGGCGCCCTGCTGGCCTGGCTGCTGGTGCGCTCCATGACCGGGCGGCTGGCGCTGCTGTCGGCCGCCATGGACCGCATGGCCGCCGGCGAGCCCGAGGTCGCCCTGCCCGACGACCGCGGCGTCGACGAGGTGTCGCGCCTGACCCGCGACTTCAACCACATGGCCGTTGCCCTTGCCGCCGAGAAGGCCGAGCATGTCCGCCTGCTCCAACGCCTCGATCGCGCCAACGGCGAGCTGATGCGCCTGGCCGAGATCTCGGCCCATCACCTGCAGGAACCGGTGCGCCGCCTGGTGACCTACTCGCAGCTGCTGCGCTCGACGGTGGGCAGCGATGCCGACCCGTCGGTGGAAAAGGCCCTGAACCAGATGGACCGCGACGGCCGCCACCTGCGCGAGCTGCTGCGCGACATCGAGGTCTACCTGTCCGCCGACCAGCCGCGCACGGCCGAGCCCTGGGCCGATGCCAACCGGGCGGTGGCCACCGCCCTGCGCCGGCTGGCCGCCGAGATCGAACTCAGTCACGCCCGCATCGAAACCCAGACCCTGCCCGACGCCGCCATCGACCCGGCCCGCCTGGCCGAGATTTTCGGCGTGCTGCTGGAAAACGCCCTGCGCTACCGCCACACAGACATGGAACCCCACATCGTCGTTGCGGCCGAGACCGCGGACGGGGTCGTCACCTTCCGGGTGGTCGACAACGGCATCGGCATCCCGCCCGACAAGCGCGAACGAGCCTTCCAGGTGTTCGAGCGCCTGGGCCCCGCCCCCCTGGTCGGCGGCACCGGCATCGGCCTGGCCATCGTGCGGCGCATGGTGGAAAGCCGCGGCGGCCGCGCCTGGCTGGACGAGGCCGCAGGGGGCGGCACCGTCGCCGCCTTCACCCTGCCCGCCACCTGATCAGAACCCCCCTTCGCGCACCAGCACGGAGC
>JBLNBU010000279.1:0-14551 GCA_050260215.1 Actinomycetota bacterium
CGCTGCAGACCCGTCAGCAGCTGGGCATCCAGGCGCTGTCCTTCGCCGGCCAGGCCGAACAGGCCGTCCTGGGTCTGTTCCGCTAATCCTAGCGTGGCTTGAAGCCGATTGGGGGGAGGACGTCGTCCTCCCCCTTTTTGTTTTGCCATCGATTTTCCTTTCTGGCATGTGAACCCTTCGCCCCGAGATAAGGTGAGAATTGTCCATGGACGATGCTGGCAACTGTCCGAGCGCAGCCGAGGCACCGAGCAGCGACGCCAAGCGGCGCGAGCTATACGAGGCCAACATCGCGCTGATCGCCAAGTGGGCGCCGGGGTTCGCCAAGCAACTCGAGGGCATCGACAAGCCCCACTCCACGCTGGTCGAGCGCGGCGACGACGACTGGGACATCGAGTTCCAGGGCGTCCCCCTCTACGGGACCGGCGGCAAGGCCGCGGCGGAGCAGCAGTTCGCCGAGTGGAGCCGGGCGCCTTATCGACTGTTCCTCAATGCCCCCAACTACTCGAGCTACGACCGCCACGGCGAGAAGTTCTACGTCCAGCTCGAGGAACTTCTGGCCACCGAGAAGGTCAAGACCACCGAACTGATCGTGCGCCAGGAAGCCTTCCACGTGGTCTGCCTGGGCGTCGGCCTGGGCTTCCACCTGCCGGCGCTGATCGCGCACACCAAGTGCCGCAACCTGTTCCTGGTCGAAGCCAACCTGGAATTCGTCTACCACTCCCTGTTCGTGTTCGACTGGAGCCAGGTGCTCGACGCCCAGCGTCTGAAGGGGATGCGCGTCCACTTCATCACCCAGGTGGACCTGTCGACGACCGCCATCACCATCCGTGAGTGGATGCGGGCCACCAATCCGTGCCTGACCGAGGGCACCTGCTTTTACCAGCACTATCCCAACGACCACTACCGGGTCGTCCTCGACGGCCTGATGAAGGACATGGCGCTGGCCTTCTCCGGGCTTGGGTTCATGGACGACGAAGTCCGCATGGTGCGCAACGCCTATCTCAACCTGAGCAAGGCCGAGCCGCTGATCTTCCGCAACCAGAGTGCGGCGCGGCAGTGGCCGGTATGCCTTGTCGGGTCGGGCCCGTCGCTTGACAACACCATCGAGGATCTCCGCCGGCTCGCCGACAGGGCGCTGGTGGTTTCGTGCGGAACCTCGTTGCCGGCACTGCTCCGGTTCGGCCTGCGCCCGGACATCTTCGTCGTCCTCGAGAACGGCCCCGAAATCTACGATTACATCAAGGCGGCGCAGGACAAGTGGGGGCTCGAGGGCATTGTCCTCATGGCCTCGTGCACCATCGACCCGCGGGTCACCGCGCTGTTCGACCGCTCGGTGCTGTTCATGCGCGGGGGGCTGGCGTCGTTCCCGCTGTTCTGCCTCGATCAGGACACCTACATGCCCTACGCCTACCCGTCGGTGACCAACACCGGGTTCGGGCTGGCGCTGACGCTGGGGTACCGCGAGATCTACCTGTTCGGCGTCGACCTGGGCTCGCGCAACGCCGACTGCCACCATGCCGCCGGCTCCCCCTACATGGCCGACGCCATGGATTACGACGGCAAGATGGAGCGGCCGGTCCCCGGCAACTTCGGCGGCACCGTCTTTTCCGACTACGTGCTGAACTGGTCGCGCGACGCCTTTGAACAGGCCATCGTCCAGACCCAGAAGATGGGCCTCAGGGTGTTCAACACCAGCGACGGGGCGTTCATCCGCGGCACCACCCCCCGCCTTGCCCGCACGCTGACCTTTGCCGAACCCAAGACCAGCAAGCAGGACGAGCTGGACTCGCTGCTGGCCCTGATGTCGCCTTATGGCGAGGAGAACCTTCACACAGCCTGGTCGCTGGAACGGTTGCGTCAGGAATCGGTCGACCTGCGCGCCGCGCTCAAGGAGGCCTTCGCCGCGTCGTCAGGCACCCGCGAAGCGATCGAGAAGGCCATGGCCCTGCTGATGGTCCCTCAGGCGCGGCCCTGCCACCACTATATTCGCGGCAGCGGCATGCAGGTCATGATCCTGACCACCTGGTACCACAACCGGGTCCCGGAAGACGCGTTGGAGCGGGTCGACCCCCTGATGATCAAGCTGATCGAACAGGCCCTGGACGAGTTCACCGACCACGTCATCGGCTTCATGGAAGACCTGGACGCCGGAAAGGAACGCGGCCCCTGGCTGGTGTCGCCCCAGGGGCAACCGTCGGAATTCTGACCCGGGGTCAGCCCGTCCGTCGCACCAGCCATGCGGCGAAGTCCCGCCCCAGCTGGATCAGCGCACTGGGCCAGTCCCCCGCACGGGCCTGCCGATAAAGGCGGACCGACCGGTACCAGGGCGTCATGTGACCGAACAGGCCCCAGCGCCAGTCGTTGAGGTGGGCCAACAAGACCCACGCCGGCTTGTCCAGCGCTCCGGCCAGGTGCGCGACCGAGGTGTCGACGGCAATCAGCCCGTCCAGCGCCTGCACCGCCGCCGCGGTATCGGCGAAATCGGTAATGAGCCCGCTGAGGTCGTGAACGTTGTCGTAGCCCAACCGCCGGAATTCACCGATGTCGGCACCGGGCTGGATGGCGAAGAATTCGGCATCCAGGGTCAACAGCGGCGCGAACACCTCAGGCTCGATCGAGCGCTCGCCGTCCGACGGGTTCTTGGGATTGCCGCGCCAGGCGATGGCGATGCGCCGGCGTCCGGGCGCCAGCCGCTCCAATTCCGCGGCGAAGACGGCTACACGTTCGGGAGAGGCGGCGAGATACGGAACCTCGGCGGGAATGGCGCTGCCGAAGCGGCCGGCCAGCGTGTGCGGCATGCTCATCAGCGGCAGCTGCGCGTCGCACTCGGGCACCTTTTCGCCCGAAACCACCACGAGCCCGCGACCGAACGAGGTCTCCATCAATTGCTTCAGCGGTTCCTGGCAATGCAGGATGACCACCGTGCCGTCGAACATGGGGAACTTGAGATAGCGGCAGAAATTGATGGTGTCGCCCAGCCCCTGTTCGGCGTGGACCAAAAGCCTTTGGCCGGGCATCGGGCGGCCGTCCCAGCGAGGCGCGATGGCATCGAAGTTGTCGGCCTGAGACTTCATGGCATCCTTGAGGCGCCACTCGTATTCGGCCCAGCCTTCCTTCCACTCGCCGATGGCCAGCAGCGTCAGGCCGCGCATGTAGTGCGCGAACGCCAGGCGCGGCGCATCGGGCGCCATCAGGGCGATGGCGGCACCGATCTCGCGCGCGGCCTGCTGGTGGTCGAACATGCGGCGGCAGACCAGGCCCAGGTTGAAATGGGCGTCGGCGGTGTCGGGAGCGACGGCGATGAGCTGGCGCCACCAGAAGGCCGATTCGGCCAGGTCGCCCTTGCGCAGGTATGCGTTGGCGATGCCGTACAGCGTCCGTTCGTTGCGCCGGTCCAGGGTCACTGCCTGCTTGAACAGGTCGATGGCCTCCCAGTGGCGGCCGGCCTCGCTCAACAGGAAGGCCAGGGAGCTGATCAGGTCCGGCTGGCTGGGGGCGATGGCCAGCGCACGGCGGAACCAGCCCTCCGCGGCGACGAAGTCACCGCCCTGGGCGGTGACGATCCCCAACTGATGCAGTGCCTGGACATTGGCAGGGTCGCGTTCCACCGCTTCGAGCAGAGATTGCCGCGAGCACTCCGAGTCCGACCCCGGCAAAGAATTCATTAACGACCCTTTGCCCATAATTGCACCCTTCGGACGACAGTGTATGATCCGGCGTGCGCATAGCGTCAACCCATCAGAATGATGAGGAAAAAGCCATGGACAAGGACCAGAACCAGCCGACAGACGAAGTTGCCGACCTTGTTGGGCGGGGCTTCGAGCTGCTTTCCGAAGCCGATGCGGAAGGTGCGCTGGGATTGTGTCTCAAGGCGCGTGAACTGGCCCCGCAAAGGTTCGAATACCTCTACCTCATGGGCCTTATCTCGCTGCGCATGAACCGCCTGGCTGATGCACTGGAGTGCATGAAGCAGGGCCACCAGGTCGCCCCCGACGTCCGCGAGTTCTCCGCCGCCCTCGCCAGCCTGTACGCCGCCGTCGGCCACCTGGCCGACAGCATCTTCCACGCCAAGCTGACCTACGCCCAGCAGTCCCATCCGCTGCTGTCGAAGTACGCCCCCGACCGGCTGACCCACCCCGAGGCGGCGCTGGATGCCTCGTCGTTGCAAGGCTACTACCAGGAGGCGTTCTTCGCCTACATGGCCAAGAACTACGAGCGCGCCCAGGACCAGTGCGAAAGCGAACTGCGCCTCAACCCGAACAATGTCGAGTGCATGCGGCTGTTCGCCCGCGTGCTGATGCACCGCGACCGCCACCACCAGGCCGCCGACGCCCTGCGCGCGTGCCTGGCCATGAACGATGTCGACCCGGATGTCCCGGCCTTGCTGGCCGAGGCCCTGATGAACTGCGGCGAGATGGCCGACGCCATCGAGATGGGCGAGGCCGCCGTCCAGCGTGCACCCGACAATTGGGATGTGCTGGCCCGCGTCATCCACGCCTTCGACCGCTTGCCCGACGACAAGGCGGCTGTCCGCGCGGCCCTGGTCGGGCAGTGGCGCGACCGTGCCCGCGGCCTGGCGGCCACCCCCTTGCGGGCGCCGCAGGCTGCCGACTTCCTGGGGCGCAAGTTCAAGATCGCCTACCTGCTCAACGACCACTCGATCACCCATTACCTGGACCAGGTCGAGGCGGTCCTCGACAACCACGACGGCGCCCATGTCGAGGCGTCGGTCTACCAGCTGTACCTGCACGACACCGACGCCACCGCGCGCCTGCGCGGCAAGGTGGCCAACTGGCGCGAGCTGTGCGAGGTCGATGACTTCACCGCCGCTCATATCATCGCCGGCGAAGGAGTCGACGTCCTGGTGGACATGACCGGCATGACCCCCGGTGCCCGCCCCAACATCATCTGCCAGCATCCGGCCCCACTGCAGGTGGCCTGGCTGTCGGCAGAAGCCAGCGGCGGCGGCATCGACTGCGTGCTGGTCGACCCGGTCTCGCGCAATGCCCTGCCCGAAGGCGTCCAGGTGCTCGAGATGCCCGGCGGCGTGTTCTGCATGCCGCGCAGCGCCATCATGGTGTCTGCGGCCGAGGCCATCGAGGCCCCTGCAGCGGCCAACGGATACGTCACCTTCGGCGCCACCCTCGACCTGGCCCGCATCCCCGCCGCGGCCGAGCTTTGGGCCCGCATCTTGAACACCGTGCGCGACTCGCGGCTGCGCTTCGGCAACGGCATCGAGCTGACCCAGCCGGTGCTGGAAGCCCTGTTTACCACCTTCGACCATTACGGCGTCGCCGACCGCATCATCGTCGACCTGCCCGAGCCCGGCCGGACCGTCGAGCCTTTCTGGTCCAAGATCGACATCCTGCTGGCCAGCCCGCAAATCCCCGACCCGTTCGAGGTGGCCGAGGCGTTGGCCATGGGGGTTCCGGTGGTGGTGCGCCACGGCAACCGCCTGGCCCACGCCCGCACCGCCGGCGTCCTGGCCCAGGCCGGCCAGGGCCATTGGATCGCCGACGACGACCATCACTATCTCAGCATCGCCGCTTCGATGGCGCAGACGCCGCAGATGCCGGTGACGCTCCGCGGCGACCTGCTGGCCAACATCGGCAACATGCCGCTGTGCAATACGGAACTGTTCACCCGCGCCTTCGAGCAGGCGCTCATCCAGGGTGCGCTGCTGCCGCCCGAAGGCTAGGCACAAACGTCCGGCAATATTGAAACCGTTAACCAACTGGCGCTATCATAGGATAGCGCCAGAATGGCAATCGGTTGATGGAGGCCGAAAATGGCCAGCGACCCGATCTCGGGAGCCTCTAACCTCTCGTCGGCCCTCAACATGAGGGCCCTCGCCAACTCCAGCTCTCAAACCCCGCTGGTGGGTTCGACGCCCAACATGGCGCAGGGACTGGCGCAGGCTGCCGCAGCCGCGGCCCGGCCAAACTTCAATTTGCAGTTCAACCTGCTGCAGAACTCCATCATCGACCGGCTGAACCAGAAGATCACCGAGGTTCAGAACAGCATGTCGACCACCATCGACCCGCAGATCCAGGTCGAACGGCAACGGCTGGTGTCGGTGGCCAACGATATCGACCCGCTGCGCCAGTCGATGTTGTCCAACACCTATGCCATGAACGCGCTGGGCGACGCCGTCGGCCGGCTCAACACCGCGGTTACCGCGGCGGCCGCGGGTGATCCGAGCGAGTTCAACAGCATTCTCGACGGCATCAACCAACTGGGCAACAACCTGCAGCTGACCGACGGCAGCGCCATCGGCCTGTACGTTTCCGACGGGACCGAGCTCCTCAAGCGCGACGGCGTGGTCCGGGTCACCAATCCCGACGGAACCACCACCAAGGCCACCAGCTATTCGGATTTCGCCAGCCAGACCGATGCGCTTTCGGCGATAACCGATGCCATCAACCGGGTCGGAGTGGTGCAGACATCCCTGCAGACCCGCTCGGACGCCCTGGTGTCCATCATGTCCCAGACCCAGGTGGGCATCGACAAGATCGACACCCAGATCGCGGCACAGCAGACGCTTGACCAGGCGACGGCCGCAGGCGAGATCGCCAAGCTGAAGCAGCAGTACAGCTACATGCTGCAGGCATTGTCGCTGTCCTTCGAAGGGGCGCAGTCCATGGCTGATGCCTTGACGCAGCGCCTGTCGCTCACTCCTGCGAGCCAGCCCGGTTCGGTGGTCAGCCTCTTCACCTGATGTTTACCAATACGCTGCAATCCTGATAGCGCTCCGGTCCGCCAGGAATGGCACCGAAGGCAGCGCCCGGCCAGTTACGGCTTCCCGGGATTATTCACCAAGCGAGGCTGACATGCCGTCCGATACCAGAGGCTACGATGCGTCCACCGGCTACAATGCCGTGCCCCAGCCGGGCAATCCGGCCCAGACCGAGGCATGGGCACTGGTCGAGGCCGCGCGCCGAATCCATGCGGCCAGCCAGTCGCCCGATTCCATCGAGGCACTGAAGGACGCTCTGCGCCTGAACTGGCGCCTGTGGACCCTGTTCCAGGCCAATCTGAGCCTTGAAGAGTGCAACGTCCCCGACGACCTTCGCCAGAACATGCTGAACCTGTGCAACTTCGTCGACCGCCAGTCCGTCGAAGCGCTTATCAACCCGAACCCGACAAAGGTTCAGGTCTTCATCGACATCAACCGGAATATCGCCAACGGCCTGCTGGCCAGCGCCGAGTTGGCGGCCAAGGCCGCCGCCGAGCAGCCGGCAGAGGCCAAGGCCGAGGCCGGATCGATGTTGGATATCCAATCGGCCTGACCACTGACAGACGGGGGCAATGTTGTCCAGCCAAGACAAGTTTGCGTCTAACATCGCGCTCGACGGACGTTCCATCCTGATTACCGGCGGCACCGGGTCGTTCGGCAAGCAGTTCGTCAAGACCGTGCTCGAGCGCTACAAGCCGCGCCGTCTGGTCGTCTATTCCCGCGACGAGTTGAAGCAGTACGAAATGGCGCAGGTGTTCGACCCGCGCAAGAACCCGTGCATGCGCTACTTCATCGGCGACGTCCGCGACCGCGACCGCCTGGAGATGGCCATGCGCGACATCGACGTGGTCATCCACGCCGCAGCGCTCAAGCACGTGCCCATCGCCGAATACAACCCCACCGAATGCATCCACACCAACGTCAACGGCGCCGAGAACGTCGCCCTGGCGGCCATGCGCAGCGGGGTCAAGACCGTGGTGGCGTTGTCGACCGACAAGGCGGTCAACCCCATCAACCTGTACGGGGCCAGCAAGCTGGCGTCGGACAAGATCTTCGTTTCGGCCAACAGCCTGGCCGGTGCCGACGGCTGCCGCTTCGCCGTGGTGCGCTACGGCAACGTGGTCGGGTCACGCGGCAGCGTGGTGCCCCTGTTCGAGCGCCTGGTCGCCGAGGGTGCCGACAAGCTGCCGATCACAGACAGCCGCATGACCCGGTTCTGGATCACGCTGCAACAGGGCGTCGACTTCGTCCTGTCGTGCATGGAGCGCATGCGCGGCGGCGAGATCTTCATCCCCAAGATCCCCAGCATGAAGATCATCGACCTGGCCAAGGCCATCGCGCCCAGCCTGCCCCACGCCTATATCGGCATCCGCCCGGGCGAGAAGCTGCACGAGGTGATGATCACCGAGGACCATGCCCGCGACACCGTCGAGTTGGCCGACCGCTACGTCATCTTGCCGTCGTCGGCGCCGTGGACGAGCAGCATCCTGCACGACGGGGCCCTGCCGGTTACCGACGGCTTCCGCTATTCCAGCGATAACAACACCGAGTGGTTGGACGAGGCCGGCCTGAAGGACCTCATCGCCAAGAGCCGATGAGCACCCCCGGCCTCCTCCCCTACGGCCGCCACGCCATCGATGACGACGACGTCGACGCGGTGGTGCGGGTGCTGCGGGGTGACTGGCTGACCTCGGGACCGGCGGTCGACGACTTCGAGCAGGCACTGGCGGCCGAGACCGGCGCCGCCGACGCGGTGGCCTGCAACAGCGGCACCGCCGCCCTGCATCTGGCTGCCATGGCGCTCGGGCTCGGGCCGGGCGACGTGGTGGCCGTTCCCGCCATCACCTTCGTCGCCACCGCCAACGCCGCACGCTTCGTCGGCGCCGAGGTGGTGTTCTGCGATGTCGACCCGGCAACCGCTCTCGTCACGCCCGCCACCGTAGAAGCCGCCATCGAGCGCGCCGGCAAGCCGGTCAAGGCCGTGTTTCCCGTCCACGTCGCCGGACAGGCGGTCGACATGGCCGCCCTGGCAGGCGTATGCCGGCCGCGCGGCATCCGGCTGGTGGAGGATGCCTGCCACGCCATCGGCACCCGCATGGGCGACACGCCGGTGGGGGCCTGCGACAACTCCGACATGGCGTGCTTCAGCTTCCATCCGGTCAAGACCGTCGCCATGGGCGAGGGCGGAGCGGTGACCACCAACGATCCCGAGCTTGCCCGCCACATGCGGCGCGTGCGCAGCCACGGCATCGTGCGCCAGGCCGAGGAGTTCGAAAACCCCGCCCAGGCCTTCGATGGCGACGGACGGCCGAACCCCTGGTACTACGAGATGGTCGAGCTGGGCTACAATTACCGGGCCAGCGACATTGCCTGCGCGCTGGGCCTCAGCCAGTTGAGGAAGCTGCCCCGCTTCGGCCAGGCCCGCCGCGCCCTGGCCGAGACCTATGACCGGCTGCTGGCCCCGCTGGCACCCAAGGTGGCTCCGCTGGGCCGGGTTCCCGGCTGCCGGCCCGTCTGGCACATCTACGTGGTGCGCATTGCCTTTGCCGCCCTGGGCCTGGACCGCGCCCGGGTGATGCGTGAGCTGGCTGCACGCGGCATCGGCAGCCAGGTCCACTATCTGCCGGTCCATCGCCAACCCTACTATGCCGGCCGCTACGGCGTGGAGACGCTGCCGGGGGCCGACGCCTACTACCAGGACTGCCTGACCCTGCCGCTGTTCCCGGCCATGACCGACGGCGACGTCGCACGGGTGGTCGAAGCACTCGCCGAAGTGCTCGGAGCCTGACCCGTGGACGGGCGGGCGGCCGCCGCCGAGGGAATGGCGCTGCTCGCCCGCGGCCGCTTCGCCGAGGCTGCCGCCGCCTTCGCCTCCGCCGCCCGGCTGCTGCCCCATGATGCCGACATTGCCTTTGCGCTGGGCGTCGCCTGGATCCAGGCCGGCCGCCCGGCCGAAGCCGCAGAAGCCTGGCGCGGCACCCTG
This sequence comes from Actinomycetota bacterium, assembly GCA_050260215.1. Lineage (GTDB taxonomy): Bacteria > Pseudomonadota > Alphaproteobacteria > Rhodospirillales > Magnetospirillaceae > JBLNBU01. The sequence continues at coordinate 9,720 of JBLNBU010000279.1, forward strand.
CGGCTCGCACCGGCGCATCCGGCGGCCGGCTACAACCTGGCCCGGGCGTTGACCGAGCTGGGCGACTGGGGCGGTGCCGAGGCCGCCTACCGCGCCCATCTGGCCCATCGTCCCGACGACGCCGACGCCCATTACAACCTCGCCAACCTGCTGTATCGCCGCGGCGAGCGGGCCGGCGCCATTGCCGCCCACGATGCCGCACTGGCGCTTCGCCCCGACCATGGGCCGGGCTTGGTCAACCGCGCGTTGGCCCTGGATGCCTCGGGTCGCCCGGCCGAGGCCGAAGCAGACTTTCGCCGCGCGCTGGCCTTGGATCCCCGCTCGGTCGACGCCCACTGGAACCTGTCGCTGCTGCTGATGAAGCAGGGACGCTGGGCAGAGGGGCTGGCCGAGTACGAATGGCGCCGCATGCTGCCCGGGGCGCCGCAAGCGCCCTGGGGCCTGTCCGAATGGAGCGGGACGGAGCCGGCGGGAACGCGGGTGCTGGTGTGGAACGACCAGGGGATCGGTGACGCCCTGATGTTCCTGCGCCACCTGCCGGCCCTGGCGGCGCGTGGCGCCGTGCCCCTGCTGGTCGTGCAAGATCCGTTGGCGCAATTGGCCGCCGCGGTGCCCGGTGCGGCGGGCGCGTCGGGGTTCTCCGACCCGCCGCCGGCGGCCGACGCCCATCTTCCCCTGTCCAGCCTGCCGCTGCGCCTGGGAGTGACCGACCCGCTGGCCTGGCCCGGCCAGCCGTGGCTGGCCCCGGTCTCGCGCCCACCGGCAACGGTCGAACGGCCGGCGGTGGGACTGATGTGGTCGGGCAACCCCGGCACCGACGACGCCCGCCACGTGCCGGTCGGCGCCCTGGCCCCGCTCCTGGCCGTGCCCGGCATAACCTTCTACAGCCTGCAGGTGGGTGCCGCCGCCGCCGACTGTCCGCCGGGGGTGAACGATCTGTCACCACTGCTGGTCGACTTCGCCGCCACCGCCGCCGTGCTGGCCGAGATTGACCTGGTGGTGACCGTCGACACCGCCGTCGCCCACCTTGCGGGCGCCATGGGCCGCCCGGCCTGGGTCATGCTGCAGCGCTTGGCCGACTGGCGCTGGTCGGGCGGCGAAACCACCCCCGCCTATCCCTCGCTGCGCCTGTTCCGGCAAGAGGACCTCGGCCAGTGGGATGGGGTGGTGGCGGCCATCAGCCGCGCGCTGGCGGCACGGTTCGCAGCGTTTCGGCAATGACGCGGGCCCGGTGGGCCCAGGTGTGCCCAGCCAGGAAGATTCGGCGGGCGCGGGCGACGCGTTCGCGGACCACGTCCTCGGGCTCGCAGGCGGTGACGATGGCGACCAGTTCGTCGAGGGTGTCGAAGGTGGACAGGCAATCCCCGAACGTCCGCTGCAGGAATGCCGAGCGGTTGGTCACCACCGGGGTGCCCAGCGCCACCGCCTCGAGCAACCGCTCGCTGCACGAGAACATGGCCGGGCTGAGGTTGTAGAGCCGACGGGCACGGGCCGTCAGCGCCATGGTCTCGCGGCTGTCCACCCCGCCGATCAGCCGGCCGCGGCGGTTCGGGACCTCCAGGTATTCCCAGCCCATGCCCGCGACCACCGTATCGGTCTGCAAAAGCACGTGCAGGGCCCAGGCACGGACGTGGGCGCACAGGTAAAGGCCAAGGATCTTGCCCAGCCGGATCTTCTCGGCCAGCTCGACCGGCTCGTCGCCGACCGCATCGTCGACCAGGTCGGCCAGCGGCTTGCGCGGGTCCGCGCGGTTGTCCTCGACCATGCGGTTGAGCCTGGCCGAGGTCACGGGACCGCCCAGCAGCGGCCAGGTGTTGCGAAACGCCTCGGGGTCGTGGATGCCGGGAAACCAAACCGGAATGGGATTGTTGCCGATCACCAGATGGTCTATGTCGCGCCCCTGCCATGGGGCTTCGGCATGGGGGACTGCCCCCTGGCGGAGAACCTGGAAGCGCTCGGGCTGGCCGAACAGACGGCCAGCCAGCGCCACCTCGTCCTCGCCGGTCATGCTGAACAGGGGATTGCGCCACGTGTCCAGCACCTGGCGATAGCCCTCCCAGCCCAGATAGGGATGGTCGGTGCAGTAGAAGAACGCCGGCAACCCGCAGGCGTTCCACACCGCCAGCACTTCCGGCGGCAGGGCATTGTACATGTTGACCGACACCAGTCCGGCCACCCGGCCGGCGTTGAAGTCGGCGGCAAAGGTGGCGAGCGACGGCCCGGCCGGGTCGAACAGCCGCCCCTCCAACCCGGTGCCGTCCAGTGCCGCCGCCATCTCCTCGGCCATGCGGGCCAGCACGTTCTGCATCGTGCCGCGATGGGCGAAATAGACGACGGGGTCGCTGCTCATGGGCCGACCATGTCCTCGGCCAGGGGGGTGCCGCGGGCCAGGTCGCGGGCGGCGCGCCGGCCCATGACCTTGGCCAGCATCTTCGGCGGCATGCCGAAGCCGGGCCGGATGGCGCGCAGGTTGTCAGGCGTGAACGCCTCGCCGGCCTTGATGTCGGCGACCACGTAAAGCGAGCGCCGGTACTGTGCGCTGCGCTCCTCGCTGGGCTTGAGGCGGCATTCGGGGCTGCCCAGCGCCTCCCAGGCGATGTGGGTGCCCTCGACCAGGGCGGCCAGCTCGCCCGGCTCCAGCGAAAATGCGGCGTCGGGACCGCCGTCGGCGCGACGCAGGGTGAAGTGCTTCTCGATCATCACCGCCCCCAGCGCCACCGCCGCCACCGGCACCGCGGTGCCCATGGTGTGGTCGGACAGCCCCACCGAGACGCCGAAGCGTTCGGCCAGGGCGGCGATGCGGCGCAGGTTGATCTCGGCCACCGGAGTGGGATAGCCGCTGACGCAGTGCAGCAGCACCACCTGCGACCCACCATGGCTGCGGATGGTTTCCAGCGCCTCGGCGATCTCGGCGTCCGTCGCCATGCCGGTGGACATGACGATGGGCTTGCCGGTGCGCGCCACTTCCTCGATCAGCGGCAGGTCGATCACCTCGAACGAGGCGATCTTGTAGGCCGGCGTGTTCAGCTCCTCGAGAAAGGCCACCGCGGTGGAATCGAACGGGGTACTGAACACGGTGATGCCGATGCGGCGGCCGTGCTCGAACAGCCGGGGATGCCAGTCCCACGGGGTATGAGCCTCGTGGTACAGCTCGTAGAGGTTCCGCCCGTGCCACAGCCCGCCTTCGATATCGAAGCCGGGACCGTGGTGGTCGATGGTCATGGTGTCGGCGGTATAGGTCTGCAGCTTGACCGCATCGGCACCGGCCGCCTTGGCCGCATCGATCAGCGCCAGCGCCCGGTTGAGGTCGCCGTTGTGGTTGCCCGACATCTCGGCGATGACATAGGGCGGATGGCCGGGACCGACGGCGCGGCCGGCGATGGTCAGCGCCGCGCTCATGGCACCATCCCCGCCGGGATGCAGGCGCCCGGCTCGATGCGCCCGCAGTTCTTGACGACTTCTCCGGCATCCGGGCCCAGCGAGAACACCAGGTCGATGACGCTCATGTCGGGCAGGAAGGGCTGGCGGCCCTGGTCGTAGACGGGGTGGTCGAAGACCTGCCAGCAGTGGAGTATGCCTGCCTCGGCCATGAGATCCTCCTGGACGTAAACGCGCGAGCCTTCGTTGGACAGGTAGCGGTCGGCGCCGACCGCCTGGCACATCTGGATCAGCATGTCGGTCTTGTGGCCGATGATCTGCGGGTGGTCGCGGCTGTCGACGATGGGGGTGGTGATCGCCAGCCAGTCGCGGATCATCATGATCAGCGACCGGTTGAGGTCGCCCAGGCTGGCATAGGGGCGGCTCAGCATGACCTCGAGTTCGGGGAAGTAGCGGGCGAAGTGGGGCCGCTTCTGGTAGGCCTGGCGGATCGAGCCCAGGTGCTTGCGCCGCCACGGCTCGTCAACCAGCTCGACCTCGTCGATGGCCTGGCCGAAGCGCTCGCGCTTGAGCACCGGCACCGACAGCCACATCTCGCGCCCGCCCAGGTCGATACGGTTGCGCTGCTGCCAGCTCTTGGGGCTGAACTGGCAGTGGCCGACGAACATGAACAGGTCGCTCATGGCCATCTTGTTGAACAAGATGATGCCCGGCAGGTAGACCGGCTGGTGCCCGGACAAGATCATCGGCGGGGTTCCCTTCCAAACATTTCATCGAGCGCCCGTGCGGCGCGTTCCAGCCCACGGCCGTCGACGAGGGCACGCGCCTGCCCACTCATGGCCAGAAGCGCGTCGTCGTCGCCGATCAGCCCGGCCACCGAGCGGGCGACGTGCAGCCGGTCGAGGCCACCATCGAACCCCAGGTCGCGGATGCATCCCTTGTCGGCGAACCACAGGGCCTCGGGGATCAGGTTGGGCACCTGCGGGAAGACCACCGCCGGCACCCCCACCGCCAGCGCCTCGTAGACTACCATTCCCCCGGTGATCAGGGCCAGCCGCGCCGAGGCCAGCTCGGCGGCCAGGCTGGCGGCATCAAGGCCGCGCAGCAGACGGATGCCGGCGTGGGCACAGGCCGCGTGCAAGGCGTCGAAGTCGGGAAAGGCATTGCCCACCACCATGGCCACCGGGCCCCAGCCGCGGCGGTCGACCTCGGTCAAGGCGAAGGCCCAGTCGCGGGCGCGGTCGCCGCTGCCGACGACGATGGTCACCGAAGGCTCGGCCAGGCGGCGCCACGGGGTGGCGGCGAAGGCGGGCCTGAGCAGGGTGTAGGATGGCCCCGCCAGCACACGGGCCCCCGCGGGCACGACCGGGTACTGGTGGTACTGGTCGAGCACGGTGCCGTTGACCACCAGGTCGGCAACCACCGCCCCGCCCTCGTCGTCGACGGCGGCGACC
>JBLNBU010000280.1:0-14435 GCA_050260215.1 Actinomycetota bacterium
GTGTTCGAGCTGTTCCAGGGCCTGGCGCACGGCCAGGGCCGTTCGGTGGTCGTGGTCACCCACGACACCGAACTGGCCGCCCTGGCCGACCGCCGGATCCACCTGGTCGACGGCCGCATCGTGGACTAGTCCCACAGCCCACCGTTGATGGTGTCGATGAAGGTGCCGGCGGGCATGCCGGCGATCTCGCCGGTGGTGATCTCGCCGGTGGGGCGGGGAATGCCGCGGATATCCTCGATGGGAGCGCCCTGGCCCAGATACTGCGGCGAGCTCATGTATTCCGAGAAGCGCAGCAACGGGATGTGGGGATTGCGGAAGTTGCGCTCGGCCAGGGTGGGTTCGCGCAGGGCCGCGGTCCGGTTGCCGGCGGGCGGGGCCGCGGCCACGGTAGCACCGCCCAGGTTGATGCCCAGCGCCGAGATGGTGGCGACGTCGATGTTGCCGGTGGGATCCAGTCCGTGCTCGGCCTGGAAGCGCAGCACGCCGTTGCGGGTGGCGGCGTCGAAATGGCCGTCCTCGCCGGCGCCGTAGCCCATCTGGCGCAGGCGCTGCTGCACCGCCGAAAGCACGTCGCGGACGGGGGCCAGCTGGGCTTCGGCCAGGTACTGGCCGCGGGCCAGCGGCTGGCCGGCCTGCTGCTGGGCCAGGGCAGGAACCGCCGCGGCCATGGCCACGGCCAGGGGAACGACGAATCGCTTCATGGATCGCCTCCTTGGGGTCAGTCCCACAGGCCGCCCTGCCGGTTGTCGAGGAAGGTGCCGGCGGGCAAGGCGCCGACCTGGCCGCGGACCACGTCGGCGGTGCTCTCGGGCACGCCGGTCTGGCTTTCGATCTCGTAGCCCTGGCCGATGAACTGGGGCGAACTCATGTGCTCGGAAAAGCGCAGCACCGGAATGCGCGGGTTGACGAAGCGGCTTTCGCCCGCGGCATCGGCCCGCTGGTTGGCCAGCGGCTCGTCGAGCATGGCATAGGCGCCCCGGTCCGCCGGCACCGGCCCGCGCCCGGGCTCGGCCATGGCGTATTGCTGGCCGGGCTCGCGGCCCATGGCCACCGAGCGGCCGCCCACATTGGGGTCGATGCCCAGCGCCGCCAGGGTCTCGAGGTCCACGTGCCCGGTGGCGCGCAGGCCGTGGTCGGCCTGGAACCGCTGGACGCCCGCCACGGTCTGCTGATCGATGCGGCCGCTGGGTTGGACGTTGTAGCCCATCTGGCTAAGACGCTGCTGCGCCGCCGCGACGACGCCCTGGACCAGGTTGACGTCCGCCACCTGCTCCATGGGGCGATTTTCCACGACCTCGGCGAAGGCCGGCGCGGCCGCCAGAAGGCCCAGCACGGCGAGGGGCAGAACCGACGTCTTCATCAGTCACCTCCTTCAAGACGGGCGGCCCGAAAAGCCGGACCGCCCGCATCCGCCGTTCGCGAAACACGAAAATTCAGGCCCTAGCGGTTCATTCCGCCGGGCTGCTGCTGTTGCATGGGCTCGTTCATGCCGCCGCCCTGGTAGTTTGGCTGCTGCTGCGGCATCGGCTGCTGCGGCTGCACGGGCATGCGGGTGCGCCCCTGCTCGGGAGTCTGGGCCTGCTGCATGCTGCCGCGCTCGACCCCCAGGGCCGCCATGGTCTGCTGGTTGAGCTGGCCGCTGCCCTGGATGCCCTGGTCCTGCTGGAACTGGCGCAGGGCGGCGTGGGTCTGCTTGCCCATCTTGCCGTCGACGTTGACGTTGTAGCCCTGCTGCTGCAGCTTCTGCTGCACGTCGCGGATCATCTCGCTGTTCATGGATGACTGCTGGCCGTGCATCATCTGCGACTGGCCGGACTGCATCTGCGACTGCGAGCTGGAATGTTGCATGCCCCGGGCGAAAGCCGGCCCGGCGACCAGGGCGCCGATCAGGGCCAAGGAAAGAGCCGTCTTCATCTGCTACCTCCTGAACCGAAATGATCGTCCTTGCGGTTGGGCGGCGCCAACGACGCCCGCCGCCGCGGTGCCGTAGCCAGGCGTTCCGTGGTCCACGGTTTACTCCCCATCAATGCCCTCGCCCCCCGGTTGGTTCCCGGCGCGTGCGGATGAGGGCCGCATGGGGGTCATTCCTGCGGCGTCGTCCGGGTACCGCGCTCGAACGGGGACGGCACCCCGCCCTGGGACTCCGGCGGGTTAGGCTGGCCGACGGTGGCGGGCGCGGACTGGTGCTCGCTGCGCAGGTGCTCGATCGAGCCCAGCTGCTGGCTGGGTTCCTCGGTGCCGGGAATGGCGGCCTGGGCCTGCTGGGGGGCGGTGGGCCAGCCCATGGCGGTCAGGGTGGCAACGTCCAGCTGCCCCGACGGCGCCACGGCATTGTTGGCCTGGAAGTCGAGGACCGCCTGCTGGGTGTTGTTGTCGTACAACCCGTTGATCTCGCCGGGATAATAGCCCAGCGCCTTCAGCTCGCGCTGGGCGTCGGCGATGGTCCGGGCGTCGGTCGGCCGCCAGGCCTGCTTGGGCCCGACCCTGAGCGCGCTCGAGCCGCCGAGCGGCAGGACGGTCGTGTACTCGGCCAGGGCCGGCGCCGCGGCCAGCACTGCGGCCACGGCCAGGGCGGGGATCGCTCTCATGGCAGTCCTCCTGATGGGTTCCCACGCCATTACGAACGTCCGAAGGCGCGGGCTTGTTCCCCGGAGGATCTAAAGACCGGCCAGCACGGCTTCGACCGCGTCCCAGGCCCGGTGCAGCTCGGCGTCGGTGACGCAGTAGGGCGGCAGCAGGTAGAGCACGTTGCCGAGCGGCCTCAGCAACACGCCGCGCTCCAGGAACGCCTGCTTCAGCTTCGGCCCCACCGCGGCGCCGTAGCCCCCCTCGCCTTCCAGGTCGAAGGCGGCGATGGTACCGGTGACGCGCCGGCGCGATACGGCAAGGCCGGCCAGCCGCTCGCGGTGAAGGGCGCCGATGGCGGCACGCCGGGCGGTACACTCGGGCGCCTCCAGCAGGTCGAGCGAGGCCAGGCCGGCGGCGCAGCCCAGCGGATTGGCGGTATAGGAGTGGCCGTGCAGGAAGGCGGTGTCCAGCCCCGGCCCCAGGAAGGCCTGCCAGATGCCCTCCCGCGCGACCGTTGCCGCCAGCGGCAGGAATCCGCCCGAAATGCCCTTGGACAGGCACACCAGGTCGGGGACGACGCCGGCGCCGGCGCAGGCGAACAGCGCGCCGGTGCGGCCGAAGCCGGTCATCACCTCGTCGAACACCAGCAGCGCACCGGCGGCGCGCACGCGAGCCTCGAGCGCGCGCAGGAACTCGGGCCGGCACATGCGCATGCCGCCGGCACCCTGGACCAGCGGCTCGACGATGACGCCGGCGACCTCGGCCCCCAGCACCGCGTCCAGCGCCGCCAGGGCCTGGGCCTCCTTGGCCTCGACCGCGTCGTCGCCGTCCCAGGTGGCCGGATAGGGCACCACCTCGACCGGGAACAGCAGCTGGTCCCACGCCCCGAAGAAGCCCGAGGCCCGTCCCGCCGACATGGCACCCACGGTGTCGCCGTGATAGCCGCCGTCGAAGGCGATCCAGCGGGTGCGCGGCTGGCCCAAGTTGCGCCAGTACTGATGCGCCAGCTTGATCGCCACCTCGACCGCGGTCGAGCCGTCGTCGGAATAGAACACCCGGTCGAGGTCGCCGGGCAGCAGCGCCGCCAGGCGGGCAGCCAGGCGCACCGCCGGTTCGTGGGTGAAGTCGGCGAAGATCACCTGTTCCAGGCGCGCCGCCTGGTCGGCGACGGCGCGCACGATGGCCGGGTGGGCGTGGCCGTGCAGGTTGACCCACCACGACGACACCATGTCCAGGTATTCGCGCCCGTCGGCACCGAACACGGTCGCCCCCTTGGCCCCCAGGGCCAGGATCGGCGGCCGGGCGGTGGCGGCCTGGGTGAACGGATGCCAGACGTGGCGGGCGTCCAGCGCGCGCATCTCGTCATAGCCCAGCGTCATGTTTCCTCCGGGCAGGCGAAGGCGGGCGGCGGCAGGCTGGCCAGCACGCCCGCGGTGACGGCGAACAGGGGTTGCAGCTCGGCCAGGACGGCGACGCCGCCGAAATGCTCGATGGCCTGGCGGTTGGCGGGATTGCGCTGGCCGTTGAGCACCACCCCCAGGATCGGCACGTTGCGCCGCCGCAAGGCATCCAGGGTCAGCAGGGTGTGGTTGATGGTGCCAAGCCCTGTCCGCGCCACCACCACCGCCGGCAGGCGCAGGCGGGCCATCAGGTCGGCCATCAACGCCACTTCGTTCAACGGCACCATCACCCCGCCTGCCCCCTCGACCACCAGCGGGCGGGCGGTCGCGGGGGGAACCAGGGCGGACAGGTCGATGCGGGTGCGTTCGCGCCGTGCCGCCTCGTGCGGGGACAGCGGCGCCTGCAGCACCACCGCGGCCGGATGCACCGTGACTGCCGGGGCCAGCCTGGCGACGGTGTCGAAGTCGGTGACCTCGGCCGCGCCGGTCTGCACCGGCTTCCAATAGTCGGCCTGCCAGTTGTGGGCCAGCCAGGCAGCGACCAGGGTCTTGCCGACACCGGTGTCGGTGCCTGTAACGAACACCCCCCGCATCAGGGACTCCAGCTCAGGTACAGCACGTCGTAGGTGATGGCGCAGGGCGCGCCGAGGCCGGCCATGATGCGCCGAAGCCGGCCGGGCGGCAACGGCCGGTGACCGGCGGCGGGCGTGCCGGCCCCGATGGCCTTCAAGGTTGCCAGGAAGGCGCGCGCGTCGGCGTACGTCACCGTGAACGGCCGGGCGACCACCCGCAGGCCGGGCAGCATGGCGGCAACCGCCGCCGCGTCGGGATAGCCGGGAATGCCGCAGTCGGCGCCGGCGGCCCGGCGCCATTCGGCGAAGCTGCCACTGCCGGGCATGGACAGCATCAGCCGCCCGCCCGGCGCCACCAGGCGGGCCAGTCCTGCCAGGGTGCCGGCAAGGTCGGTGAACCACTGGGCGGCGAAACCCGAGACCACCAGGTCGAACGACCTTTCCGCCAGTCCCGGCGCCTCGGCGTCGACGACGGCAAAGCGCAACCGCGGGTCGTCCAGCCCCTGGCGTGCAGCCTCGACCATGGCGGGACTGACGTCGCTGGCCAACAGGCTGCCGCCGGAAACGGCGGCCAGCAGCCGCCGGGTCAGCAGGCCGGTGCCGCAGCCCAGTTCGAGAACCCGCGGATGGGGCGGCAACGGCTCGGCCGCCACCAGGCGGGCCAGCTCGTCGGCGGCACGCGCCTGGGCCTCGGCCGCGGTCTCGTAGGTGCCGGCGGCGGCGGAGAAGGCGGCGGCGATGCGGCGCTTGCGGCTCACCCCAGCCTCGCGGCGAAGGCGCGCAGCTGGCCGGCGACCCAGTCGGGGTGGGTGGCGGGCAGCAGGTGGCCGCCGCCCTGGGCCAGCACCAGCGAGGCACCCGGAAAAGCGGCGCGGCTGAGCGGCTCGGGAACGATGGGATCATGGGTGCCGGCCAAGGCCTGCAGCGGACAGTCCAGCGCGGCCAGGGCGGCGCGCTCGTCGCACACCGCCAGCCAGGCCAGCGCGCTGCCCAGCCGGTCGAGGTCGGCGCCGGCCAGGTCCGGTTCGGCGACGCCGCAGCGGCGCAGGAAGTCGACGGCGACCTGGGTGGGCTCGTCGGCGAAGCGCGCGATCATCCGCTCGATCAGGCGCGGGGCCACCCCTTCGACAAAGTCGGGGGCGCGGGTGAAACGCGGAAAGGCGTTGACCGCGAACACGCCGGCAAAGGGTCCGGGCAGGTTGGCCAGCGCCCAGGCCAGGCCCATGGAATGGGCGACCACCAGCGGGCGCTCGACCTGGGGGACCTGCGGGGCGCCATGGAAGCCCAGGTCGACGAAGGCGTGGCCGAAGTCGGGCAGCCGTTCGGCGACGGGCTGCCAGAATCCGGGGTCGAAGCCCCAGCCGTGGACGAACAGCACGGTCATGGCACCTCGCGCACCGCCAGCAGCACCGCCTCGATCAGGGCGTCGATGTCGGCGTCGGAATGGGCGGCCGACAGGGCGAAGCGGATACGGCTGGTGCCCGGCGGCACCGTTGGCGGGCGGATGGCCACCGCCAGGAAGCCCTTGTCCTCCAGCGCCTTGGCCACGGCCAAGGTGCGGCGCTCGTCGCCCAGGATCAGCGGCACGATCTGAGTGGCCGACGGACCGGTGTCCAGCCCGTGCTCGCGCCAGGCCCGCCGCACACGCTCGGCATTGGCCTGCAGGCGCGCACGCTCCGGGCCCAGGGTCGGCACCAGTTCAAGTGCGGCGTCGACGGCACCCAGCACCGCCGGCGGCAGGGCGGTGGCATAGACCAGGCCCGAGGCACGGTTGACCAGATACTCCTTCAGCCGGGCCGAGCCGGCCACATAGGCGCCGAAGCTGCCCATGGCCTTGGAGAAGGTGCCCATGGCCAGGTCGACCTCGTGGCCGACGCTGAGCCCGAAGCCCGCCGGCCCCAGCACCCCGGTGGCGTGCGCCTCGTCGAGGTACAGGAAGGCGTCGTAGCCTTGCGCCAAAGCCGCCAGCGCAGCGACGTCGGTGGCGTCGCCGTCCATGCTGAACACCGTCTCGCTGACGATGAAGCGCGGTCCCGGCTTGTCGGCATGGGCCACCAGCAGGGCCTCGAGGTGCCCGAGGTCGTCGTGGCGATATCGCACCTGGCGCACCCCGGCGATGGCAAGACCCGCGTGCAGGCTGGCATGGATCAGCCGGTCGGCGAACACCACCGGAGGCGCGCCCCACAGCTCGGGGTCCAGCAGGGCCGGCAGCACCGAGGCATTGCACTGCCAGCCGCTGGCCAGCATCAGCGCGGCCTCGGCCTGCTTGGCCGACGCAATGCGCGCCTCGATGGCGTCCAGCGCGGCCAGATGCCCGGACACCAGCCGGGAGGCACCGCTGCCGGCGCCGAACTCGGCCGCCCATGCGCGCGCCCGCTCGACCAGCAGCGGGTGGTGGGCCAAGCCCAGGTAATCGTTGGACGAAAAGTTGACCAGATCGCGCCCGCCCAGGCGCACACGGCCGCCGGGAAGCGGCTCGACCCCGCGTAGGCGGCGCCGACGTCCGGCCTGCTCCAGGCCGGCAAGAAAGCTGTCGAGGGTGGCATCGAGGGCACGCATGGCCCGCCGGTTCTAGGCGCTTTTCGCGTCTGTTGCAAAGGGCGCATGCGCAGGCCTAATCTCTGCGCCTCGCATGGAACGGAGGGCTTTGGGCTTGATACGCGACCAGGACGACACCGTCCGCCACGACTGGACCGACGCCGAGGTCGAGGCGCTGTTCGCCGCCCCCTTCTTCGACCTGCTGCACCGGGCGCACGCGGTGCACCGGGCCAATTTCGACCCCAACCGCATCCAGATCAGCCGCCTGCTGTCCATCAAGACCGGCGGCTGCCCCGAGGACTGCTCGTACTGCCCGCAAAGCGCCCATTACGCCACGGGGCTGGAAAAGGAACGCCTGCTGGCAGTGGAAGAGGTCATTGAGGCCGCCCGCCAGGCCAAGTCCGAGGGCGCGTCGCGCTTCTGCATGGGGGCGGCCTGGCGCGGCCCCAAGGGCGACGACTTCCAGGTGGCGCTGGCGATGATCGAAGGGGTCAAGGGCCTGGGGCTCGAGACCTGCGCCAGCTTCGGCCTGCTGTCGCGCGAACAGGCCCGCCAGCTGAAGGAGGCCGGGCTCGACTACTACAACCACAACATCGACACCAGCCCGGAACACTACGGCGAGGTGATCTCCACCCGGACCTTCCAGGACCGGCTGGACACGCTGGAGCACGTCCAGGACGCCGGCATGCACGTGTGCTCGGGCGGCATCGTCGGCATGGGCGAGGGCCGACGCGACCGCGCCCGCATGCTGGTCACCCTGGCCAACCTGCCCAAGCAGCCCGACAGCGTGCCCATCAACCTGCTGATCCCCATCCCCGGCACACCCCTGGCCGAGGCCGAACGGCCCGACCCGTTCGACTTCGTGCGCACCATCGCGGTGGCGCGCCTGATGATGCCCAAGTCGTTCGTCCGCCTGTCGGCGGGCCGCGAGGGCATGAGCGACGAGATGCAGGCGTTGTGCTTTTTCGCCGGGGCCAATTCGGTGTTCTGCGGGGCGCGGCTGCTGACCGCACCCAATGCCTCGCCCGAGAACGACAAGAGCCTGTTCGGCCGCCTCGGACTGGCCCCGTTGTAAGGGGGACTATTCGGCGGCGATGCCGCCGGGTTCGTGGCCGGGATCGATGTCCAGCCCGGCCAGCAGGGCCTTGCGCGCGGCCTCGGTCCGGGTGTTGACGCCAAGCGCCCGATAGACGACCCGCAGGTGGGACTTCACCGTCACCTCGTGCACCGACAGCGCGCGGGCGATGACCTTGTTCGAGGCGCCGTGCGCCACCATGGCCAGGATCTCGCGCTGGCGCGGGGTCAGGCCCGAAATGGGGCTGCCGCCCTCGGCGGCGATGCGGCGCACATGGCTCATGATCGCGGTCTGGTGCCAGCCTTCGATGGCCAGCGACGGCACGTAGCGTTCGCCGGTCAGCACCAGGCGCAGCGCCGCGACGATGGCGTCGCCGCGCATGGTGCGCGGCAGGTACCCGGCGGCGCCGGCTTCCAGCGCCGAAAGCGCGGCCTCGGTTTGCGGCAGCCCGCAGGCGACCACCAGCGGCGTGCCGGAGAACAGCGCCTTCAGCGTGGCCAGGCTGGCGACCTTGCCGTCTTCGAGAAGATTGTGGGCGGCGACCACCAGGCCGAGCTGGCGGGCGGCGCGGCCAAGGCGTATCGCCTCGGACGCCGAGGAGGCTTCATGCACCCGGGCACCGGGCACGGCCTCGCGCAGCAGGCGAGTGAGGCCGCAAGCATTGATGGCATGGTCTTCGATCAGCAAGATATCCATGAACCCTCCCGGCTGCCTCGCTCGGGCCCCGCGCGTCCCTCATTCGACGGAGCCGCATACCGAAGGTATATGACCTGGGCCATGGATTGCAATCGCCATTCACTGAATATAACCGGTTTCTAATCTCCCCCTTCAAACGATTTCCCTGCAAAAACAAGGACTCGCAGACTATTGCGGCAATTTCTATACTTGTTTATCGCCCATGGGTCGAAGCGCCCTGGGCCGCCGGTTCGGGTTGCTTCCGCCGGGACACCGCCATGCGCAGCCGCTCAAACCCCAGGTAGAGAACCGGAGTGATGTACAAGGTCAGCACCTGGGACACCACCAGGCCACCGACCACCGACAGGCCCAGCGGCTGGCGCAGTTCGGCCGAGGCGCCGGCCCCCAGCGCGATGGGCAGCGTGCCCATGATCGCCGCCATGGTGGTCATCATGATCGGGCGGAAGCGCAGCATGCAGGCCTGGAAGATGGCCTCGCGCGCCGGCAGGCCGTGGTGGCGCTGCGCATCGAGCGCGAAGTCGATCATCATGATGGCGTTCTTCTTGACGATGCCGATCAGCATCAGGATGCCGATGATGGCGATCACCGTCAGTTCCTGGCCGAACAGCATCAGGGTGGCCAGCGCGCCGACTGCTGCCGACGGCAGCCCCGACAGGATGGTCACCGGGTGGACCAGGCTTTCGTACAGCACGCCGAGAACCACGTAGATGACCAGCACCGCCGCGGTCAGCAGGATACCCTGGTTGGCCAGCGACTGGCGGAACACCTGCGCTGTGCCCGAGAAGCTGGACGCCACCCCCGGCGGCAGGCCGCCCTCGCGTTCCAGGGCATGGATGCGGTCGATGGCTTCGCCCAGCGAGCGGCCCGGCGCGGTGTTGAAGGTGATGGTGACCGAGGGCACCTGGCCCTGGTGGTTGACGGTCAGCGGCCCGACCAGGCGCACCACCTTGGCGATGGTGTCGATGGGGATCAACTGGCCGGTCTTCGACCGCACATGCAGCTTGGACAGCGCCGAGGCGTCCTGCTGGAACTGGGGCGCCAGCTCCAGGATCACCTGGTAGTCGTTGGCGGCGGTGTAGATGGTCGAGATCTGCCGGGTGCCATAGGCTGAATACAGGGTCGAGCGCACGTCCTCGAGCTTGACGCCGACGGCCGCCGCCTTGTCGCGGTCGACCTCGACCAGGGCCTGCGGGCTCTTGATCTGCAGGTCCGAGGTGACGTCCTGGAACATCGCCCCTTCGGCGGCCATGCGCGCCATCATGCGCTCGGACAGGGCATAGAGCTCGGGCTGGTCGATGCCTTCCAGGGTGTACTGGTACAGGCTTTTCGACGTGCGCCCCCCGACCACCAGGTTCTGCACCGGCTGGATGTAGACGGTGATGCCCGGCTGGCCGGCCACCTTCTTGCGCAGCTGCTGGATGACCTCCATCACCGGCGGGCGCTTCTCGCGCGGGACCAGGTTGATGAACATGCGCCCGGTATTGACCGCGTTGGACAGCCCCGAAACGCCCACCGCCGAACTGACGGTGGCGATGCTGGGATCGGCCTGGATGATGGCCGCCACCCGCTTCTGGTTCTCGGCCATGGCGGCGAACGAGATGTCCTGGGCGGCCTCGGTGAGGATGAACAGCTGGCCGGTGTCCTCGATGGGGAAGAAGCCCTTGGGAATGGCCATGAACAGCCACACCGTGGCGCCGATGGTGGCCGCCGTCACCACCAGCATGGAGGCGCCGTGGTCCAGCACCCAGGCCAGGGTGCGCCGATAGACCGCCAGGACGGCCTGGAACCCGCGTTCGAGCCCGCGCATCAGCGGGCCTTCGTCCTCGGGGCGTTCGGGGCGCAGGAAGCGGGCGCACATGGTCGGCGTCAGGGTCAGCGACACCACCGCCGACAGCACGATGGCCATGGTCACCACCACGGCGAACTCATGGAAGATCCGCCCGATCACCCCGCCCATGGCCAGGATGGGGATGAACACGGCGATCAGCGAGGCGGTGATCGACACGATGGTGAAGCCGATCTCGCGCGCGCCCTTCAGGGCGGCCTCGAACGCGGCCATGCCCTCGTCCACGTGGCGCTGGATGTTTTCCAGCATGACGATGGCGTCGTCGACCACCAGCCCCACCGCCAGGGTCAGGCCCAGCAGCGAGATGTTGTCCAGGCTGAACCCGAACGCCGCCATGCCGCCCAAGGTGGCCACCAGCGACACCGGCATGGCGATGGCCGGGATCACCGTGGCGGTGACGCGGCGCAGGAAAAGGAAGATCACCATCACCACCAGGGCGACGGTCAGCACGAAGGTTTCCTGCACGTCCTTGATCGCCGCGCGGATGGAGCGCGAGCGGTCGTTCATGACGTCGATCTTCACCGTCGGCGGCAGGATGGCCGAGAACGACCCGATCAGCCCCTTGACCGCGTCGACCACCTCGACCGCGTTGGCGTCGGGCTGGCGCTGGACCGCCAGGATGATGGCGCGGGTACCGTTGAACCAGCTGGCGGTGCGGTCGTTCTCGACGCTGTCCCTGACGGTGGCGATCTCCTTCAGCCGCACCGGCGCCCCGCCCCGCCAGGCCACGGGCAGTTCGGCGAAGGCCGCCGCGTTGGGCAGCTGGGCATTGGCCTGCAGGGTGATCTGCTGCTTGGGACCGTTCAGGATGCCCAGCGGCGAGTTGGTGTTGGCCGCGGTCAGCGCGGCCTGCACCTCGTCCAGGCCCAGGCCGCGCGCCGCCAGCGCGTCGGGGTCGACCTGGATGCGCACAGCGAATTTCTGGGCGCCGTAGACCAGCACCTGGGCGACGCCCGACAGCCGCGAGATGCGCGGCGTCATGATGGTCTCGGCGAAGTCGTTCAGCTGGGCCAGCGGCACCGTCGGCGACGACAGCGCCAGCAGCACCACCGGCTGGTCGGCCGGGTTGACCTTCTTGAACGACGGCGGGGTGGTCATTTCGGTGGGCAGGCGCCGGGCGGCACGGGCCAGCGCCGCCTGCACGTCCTGGGCGGCGGCGTCGATGTTGCGGTCCAAAACGAAGGTCAGCGTGATGGCGGTCGTGCCCTGGCCGCTGGCCGAACTCATGGTCTCGACGCCGCCGATGGTGCTGAACTCGCGCTCGAGCACCTCGGCCACCGCCGAAGCCATGGTCTCGGGGCTGGCGCCCGGCATCACCGCCGAGACGCTGATGGTGGGGAAATCGGCATTGGGCAGCGCCGCCACCGGCAGCTGGCGATACCCGGCCAGCCCGACCAGGATCAGCGCGAGCGTCAGCAGGCCGGTGGCAACGGGACGGCGGATGAAGATTTCCGACAGACTCATGGCTTGCGCTCGGCCACCCCGGTGCCCACGCCCCCGCGCATCTGGCCGTCGATGACCACGGTCTCGCCCGCCGCCAGCCCCTTGGACACCACCGCCTCGCCCTTGATGGTGCGATCGACGGACACGGGGCGGATCTCGGCAGTCTGGTCCGGGCGGACGACGAACACATAGGCGCCGGCCTGGCCGGTCTGGATGGCCTCGGCCGGCACCACCAGGGCGCCGGGCTCCACCCCCAGGGTAAGGGTGACGTTGACGAACTGCCCCGGCCACAGCCGGCTGTTGGGGTTGTCCAGCGTCGCCTTCAGCCCGATGGTGCCGGTGGCCTGGTCGATGGCGGAATCGATGAAGGTGACCGGCCCGCTTTCATCCAGCCCCGGGTCCGACGCCGAAGCGACCCTGGCCGGCAGCGCGCCGGCACCTTGCGCGGCACGGATGCGCGGCAGGTGGTATTCGGGAACGGCGAAGGAGACGTAGATGGGCGCCAGCTGGGTCAGAGTGACCATGGGCTGGGTATCGGTGGGCTTGGCCAGGTTGCCGGGCTTGGCGTTGACCACGCCGGTCCGCCCGCTGATGGGGGCGCGGATCTGGGCGTATTCCTGCATCAGCCGCGCCGTCTCGATGGCGGCCTGGTCGGCCTTGACTGCAGCTTCATAGACGCGGGCGTCGGCGGTGGCCTGCTCGACCTTCTGCACCGGCGCATTGCCGGTCTTGAGCAACTCGGAATAGCGCTTGAGGTCCGAGCGCGCCCGCTCGAGCTGGGCCTGGTCGCGGGCCAGGTTCGCCTCGGCCTGGCGCCTTGCGGCGTCGTGCGGGCGCAGGTCCAGGGTGAACAACAGCTCGCCCTGGCGCACCTCCTGGCCCTCGCCGAAATGCTGGCGGACCACCTCGCCCTCGACCCGGGTGCGCACCGAGACCACGGCCATGGACTGCACCGCGCCCACCGCCGAGACCAGTACCGGCATGGGCTTGGCCTCGACCGCACGGGTGACCACCGGCTGGGCCGGGACCTGGGGCTTTTCGGCCGGCGGCTTGGCCGGGCCGCCCAGCGCCCACCAACCGGCGGCGGCCACCACCGCCAGCCCCGCCAGCAGCGCGGGGCGCCGCTTCAGCACGGCGCGGCCCCGCTGCAGGGTGCCGCGTTGCGTCGCGTCGACATGGTTCATGACTTCCCTTCCCGCCATCCGGACGACATATCCGAACCGACCATGTTTGTGCGCCCCCGCCCGGACGAGTCAACGGCGAAAGGGTAACGGCCGGTAACATAAAAAAGGGCCGCCGGTTTCCCGGCGGCCCCAGTCTTTAAAACTGCTCTTGATCGGTGCGTCAGTGCGCAGCCGCACCCTCGGCACCCAGGCCGGTCTCGGACCGGATCGCCTGGGCGGCGTAGGCGGCACGCTCCTCGGCGGCACGCGGGCTATTGTCCATGATGGAGAACAGCCAGCAGCTGGCGAAGGCGAGCGGCATCGAGAACAGGGTCGGATAGGCCCACGGGAAGATCGCTTCCTTGAAGCCGAAGCTCGACACCCACACGGCCTTGGACAGCACCACCATGCCGACCGACGAGAGCAGGCCGATCCAGCCGCCCATCACCGCGCCGCGGGTGGTGAGGTTCTTGTAGAACATCGACATGACCAGCACCGGGAACGGCCCCGAGGCCGCCACCGAGAAGGTCAGGGCGACGATGAACGCCACGTTCAGCTTCTCGAACACGATGCCCAGGCCGACCGCGATGACGCCCAGCGCCAAGCTGGCCAGCTTGGAGACCATGACCTCGGTCTGCTCGGACGCGCGGCCGTGCTTGAACACGTTGGCGTACAGGTCGTGCGACACGGCCGAGGCACCGGCAAGCGCCAGGCCCGACACCACCGCCAGGATGGTGGCGAAGGCGACCGCCGAGATGAAGCCGAAGAACAGGTCGCCGCCGATGGCGTGAGCCAGCAACGGAGCGGCCATGTTGTTGCCGCCGCGCAGGTTCAGACCGCCCTTGACCGCATCGATGTACTCGGGGTTGGTGGCCACCAGGGTGATGGCGCCGAAGCCGATGATGAAGGTCAGGATGTAGAAGTAGCCGATGAAACCGGTGGCATAGAACACCGACTTGCGGGCCGCCTTCGCATCGGGGACGGTGAAGAAGCGCATCAGGATGTGCGGCAGACCGGCGGTGCCGAACATCAGGGTCATGCCCAGCGCGATCGCGTCGACCGGATCGCTGACCATGGCGCCCGGGCCCATGATGGCGCCGTGCTTGGGATGGACCGACACAGCCTTGGCGAACA
>JBLNBU010000281.1:0-12742 GCA_050260215.1 Actinomycetota bacterium
TGACCACGTCGGCGGCCGGCAGGGCGCGCTCGCGCATGAAGTCGGGGATGCCGGGGCGGACAGAGACGCCGGGGCCCTCGTCGCCCATCACCGGGTCGCACAGGTACAGCGCGTCGGCGCGCATGCCGGCGTGCGCGGCCAGCGCCGCCGCGCCGGTGCCGGCATCGCCCAGGTATCCGGTCAGCAGGCCGTCGCAGCGGTCCAGCACCCCCAGCCGCGCCAGGCCGTCGACCAGGGCGGCGACATCCTCGGCGCGGGCCACGGTGCCGGCGAACCCGCCATGGCCCGGGTGGTTGGAGAACTGCACGGTGTCGACCGGCCAGACCTCGAATCCCAGCCGCTGCAGCGGCAACACCGCCGCCCGGTTGCCGACATGCCCATAGGCGACGGCGGATGAGAGCGAAAGAATCTGCATGTTCCTAGGGATATAGACGACGGAATGTTGCGCCGCAACTTGCCTTTCCCACCCGACCGGGTTAGTCTCGGCCCCTCTTCGCAATTGCACAATGGGAGGCTTCCGCCATGGCGTCCACTGCCCGGCCCCGCCGCAGCGTCCTTTATATGCCGGGTTCCAACGCCCGCGCGCTGGAAAAGGCCCGCACCCTGGCCGCCGACGGCCTGATCCTGGACCTCGAGGACGCCGTCGCCCCCGACGCCAAGGAAGAGGCCCGCCGCCAGGTGGTCGAGGCGATCAAGGCCGGCGGCTATGGCCGGCGCGAGCTGCTGGTGCGCGTCAACGGCCTGGGCACCCCGTGGGGCCAGGCGGACGTGGCCGCCGCGGCGACCTGCGGCGCCGACGGCATCCTGATCCCCAAGGTTGAAAGCGCCGACATGGTGCGCCAGGTCGAATCGATCATGGTCGCCGCCGGCGCCCCGGCCGACATGGCCATCTGGTGCATGATGGAGACCCCGCGCGGCATCCTGAAGGCCGAGGAGATCGCCCAGGCCAGCCCGCGGCTGGGCGGCTTCGTCATGGGCACCTCGGACCTGGCCAAGGACCTGCACTGCCTGCACACCCCCGAGCGCCTGCCCATGATCACCGCGCTGGGCCTGTGCCTGCTGGCGGCGCGCGCCTATGGGCTGGCGATCGTCGACGGCGTCTACCTCAACCTCGAGGACGCCGAGGGCTTCGAGGCGTCGTGCCGCCAGGGCCTGGAACTGGGCTTCGACGGCAAGACCCTGATCCACCCCAAGACCATCGACGCCGCCAACCGGGTCTTCGCGCCGTCCGAGGCCGAGATCGCCTGGAGCCGCAAGATCATCGCCGCCCACGCCGAGGCCAGCGCCGCCGGCAAGGGCGTCGTGGTGGTCGACGGCCGCCTGGTCGAGAACCTGCACGTCGACAACGCCCGCCGGGTGGTGGCGCTGGCCGAGCAGATCGCCGAGATGGGGGCGAACGGCTGACTTGTCCGTCATGGCCGGGCGTGCCCCGGCCATCCATGGATCCCCGGGCCAAGCCCGGGGGTGACGGTTTCATACAATACAGGGACGTCCGATGACCAAGACCAACGCCGGCAACTTCTTCGAGGATTTCCAGCTGGGCCAGGAGATCCGCCACGCCACCCCGCGCACGGTGACCAGCGGCGACGTGGCCCTTTACACCGCGCTTTACGGCAACCGCTTCGCGCTGGCTTCCAGCGACGAGTTCGCTCGGGCGCTGGGTCTGCCGCAGGCCCCCGTCGACGACCTGGCCGCCTTCCACGTGGCGTTCGGCAAGACGGTGCCGGACGTGTCGCTGAACGCGGTGGCCAACCTGGGCTATGCCGGCGGGCGCTTCGGCGCCCCGGTCTATGCCGGCGACACCATCGCCACGGTGTCGAAGGTGATCGGGCTCAAGGAGAACTCCAACCGCCAGACCGGCGTGGTCTATGTGCGCTCGACCGGCACCAACCAGCGGGGCGAGATGGTGGTCGACTACGTGCGCTGGGTGATGGTCCGGAAGCGCGACGCGCAAGCGCCCGCTCCGGCCGAGACGGTTCCCGAGCTGCCGGCCGCGGTGGCCGCCGCCGACATCGTGGTGCCGGCCGGGCTGGACATGGCGCGCTTCGACACGGTGCTGGCCGGCAGCCCGCACCTGTGGGACGACTACCAGGCGGGTGAGCGCATCGACCACGTGGACGGCATGACCATCGAGGAAGCCGAGCACATGATGGCGACCCGGTTGTGGCAGAACACCGCCAAGGTCCACTTCAACCAGCACACCGAGGGCCAGGGGCGCTTCGGCCGCCGGCTGATCTATGGCGGCCACATCATCTCGCTGGCGCGCGCCCTGTCGTTCAACGGCCTGGCCAACGCGGTCAAGCTGGTGGCCATCAACGGCGGCCGCCACACCAACCCGACCTTTGCCGGCGACACCATCTATGCCTGGTCGGAGGTGCTCGACCGCTTCGAGATCCCCGGCCGCAAGGACCTGGGCGCGCTCCGGCTGCGGCTGGTGGCGCTGAAGAACCGCGCCGCCGCCGACTTCCCGCTGAAGGCGGAAAACGGCAAGGACTACGACCCGTCGGTGGTGCTGGACTTCGACTACACGGTGCTGATGCCGCGGCGGGGGTAGCGGCGAGATCCTATCCCTTCGTCACCCCCGGGCTTGACCCGGGGGCCATGACGGAGGATCAGAGACCTTACTCCCCCACCAGGTCCCGATAGGCATGCCAGCTGGCGTGCGCTGCCACCGGCAGGGTCACGGCAAGGCCGATGAACAGGGCGGCCATGCCGAGAAAGCCCAGGGCGGCCAGGGTGGCGGCCCAGCCGATCATGTTCAGGCGGTTGAGCCACACCGCCTGCAGGCTGGTGCGCATGGCGTCGAGCACGGTGACGTCGCGGTCCAGCAGCATGGGCATGGTCGCCACCGACAGGGCAAAGGCCAGCGCCGCCAGTACGCCGCCCACCAGGGTGCCGATGGCGATGAACGGCACGCCTTGGCCGGACAGCACCACGCTGCCCAGGAAATGCCCCAGCTCCGGGGGCTTGCCGCCCCAGAAGGCGGCGAACAGCAGCATGGCCAGCTCGAACCAGGCGCAGAAGAACAGCATCAGCACCAGGCCGAAATCGGCGATCTGCTCGCCGTTGCGGCGGACGGCGGCCAGGGCGGCGGCCAGGGTGACCGGCTCGCCCCGCTCGCGCCGGCGGCTGACCTCGTAGAGGCCGACCGCGGCCAGCGGCGCCACCAGCATGAAGCCGGCGGCCAGCGGCAGGATCACCGAGCCCATGCCCAGCTGCACCAGGCCGAAGGTCAGCAGCCAGCCGACCACGGCGAAGACGGCGCCATAGCTCAGCCCGATGCCGGGATGGGCCATCAGGTCGGCCCAGCCGCGGGCCAGCCAGGCAGCGGACTGCTCGGCCGAGATGCGCCGCGCCCGGGCTTGGGACGGGGCGGCAACGGCGAAGGGCGGGGAAGACAGGTCGGCAGAGGCGGGTCGGCGAGGCATGGGCGCCCTCCTGGCACTTGCGACTGCGATCAGGTCGCATTTGCAGGATGATACCGCAAACGGCCCCGGTGGTGCAACGGGACGGCTGGGAGGGGACCGATGGTGAAGGGGGCGCTCTCTGTTCATCGTCATGGCCGGGCGTGACCCGGCCATCCATGGTTCCCCGGGTCAAGCCCGGGGGTGACGGGAAGCCTATTCGCTCTTCTTCCCCCGATGCTCGGCGATCTGGCGTTTGGCTTCGTGGAGGAAATGGGCGAGCTTCTCGCGGATCTCGTGGGCCGAGACCTTGCCCTTGAGGTCGCCGGCCAGCTTGTGGACGACGTGCTCGTCGGGGGTGTTTTCGTGGGCGTGGGCCAGCTCGCGGGCATAGTCCTGGGCCGCGTGGCCGATCAGGCCCAGTAGTTCGGCCGCCCACATGCCGGCCAGCTTGTTGCGCCGGCGGGTCACCGGTTCGTCGGCCGCGGGCGGGGGCGGGACGGCATCCGTGGACTTGTGCTTGCGGTCGAACAGCATCGCACCTCTCCCGTCTTCCATTGGTTCGATGGTACTCCGGCTTTCCCGCGAGCGGAAGAACCGACAACCGCATCTGGGGTGGGCGCGCTGGCGGGTCAACGTCCCGCTTAGGCTTCCCAAACGGATCCGAACGCCCTATGTTCCGGCAGGATTTTTCCCGACCGGACGCACATGAGCAAGCTCGACCACATCCGCAACTTCGCCATCATCGCCCATATCGACCACGGCAAGTCGACCCTGGCCGACCGGCTGATCCAGCGTTGCGGCGCCATCGAGGCGCGCGAGATGCGCGACCAGATCCTGGACTCGATGGACATCGAGCGCGAGCGCGGCATCACCATCAAGGCCCAGACGGTGCGCCTGTCCTATCCGGCCAAGGACGGCCGGACCTACCAGCTGAACCTGATGGACACCCCCGGCCACGTGGACTTCGCCTACGAGGTCAGCCGCTCGCTGGCCGCCTGCGAGGGCTCGCTGCTGGTGGTCGACGCAAGCCAGGGCGTCGAGGCGCAGACGCTGGCCAACGTCTATCACGCGTTGGACGCCGGCCATGAGATCGTGCCGGTGCTCAACAAGATCGATCTGCCGGCGGCCGAGCCCGACCGGGTCAAGCAGCAGATCGAGGACGTCATCGGCCTGGACACCGCCGACGCGGTGATGATCTCGGCCAAGACCGGCATCGGCATCGACGACGTGCTGGAAGCCCTGGTCCAACGCCTGCCCTCGCCGGAAGGCGAGGTGGCGGCGCCCCTGCAGGCGCTGCTGGTGGATTCCTGGTACGACGCCTATCTGGGCGTGGTCATCCTGGTGCGCATCAAGAACGGCGTGCTCAAGCGCGGCCAGAAGATCCGCATGATGGCGACGGGGGCGGCCTACGAGGTCGACACCGTCGGCTACTTCACCCCCAAGATGATCAAGTGCGACCAGTTGGAGCCGGGCGAGATGGGCTTCATCACCGCCGGCATCAAGGCGGTGGCCGACACCAAGGTCGGCGACACCATCACCGACGACAAGAAGCCGGCCCTTGAACCCCTGGCCGGGTTCAAGCCCAGCGTGCCGGTGGTGTGGTGCGGCCTGTTCCCGGTCGACGCCGCCGACTACGAGGACCTGCGCGACAGCCTGGCCAAGCTGCGCCTCAACGACGCCAGCTTCCAGTACGAGCCCGAGACCTCTGCGGCGCTGGGCTTCGGCTTCCGCTGCGGCTTCCTGGGCCTGCTGCACCTCGAGATCATCCAGGAGCGGCTCGAGCGCGAGTTCAACCTGGACCTGATCACCACCGCTCCGTCGGTGGTCTACCGCGTGCACCTGACCAACGGCGAGATGCAGGAGCTGCACAACCCCGCCGACATGCCCGACCAGGCCCGCATCGACCACATCGAGGAGCCGTGGATCAAGGCGACCATTATGGTGCCCGACGAATACCTGGGCGCGATCCTGAGCCTGTGCACCGAGCGGCGCGGCCAGCAGATCGACCTGACCTATGCCGGCAACCGCGCCATGGCGGTCTACAAGCTGCCCTTGAACGAGGTGGTGTTCGACTTCTACGACCGGCTCAAATCCATCAGCCGCGGCTATGCCAGCTTCGACTACGACATGGACGCCTATGCCGAAAGCGACCTGGTCAAGGTCTCGATCCTGGTCAACGCCGAGCCGGTGGACGCGCTGGCCTTCATCGTCCACCGCGCCAACGCCGAAAGCCGAGGCCGGTCCATCTGCCAGCGCCTGAAGGACCTGATCCCGCGCCAGATGTTCCAGATCGCCATCCAGGCCGGCATCGGCGGGCGCATCGTCGCCCGCGAGACCATCTCGGCGCTGCGCAAGGACGTGCTGGCCAAGTGCTATGGCGGCGACGTCAGCCGCAAGCGCAAGCTGCTGGAGAAGCAGAAGGAAGGCAAGAAGCGCATGCGCCAGTTCGGCAAGGTCGAGATCCCGCAGTCGGCCTTCCTGGCGGCGCTCAAGATGGGCGACGACTGAGGGGCAAGGCCCACTGCTTTCCCCTCACCCCCGGGCCTGACCCCGGGGGCCATGACGATGGAGATGCGGACGTGGACGTCCGCGCTCCGGGTCCATGGTCACCGCAGCGGGTGGGCCCGCTCGAATTCCTTCCAGGCTTTCATGCATGACGGTGCGCAGGACAGGTGGTGGTCCAGCGCGATTTCGGCTTCCTCGGCCAGGATGGCGGTGACCAGGGCGCAGCCGTCGAGGGTCTGCAGGGCACCTTCGGCCCATTCGGCGATGATGATGGGCGGCAGGTGCTCGTGCCGCGAGATCGAATCGATCTGCTCGGCGGTCAGCCCGCTGAAGGCGATACAGTCATCCAGGGTCAACATGGCGCACCCTCCCTGTTTGTCTTGGGATGGGCGCGGGGACCTGGGCGCGTCCCCGTGTCCGAAAGCCAGGATGCGATACTACCATGAAACCCAGGGTTTTTGACCTGCGCGAACGGCTGGGCAGCCGTCCGCTCACTGCGGCTGAGGCTGCCGTGGCCGTTTGGGCGCGGCCTCGACCTTGACGTCGAAATCCTTGGTTTCGCCGCCGCGCTCCACGTTCAGGCGCACCTGGCCGCCCACCGGGGTCAGGCCGATGCGGTTGCGCATCTCGGCCGAGCTGCGCACCGGCTGGCCGTCGACGGCGGTCACCACGTCGCCGCGCTTCAACCCGGCGCGGGCGGCGGGCGAGCCCGGTTCCACCTCGACCACCACGGCGCCGTCGTTGCGCTTGATCGACATGGCCTCGGCCAGGTCGGGGGTCAGGTCCTGGATGGCGACGCCGACGCGGCCGCGGCGGATTTCGCCGTGGGCGATCAACTGCTCGGTGACCGCCTTGACCATGTTGATGGGCACGGCGAAGCCGATGCCGATGTTGCCGCCGCCGGGTGCCAGGATGGCGGTGTTGATGCCGATCAGCTCGCCCTTGAAATTGACCAGGGCGCCGCCCGAATTGCCGGGGTTGATGGATGCGTCGGTCTGGATGAAGTCCTCGTAGCCCTCGATGCCCAGGCCCGACCGCCCGATGGCCGAGACGATGCCCGAGGTCACCGTCTGTCCCAGCCCGAACGGATTGCCGATGGCCAGCACGAAGTCGCCCACCTGGACGGCCCCGCTGTCGCCCAGCGGCAGCGACTGCAGGTTGCCGCCCTCGATCTTCAGCACCGCCACGTCGGTGTCGGGGTCGCGGCCGACCAGGCGGGCGCGGAAGGTGCGGTTGTCCTTGGTGGTGACGTCGATGCGGTCGGCGTTCTCGACCACATGGTTGTTGGTCACCACATAGCCCCGCCCCCCGTCGATGATCACCCCCGACCCGGCGGCGCGGGTCTCGCGCTGGGGCATCATCTGGCGGGGGATGTTGAAGAAGCGGCGGAAGAACGGGTCGTTGAGCAGCGGGTTGTCGGCGTCGTTGGCCTGCACCGAGCGGGTCGAGATGTTGACCACCGCCGGGGTCACCTTCTTGACCAGGGGGGCGACGGTGTCGCCGGGCGGCAGGTCGGCCGCTGCGGGAAAGGCGATCAGCAGGGCGGCGGCCACGAGGGACGCCGCCCGGGACGCGATGACGGTCATGGGGTCTCCTCCATCAGCGGATCGGCAACAGCAGGTCGGGAAAGGCGATCCAGGCCGGGCGCGGCGCCGGGGCCAGCTCCGCCAGGCGGGCCAGGCGCTCGTCGGTTCCCGGATGGGTGCGCACCAGGGTCAGCCAGCGGAACCGTCCGGCCAGCACCCGCTCCCAGTCGCCGCCCTGCAGGCGGTCCAGGCGCTCGAGCGCCAGCATCAGCCCGACCGGATCGCCGGTCAGCTGGGCGGCGCCGGCATCGGCGGCGAATTCGCGGGTGCGCGACAGCTTCAGCAGCATCAGATCGGAAAGCGGCGGCGCCGCCACCAGCAGCAGCACCGGCAGCACCGGGACGCCGGCGCCCATGGCCAGCGCCGCCGGCAGGTAAAGCGCCACCATCAGCAGCCCGAACAGAGCCAGCATGCGGGTCAGCCGCCCGGCCGCCTCGGCTAGGCGCAGCACCTGCAGGTCGCCGTGGCGCAGGTGGCTGACCTCGTGGGCCAGCACGGCGGCGACCTCGCGCGGGGTCATGGCGTCGAGCAGGCCGCGCGACACCGCCAGGGTGGCGGTCCGGCCCCAGCCGGTGGACAGGGCGATGATCTCGCCGCGGGGGATGTAATGAAGCTGGGGCGGCCGTTCCAGGTCGGCACGGCGGGACAGCTCGGCCACCAGGCCGGAGAGCCCGGGTGCGGCGGCGGGCGACAGCGGCACCGCCCCCCACAGGGCGCGCAGCATCACCGGCGAGCTGGCCGGCTGCAGCAGCAGGATCAGGCCGACGCCGAAGACCGCCCAGGCGATGCCGTCGGTATCGGCCACCAGCCAGCCGGCCAGCGCGGTCAGGCCGGCGATGCCGGCCAGGACCAGCGCCGACTGCACGAAGTTGCGGCGGCGGTGGCGGGCAAGGGCGGTGGCGTCCAGGCGGGTCATGGGGGCCTCACAGTCCGGCGCGCGGATCGAAGGGGTGGCGGGCACTCCAGGCGCGCAAGGTGGCGGCCAGCTCGTCGTCGACGCCGGGCGGCAGCACCACCTTCAGTGTCACGTACTGGTCGCCGCCCTTGACCCCCTTGCCCTTCAGGCGCAGCACCGTGCCGGTGTTGGCGCCCCTGGGCACCGTTACCGCCACCGGGCCGGACACCGTGGGCACGGTGATGCGCCCCCCGTCGACGGCCTCGACGGGCGAGACGGGCACCTCGATGCGGATGTCGTTGCCGGTCCGGGTGAACAGGCGGTGCGGGGCGACGCGGACTTCCAGCAGCAGGTCGCCGGCGGCGTCGCCGCCCAGGCCCGGTGCCCCCTGGCCCTTCAGCCGCAGGGTCTGGCCGTCGTTGATCCCCGCCGGAATGGACACGTCCAACGCCCGGCCGTCGGGCAGGGTGATGCGCCGCGTGGCGCCGTTGGCGGCATCGAGGAAGTCGACGGTCAGCGCGTGGCGAAGGTCTTCGCCGCGCATGCGGAAGCCGGCGCCCGGCCCGGTCTGGCCGCGTGCGCGCCCGGCGCCTTGGCCGAACAGGTGGGAGAACAGGTCCTCCATGTCGGCGGCCTCGGGCCCGCCGCCGCCGAAGTGGAAGTTGAACCCGCCCGGCCCCGCCGCGCCGCCGAACCCGGCGCCGCCAGCGCCGGCATGGGCGTGGGCATAACGCTCGCGGCCCTCGGCGTCGATCTCGCCGCGGTCGAAGCGGGCGCGCTTGTCCTTGTCCGACAGCAGGTCGTAGGCGGCGTTGATCTCGCGGAAGCGGGCCTCGGCGGTCTTGTCGCCGGGCTTCATGTCGGGGTGCCACTCTTTGGCAAGCTTGCGGAAGGCCTTGCGGATCTCGGCCTCGCCGGCGGTCTTGGGCACGCCCAGGATGTCGTATGGATCGCGCATGGTCGCTGCTACGGGGCGCCGCCGATGCGGTGGCGCCGTCGTCCTCCTTGTTGCCGATCGGCATCCGGCGCGGCCCGGCGGCGGACGGGTGGAGGACCCCCGGCTAAAACGGTTCTCTTGGCCATATCCCCGTTCCGAGCAACATGGGTCCGAGAAACACCGCGCCCGCCACCGGCAAGCACGCGCGCCGGGACCCTTGGGCGGCATCCCGGCATCAATGGATTTAGTGTGCCCGCCCGCGCCGTCAAGGCCGGCCGTTTCAACCACTTGGATAGGGGAACGGGGCGGGCCGCCGGGTGTTGTCGACGCATGCCGCGATGCCCGCTTGCCGTCCTGTCCGCCCTGGTCGTGCTGCTGTCGGCCGGGCCTGCGCCGGCCCAGACCTGCCTGGACGAGCTGCAGTCCGCCCTGGGCGACAACAGCGCCACCGCCCGGCAGGACCGCCGCGCCCTGGCCGCGGCCGCCCGCGTGCTGGGCTTGCGCGGCGACGAGGACGGCTGCCGGCTGCTGGTCGGCCGCATCCGTGCGCTGGGCGGGCCGCCGCGCGCGCCTGCCGCCGCGGCGCTCCGCCCCGAGGTCGAAACCGCCCGCCCGGTGCAGCGGCTGGAAGGGCTGCTGCGCGCCGACGCGCTGATCGGTGCCGAGGTGCGCAACCGCGACGATCGCCGCCTGGGCGACATCGCCGACGTGGTCATCGACCCGCGCGGGGGCACGGTGGCCTACGTTCTGCTGGGCCGCGGCGACAGGCTGGTGGCGGTGCCGTTCAACCGCCTGGAGGCCACCGCCGACCGTGGGCTCTACGTCCTCGACATCGACCCGGCCCGCCTGGCCGAGGCCCCCGCGCTCGATCCCGGCAACCTCGACGAGCTGGCCGGGCACCAGCAGCAGATCGATGCCTTCTGGGACTGATCCGACCTTACGAAACTTTAATGACGCCGACATGCTGCGGTAACCCCCCGGCTGGCACATTCGGCTCGTAAGGTCGAACGAGGCGGTCGGCGGAAATCAAGCGCTCCCCGCCGGACGCCTCGAAAGACCCGGCGGATCCGAACTCCCCGCCGACCGGCACCCCTCCCCCTTCCCCCCCGGAGAAGGGGTGCGAGACCCAGACCTTCCGGCCGATCCCCCCGGCCGGTGGCGAGAAAAAGAAAGGCCCCCGACGCCCCCCTGGCGCGGGGGCTTTTCCGTGACGGGTGAGCGAGTTATGGTCGGCGCCGAGGGAGAACCAACCACCCATGCGCATCCTGGTGATCGAGGACGATGCCGAGGCCGCTGCCTACATGGCCAAGGGCCTGCGCGAGGCCGGGCACACCGTCGACCATGCCGCCAGCGGCACCGACGGCCTGTTCCTGGCCACCTCGGAACGCTACGACGTCATGGTGGTCGACCGCATGCTGCCCGGCCTGGACGGGCTGGCCATCATCCAGGCCATCCGCGCCTCGGGGAACGCCACGCCGGTGCTGATCCTGTCGGCGCTGGGCAAGGTCGACGACCGGGTGCGCGGGTTGAAGGCGGGCGGCGACGACTATCTGGTCAAGCCCTATGCCTTCGCCGAGCTGATGGCCCGCATCGAGGCGCTGGTGCGCCGCGGCGCCACCGCCCAGCCCGACACCCGCCTCAAGGTCGAGGACCTGGAAATGGACCTGCTGGCCCGCACGGTCAGCCGCGGCGGCCGCGACATCGACCTGCAGCCCCGCGAATTCCGCCTGCTGGAGTACCTCATGCGCCACGCCGGCCAGGTGGTCACCCGCACCATGCTGCTGGAAAACGTGTGGGAGTACCACTTCGACCCCCAGACCAACCTGATCGACGTGCACATCTCGCGCCTGCGCCACAAGGTCGACAAGGATTTCGACGTTCCGCTGATCCAGACGGTGCGCGGCGCCGGGTACAGTCTCCGTGCTGCCCGGTAGCCTTCTTTCCACTACCACCTTCCGGCTGGCGCTGAGCTATCTCGGCATCTTCACCGTCTCGGCCATGGCGCTGCTGGCGCTGGTGTCGTGGACCACCTCGATGTTCATCGAGTGGCAGGTCCAGGAGACGGTCGAGGCCGAGGTCACCGGCCTGTCCGAGGTCTACCGCGACCGCGGCATGATCGGCCTGGCCGAGGTGGTGGGCGAGCGCGCCCGCCAGGAGCCCGAGCGGCGCACCGTCTACCTGCTGATGGCCTCGGACGGGCGCCGGGTGGCCGGCAACCTGATGAGCTGGCCGGCCGAGGTGGGCGACCTGCTGGGATGGGTGCGCTTTCCCATCGACCGGGTCGGCACCGGCCCCAAGGGCGCGGAAGTCATGGGCCACGCCTACGACCTGGCCAACGGCTACCGGCTGCTGGTCGGCCGCTCCCTGCACGATGCCAAGCGGGTCAAGTCGGCCATCAACCGCGCGCTCGGCTGGGGCCTGGCGCTGACCATCCTGCTGGGCGTCATCGGCGGCTATTTCACCAGCCGCCACCTGTTGCAGCGCGTCGATTCCATGAGCCGCACCGCCCGGCGCATCGTCGGCGGCGACATGAGCCAGCGCATGGTGCTTTCGGGCACCGATGACGAGTTCGACCAGCTGGCCGAAAGCTTCAACGAGATGATGGACGAGATCGAGCGGCTGCTGGAAGGCATCCGCACGGTCACCGACAACATCGCCCACGACCTGCGCACGCCCTTGAACCGCCTGCGCTCGCGCATCGACCTGGTGCTGATGGGCGACCACGACGCCGAGACCATGCGCCGCACGCTGGAGGAGACGGTGGCCGAGGCCGACAACCTGCTGGCCACCTTCAACGCCCTGCTGACCATCTCGCACGCGGAATCGGCGGCGCGGCTGGACCGCTTCGAGCCGGTCGATCCCGCCCGCCTGGCCGCCGACGTCACCGAGCTCTACGAGCCCTTGGCCGAGGAGAAGTCGGTGCGCCTGGATTGCCACGTCGACGGCGGCCACGCCATCACCGGCGACCGCCACCTGCTGTTCCAGGCCTTCGCCAACATGGTCGACAATGCGGTCAAGTACACGCCCGAGGGCGGTGCCGTGTCGGTCACCGTGGCCGGCACCGCCGAGGGCATCGAGGTGGTGGTCGCCGATTCGGGGCCCGGCGTGCCGGCCGAGGCGCGCGAGCGGGTGCTGCACCGCTTCGTCCGCCTGGACGCCACCCGCACGACCCCCGGCAACGGCCTGGGCCTGGCGCTGGTGAGCGCGGTGGCCCGGCTGCACGGGGCGCGGCTGGCGCTGGAAGACAACCGGCCGGGCCTCAAGGTGCGACTGGTGTTTCCGGCAGCTTCCCCCTAGGGTCCGGACTCATTTGAGCCACCATACGAGTGCAGCGACGAGGAAGACGGCCGAGAGGAACGTGTCCGCGCGTTTGTCGTAACGGGTGGCGATCCTTCGGAAGTCCTTCAGGCGG
>JBLNBU010000282.1:0-19564 GCA_050260215.1 Actinomycetota bacterium
ACGACCGCCGACAGCACCTCTATCGCCGGGGTGATGATGCGTTCGCCGAAGAACAGCGCCTAACCTACCACCCCCCGCGCAACCACCACCCCGCCGCTGGTCGGATGGCCGACCAGCGCCAGCAGTGCCAGGATGCCGCCCTCGCCGCGGTTGTCGGCACGCAGCACGAAGGAGACGTATTTCAGCGTCACCACCAGGACGATCGCCCAGAAGATCAGCGAGGCGATGCCCAGCACCGTGCCTTCGCCGACCGGAATGCCGCCGGCGACGCCGAAGCATTCCTTCAGCACATAGAGCGGGCTGGTGCCGATGTCGCCATAGACGACGCCGGCAGCGCCCAGCGCCAGGGTCAGCACCCGGCGGGCATCAGGGGAGGTGTGGGAGGGCTCGGACATGGGGCCCGGCTTAGCGCCGAACGCCGTAAAGCCTCAACGGGCGAATCATTTATGGTTTTTTTATGCGGTACTCAGAAATATTTGCGGCAATCCGCATGGTTTTCCTATGGGTCCACGGGCGACAATGGATGCATTGGATCCCAGCCGGGGAGAACTCCGATGATGTCCGATTGGATCGGCCTGGCGATCGGCGGCGCCCTGTTTGCCGGCGTCGTCGGATATGTCGCCTACATCTTCCGCAACCGGCGCCGATACCGCTGGCTGTCGGCCGGGGAACTGGCCGGCGTCGATGCGGGCGCCACCGACGCCCTGCCCCTTGCCACCGGCCCGGGGATGAAGTGAACTGGAGGAATGCTCGAAGACTGGAAGGGCTTTCTTTTCGCCCTGCTCGCCATAGCCGCCGCCACCGCCTTCGGCTTCGTCGTCGACATGGCGCTGCCGGTGGCCAACATCTCGGTGGCCTACCTGATGGCGGTGCTGGTGGTGGCGGTCCATGCCGGCCTGCGCCCGTCGATCCTGGCCTCGGGGCTGGGCTTCCTGGCCTTCAACTTCTTCTTCACCGAACCCCGCTTCACCCTGGACATAGCCGACACCCACAACCTGCTGACGGTGGTGTTCTATCTGGTGGCGGCGGTGATCGTGTCGAACATGGCCAGCCGCCTGCGCGCCCAGGTCGAGGCCACCCGCGAGAACGCCCGGCGCACCGCCAACCTGTACGACTTCGGCCGCAAGGTCATCGCGGCGGCCACCCGCGACGAGGTGCTAGGGGCGGTGGTCTGCCACGTCGCCGACACCGTCCACGGCCGCGCGCTGGTGCTGCTGCCCGTGGCGGGGACCCTGTCGGTGGCCGCCGGCCACCCGCAGGCGGAGGCGGTGGACGCCCCCTGCCTTGCCGCCGCCGAGCGGGCCCTCGCCACCGGCCGCCCCGCCGGCCGCGGCGCCGAGCAGAGCAGCGAGGCCATGTGGCTGTTCCTGCCGCTGCAGACGGCGGGCGCCGAGGTGGGGGTGCTGGGGGTGCAGTTGGCCCACGATCCCGACATGCCGCCGCCGGCCCTGCTGCAACTGCTCGAGGCCCTGGCCGGGCAGGCGGCGGCGGCCATCGAGCGCACCAACCTGGTCTCGGCCGTCGAGGCCGCCCGCGTCGCCACCGAGCGCGAGCGGCTGCGCGCCGCGCTGATGTCGTCGCTGTCGCACGACCTGCGCACCCCCCTGGTGTCGATCATGGGAGCCGCCAGCACCCTGACCAGCTACGACGAGGCGCTGGACCCGCCGTCGCGCCGCGACCTGGCCCACACCATCCAGGACGAGGCCGAGCGGCTGAACCGCTTCGTCCAGAACCTGCTGGACATGACCCGGCTGGGCTCGGGCGCGCTGAAGCCGCGGGTCGACTGGGTCGACCTGGCTGACGTGATCCGGGCGGCGGTGCGCCGCGGCGGCAAGTTGGCCCGCGCCCACACCCTTACCGTCGAGCTCGATCCCGGCTTGCCCCTGCTATGCCTGGATGCGGTGCTGATGGAGCAGGCGATCTTCAACCTGATCGACAATGCCTGCAAATATGCCCCGGCCGGCACCACGGTGAAGGTGTGGGCCAAGACCACCGCAGGCGACGTCATCGTCGAGGTGGCCGACCAGGGCCCCGGCATCCCCGAGGCGGACCGCGACAAGGTGTTCGACATGTTCACCCGGGTGAACCTGGCCGACTCGCAGCCGGCCGGCACCGGCCTGGGCCTTGCCATCTGCCGCGGCATCGTCGAGGCTCATGGCGGCGCCATCAGCGCCGAGGCCGGGCTGCACGGCGTCGGCACCGCCATCGTCATCCGGCTGCCGCTGCCGACCACCCCCCAGCCGGCGCCCGAGGGGCCTGCCACATGAACAAGATCCTGATCGTCGACGACGAACCCCAGATCCGCAAGTTCCTGCGCATCTCGCTGTCGGCCAACACCTACGAGGTGGTCGAGGCCGAGAACGGCGCCGCCGGCATCAAGGCGGCCATCGAGCACGCCCCCGACCTGTTGATCCTGGACCTGGGGCTGCCCGACATGGATGGCCAGGAGGTGATCTCGGCGGTGCGCGAGCATTCGGCCATGCCGATCATCGTGCTCTCGGTGCGCGCCGGCGAGGTCGACAAGGTCGAGGCCCTGGACCGCGGCGCCAACGACTATGTGGTCAAGCCATTCGGGGTGGCCGAGCTGATGGCCCGAGTGCGCGCCTCGCTGCGCGGCCGCGCCGCCCTCGAACCGGCCGAGGTGGCGGCCTTCGGCCCGGTGCGCATCGACTTCGCCCGCCGTATCGTCACCCGCGACGGCGACGAGGTGCGGCTGTCGAAGAAGGAGTGGGACCTGCTGGCCATGTTCGCCCGCCATCCCGACCACCTGCTGACCCACGCCCAGCTGCTGCGCGAGGTGTGGGGCCCGGCCCATGTGGAGGACACCGCCTACCTGCGGGTCTACGTCAACCAGCTGCGCCAGAAGCTCGAGGCCGACCCGTCGCAGCCGGTGCTGATCGTCACCGAGCCGGGAGTCGGATATCGCCTGAAGGCCGGCGCCTGAACGCGAGAACGCCCCCGGACGTCACCGTCCGGGGGCGCCGAGGCTCGCCCGGGTGGGTTCAGGCGAACACGTCGAGGCTGCGGCCGCGCCCTTCCGGCGGGGGTGCCGGCTGGGAGCTGGCGGACGCCTTGACACCCTCGTCGCCGTCGTTGTCGTGGTCGGGGCCGCGTTCGGCCCGTTCCGGCTGCTGGACCTGGCTGGTCGGCTGGTAGGTCGGGGCCGAGCCCACGGATCCGATTTGCATGGCGCGTTCCTTTCTAGATTGACTGGGATGCTTCTGCACCCAGGGTCACTATGTCCTACGAACCTGACACCATCCTGACACGACCGGCGGCCTTGCGGGTCTGGTCGCGCAGGGCCTGGTCGACCAGGCGGGGAAACAGGCGCTGGACCAGCACGAACAGGCGTTCGGGGCCGCGCGGATAGATGTCGCGGGCGCCGCTGGCGATGCCGTCGGCGATGCGCCGGGCCACCAAGTCAGCCGGGTCCAGGCGCATGGCGAAGACGTCGACGTAGCGGGCGAAGCCGTCGGCGGCGGCGGTGCGCGTGCCCCGCGGCGCGCAATAGGTCACCGTCACCCCGCTGTCGGCCACCTCGCGCCTGAGCGCGTCCGACCAGCCGCGCAGGCCGAACTTGGTGGCCGAATAGGCGGCGAAGAACGGAAAGCCGATGTCGCCGAACATGGATCCCACATTGACCACCCGCCCACGGCCCGAGGCCTGCAGCATGGGCAACAACGCCCGCGTCACGCTCATGGGGGCCAGCAGGTTGACCTCGACCATCTGGCGCCAGGCGGCCTCGGGCTGGCCGTCCAGCGGCCCGGCCTCGACCACGCCGGCATTGTTGACCAGGAGGTCGAGGCGATCGGACAATTCGGCCACCCGCCGGGCGATGCCTGCACGGGCCTGCTCGTCGGCAAGGTCGAGCGCCAGCACCCGGCCGGCGGCCGGGCTGGCCAGCAGGGAACGGGTTTCCTCGAGGGCGGCAAGGTTGCGCCCCAGCAGGATGGGAACGGCGCCGCGGACCGAGAGTTCGACGGCCAGCGCGCGGCCGATGCCCGAACCGGCGCCGGTGACCAGCGCCACAGCGCCGTCAAGCTGCATGGCACACCTCGGCGGCCGGGGCCAGGGCGCGGAAGACGTCGCCGTAAAGCTGGTAGAAGTCGCGGGCAGCGGCGATGACCACTGCCCGGCGGGCCGGCGAGTCGACGGCCTCGATCAGCCGGCAGAACCCTTCCACATGGCCGATGTCGAGGCTGCCGTGCGAGGTCAGGTAGCTGAATCCGGCCTCGCTGCCCAGCCGCGCCCGGATCGACTGGGCGGCGCGGTGGGCCAGCGCCACCGACATCCCTTCCAGCACGTGGACCATGCCCAGCAGGGAATAGGGGCCTTCCTCGGCGATCAGGTGGAAGGCCATGGCGACCATCGCCCGGACCGGCAGCGGCGGCCGGGCCCGGCGCACCGCCTCGGCGTCGCCGCCCAGCGCGGCGATGTCGTCGAGGATCCACTCGTCGTGGCCGGTCTCCTCGCGCACGTAGTCGCGCAGGCCCTCGGCCAGCACCGTGTCGCCCGGCCCGCAGGCCGCCAGGGCCGCTTCCAGGAGCGGCACCGTATAGCGGACGTGGTGGTAGGCGCTGTTGAGGAAGGCCAGGTACAGCGGGCGGTCGACGCCGTCGGCCAGGGCACCCGCAATCACCGGGATGGACAGGAAGCGGTTGCGATCGGCCTCGGTGGCCTGGGTCAGGGCTTGGGTGAAGCTCAAGGGGGTTACCTCGTGTTCAGGATCTGGGCGATGCGCCGCCGCCGCGGACGGGCGTCGGGGGTGAAGAAGGCTTGGGCGCGGGCGAAGTCGGCCGACACCACCGCGACTTCCGTTGGCCGGGCATAGGCCGGCGCCGCCGCCGACAGGCGGACGAGGATGGGCAGCCAGTGGCCGGGGTCGGCCGGGGCGGCGGGGTCGGTGGGAACCACCACCGCCTTGACGCCGCCGTCGCCGGCAACGACGGCGCAGGCGCGCACCGCCGGGTCGGCCAGCAGCATGGGCTCGATCCATTCGGGGTGGACGTTGCGGCCCTCCGGGGTGACCACCACGTCGTCCTTGCGGCCCAGCACCACCAGGTTGCCGTCCGGGTCGAAACGCCCCAGGTCGCCGGTACGCCAGATCCCGCCGGCCGCATCGTGGCCCAGATAGCCAGCCATCACCGTCGGCCCGCGCACTACGATCTCGCCGTCCTCGATGGCGACGTCGACGCCGTCCAGCGGGCGGCCGACCGTGCCGGCCCGCCGCTGCCCCGGGCGGTTGACCGCCACCACCGAGCAGCATTCGGACAGCCCATACCCCTCGTGCACCGGCAGGCCCACGTCCAGGGCGGCGGCGGCCAAGGCCTCGCCCACCGGGGCGCCGCCGACCGCGACGAAGCGCAGCGACGAGGGTGCCCGCCGGCCCATGGCCGTCAGGGCGCGCACCCAGGTGGCCAGCAGGCCGGGAACCACCACCGAGGTGGTGGCGCCGACCGCCTCGGCCTCGAGCGGCGACGTGGCCACATGCACCCGCGCCCCCGCCAGCAGGGGCAGCAGCACCCCGGCCAGCTGTTCCAGCAGCAGCGAGAACGGCAGCAACGACAGGTGCACGTCGGCGGCCGATGCCCCGGCGGCACGGCCGAGCCCGGCCAGGCTGGCGGACATGGCTGCCTCGTCCAGCACCACCCCCTTGGGCCGTCCGGTGGTGCCCGAGGTGTAAACGATGCGCCGGGACGGCTCGTCGGCCACCAGCCAGGCATCCCCGCCCCGCCCGTCGAGCACCGGCACGCCCAGGCTTTCCACCCGCGCCGCCAGTTCGGGAACGGTGACCACCGCGCCGATGCCGGCGTCGGCGGCCACATGGGCCAACTGATCGGGCGAGAAGAAATCAGGCAGCGGCACGATGGTGCGGCCCAGCGACGCCAGCGCCAGGTCGGCGACCACATGGGCGCGGCTGCGCGGCATCATCAGGCCGATGGTGGCGGGCGCGTCGGCCAGGCGGCCGGCGCAGGCGGCAACCGCGTCGGCCAGGGCGCCGTAGGTCAACACCCCGTCCGCGTCGCTGACGGCAAGACGGGCGGGATCGGCGGCGCGGACGGCGGCAAGAACCTTACGCATGGAGACATTCCTGGTGGTGTCGGGGGGCCAGGGTGGCGCCGGCGACCACCATCACCCGCGGGTCGTGCAGGTAGTAGCTGCCCCAGACGGCGGGATTGGCGATGCGTTCGGGCCGGGCGGCGGCCAGCTCGACCGCGGCCAGGCCGGTGCGCCGCAGCAGCGCGCGCAGCCGATTGGTGGCGGTGAACAGCCCATAGGCGCCGCCCGCCCCCAGCGCCAGGCGCACTGCGGCGTCCACCAGGGGCAGCGCCGCACCCGGACGGGGGGCGGCGAGGCTGGAGAATTCGACGATCTGGCCGCGGCCCACCGGACGGCCGACGGCCTTGCCGACCACCACCTCGACCGGCCCGTCCAGATAGGCTTCCGAGAACAGCCCGTCTTCGGCGAAGCGCAGCCCGGCCACAGCCGCCGGCCGCCCCTCGCCATCCAGGGTGGCGACCAGCAGGCGGGGAAAGACGGGCACGTCGGCCCGGTATTCGGCCGCGAACACCTCGCGCACGGCCCGCTCCAGCAGGGGACGCAGCGGGTGGTCGGGCAGGGCAAGGATAAGCGTCATGGGATCGCCTCCGGAAAGTGGGGCCATCCTTGCCGCCCAACCTGACCGCAACCTTACTGTTGCGGGAACACCATCCGGAATTGAGCTCCGCCGCCATCGGCGTCCTCGACGACCACGCCGCCGCCATGGGCCTGCATGGTGCGCTGGACGATGGCCAGGCCCAGGCCGGTGCCGGTGCCATGGCGGGCGCTGCGCCAGAACCGCTGGAACACGGCGGTGCGCAGTTCGGTGGGAACGCCCGGCCCGTGGTCGCGGACCATCAGGGCCGGCGGATCGTCGCCCACCGCCACCAGGACGGTGGTGTCCACCGGGGTGTGCCGCAGCGCGTTCTCCACCAGGTTGCGCAGCGCGTGGAACAGGGCGTCGGACTGGCCGTGGACCATCACCGGCCGGTCGGGAGCCTCGACCTCGAGCATGCGGCCCGAGCGGATGGCCACCGGCCCCAGATAGGCGGCGACGTCGCGAGCGATGTCGCCCAGGTCGGCCTGCTCGTTGGGCTGGACCACGAGGGCCTCGGCGCGGGCGATGCGCAGCAGCTGCTCGACCAGATGGGTCATCCCGTCCAGGTCGCGGCGCAGCCCCTGGGCGGTCTTGCGGTCCGGCAGGGTATCGATGTGGGCGGCCAGCACCGCCAGCGGGGTGCGCAGCTCGTGGGCGGCGTCGCCGATGAATTCGCGCTGCTGGCGGATGCCCGCCTCGAGCCGGTCGAGCGCATCGTTGACGGCGCGCACCAGCGGCATCACCTCTCGGGGCACGTCGTCGTGGGGCAGGCGCAGGTCGGCGGTGGCCGGGCCGATGGCCTCGGCCATATCGGACAGGGCGCGCAGCGGCCGGAAGGTGCCGCGGATGGTCAGGATGCTGACCGCCAGCAGCACCAGCAGGAAGGGTGCGGTCAACCAGCCGCCTTCCTCGAAGAACTCGCCCAGCAGCGTCTCGGCCAGCACCTGGTAGTCGCTGCCCAGCCGCACCACCTGGACCACCAGGCGGTGGCCGTCCAGCTGGAAGGGAAGCGCCTCGCCGAAATAGACCGCCGGGCCGGGGCCATCGGGGTTGTACTGGTACAGCGTGCCCAGCCCGGTCTCGTCCATGCGCATGGGGACGGGCCCGGGATCGGCCCCCCCCGCGATCAGGATGGCGCCGCTGGCGCGGTCGCGCACCGAAAAGCCGTGCACCCCTTCGGACGCGGCATAGGCCTCGATCAGGCTTGCCGGCAGGTCGATCGTCAAACTGTTGCCGTCGCGGAAACGCACCGCCTGGGCGACCGTGCGGGCAGCCTCGATCAGCGACTTGTCGCGCAGCGACCCGGTGGTCGACTGGAAGGTCAGCCACAGCCAGCCATAGGCGCAGATAATCGCCGCCAGCGTGGTGAGGGTCAGGCGCAGGACGATGCGCCCGAGAAGGGAGGGCGGCGCCGTCACGCCCCGCCGTCCGTCTCGGCCAGCATGTAGCCGACCCCGCGCAGGGTATGGATCTGGACGCCCGAGGCGACCTGGGTCAGGCGCTTGCGCAGGCGCGACATCAGCACCTCGACCGTATTGGACGAGACGTCGTCGTCGAACCCGTACAGCCCCTCTTCCAGCGCGCGCTTAGGCACGACCCGGCCGGCGCGGCGCAGCAGCTGTTCCAGCATGTCGGTCTCGCGCCGGGGCACCGAGACCGGGGCGCCGTCGACCATGACCTCGCGCGAGACCGTGTCCAGGCTGACCCGGCCGCAGGTCAGTTGCACGCCCAGGTTCTCGCCGGGCCGGCGCAGCAGGGCGCGGACACGGGCCAGCAGCTCCTCCATGGCGAAGGGCTTGAGCACGTAGTCGTCGGCGCCGGCATTTAGGCCCCGCACCCGGTCGTCGACCCCGTCGCGGGCGGTCAGCACCAGCACCGGCAGGTGGTGGCCGCGGGCCCGCGCCCGCTTGAGCACGTCCATGCCGTCGCCGTCGGGCAGGCCGAGATCGAGGATGGCCGCCTGGTACTGCACCGAATCCAATGCCGCCTCGGCGTCGCCGGCGGTGGAAAACGCGTCGACGGCAAAGCCGCCGCCGCGCAGGCCGTGGGCCACCAGTTCGGCCAGGCGGGGATTGTCCTCGACCAGCAGGATGCGCACTGCCCCAGCCTCCGTCAGTTCAGCACGTAGCGGATGTCCGAATCGTCCTTGGCCTTGAAGCGGACCTGGACCAGCGTGCCGGCGTCATCGTACCAGAGCTCGCGGGCCAGGTCGCCCGCCATGGCGTAGTGGTGGGCCGGC
The DNA here is from genome assembly GCA_050260215.1 of Actinomycetota bacterium. Classification (GTDB taxonomy): domain Bacteria; phylum Pseudomonadota; class Alphaproteobacteria; order Rhodospirillales; family Magnetospirillaceae; genus JBLNBU01. The sequence goes on from JBLNBU010000282.1 coordinate 8,877, forward strand.
CGCGCCACCCCATGGACGGCGACGGTTTCGGGGCCGAGGTCGGTGATCTTCACCGTCATCCCATGGCCGTCCAGGGTGTTCATCAGGCTGGCCTGGGCCACGGTGGCGCGGTTCCACAGGCTGGCCGGGACAACCCCGGCCGGCAGCCGGCTGGTGGAACCGTCGCCGACCACCTCGAGCCCGCCCGGGGCGGCATGGGCCGCCAGGGTGTGGTGAGTGCCGTCGTCGTTGGTCTTGGACTCCAGCGTCTCCAGGTGGTCGGCGCGCCAGGTCTCGTGCCCGTGGTGCTCGAACCGGTAGACCGGGATCATGGCGATCTTGACCACCACGTTGGTGTCGATGGCGACGTCGAGGCCGTTGGCCTCGGGCCGGAAGCGAACCACGTGGGTACCCACCGGCTCGCCGTTGCGCAGCACGGTGAAGCTGAGGTCGCCGGGCGTCTCGACGGCGAAGGCGGCGGCCGGCAGGACGGCCAGGGCCAGACCGAACACGGCAGGACGGAAGCGGAGCATGGGTAACCTCGGCGCGCAAGGGAAACGGATGGCCGCACCTTGCCGCGACCGGCTGACATCAACCTGACGGCGCATCGAGTTGATCAAGGTTAAATTAGATATAATTGATATACCTCAATGCACCGCCGGTGCCGGTCACGCCATTAAACAGGCATGCGAGATACCCACTACAAGGACGACACCATGAAACTGGGGATGTTCACCGCGGCCGCCATCGCCGCCGTCATGGCCTTCGCCACCGCCACCAAGGCCGGCGAGATCGATCAGGTCGCCGCCTCGTTCGACCGCGACATGGTCGACGCCCAGGCGCCCGCCGTCGCCTCGGCAGAGGAGCGCAAGGCCTGGGAAGTGCTGGTCGCCGAGAAGGTCACGGGCCCGGAGGCCTATATCACCGCCAACCCGCACAAGCAGGGCGGCGCGGGCTGAAGCCGCAGACAAAGGGCGGCGTCGGGGAAGCTGGGGGCTTCCCTGCGCCGCCCTTTTTGCGCCATCATCCGTCCGCGCGTTCGCTGCGCCAGACCGGAGGATAGCCATGGACCGCCGCCGCTTCATCGCCACGTCGCTGTTGGGCGGCATCGGCGTCGCCTCCGCCGCCCCGGCGCGGGCCTTCCAGATGGCCGAATGCAAGGACGACACGGCCGCCTTGGCGTGTCGCACCCTGGCCGAACACGACGAACTGCTGCAGCAAATCGACCGCATGCTGGCCGAAAAGGGCCTGGACGAGGCCCAGCGCCGCACCGTGCTGGCCAGCGCCAGTTGTCCGTTCTGCGGCCAGTTGCTCGCCCCCGCCCCCGGCCGGTTCTGACCAATATACCAGTGGTGGAAAAGCGTACGCAGACCGGCACAGCAATCGCCCAAAAGGTTATGATTGCCGGTATTAATAAACCATAAGAAACAAACTTTTGGCATGACTGGCCCATCGCCGGAAGATTATCTTTCGCCGAAAGTCATATCTTTGACACGGACGAAAGTGGGTGCAGCGTGTTCAGCTTCAAGCTCGGGACCAAGCTCTATCTGGCCATGGCGATCCTGGTGGTGGTGGCACTGTCGGTCGGCGGCTCCGGCATCACCACGCTGAGGTCGTACAAGCAGGTCGTCGACGACATGAGCAACGTGTCCAAGCGCGCCATCCTGGCCGAGCGGGTCAACGGCCTGGTGCTGGCGGTGGTGATGGATTCGCGCGGCATCTACATGTCGTCGGCGCGTGACGAATCCGAGAAATACGCCGTCCCCCTGCTCAAGAACCTGGACCGCCTGCAGGCGACGCTGGGCCAGTGGCGCGACATGGTCCCGCCCGACCGCCGCGAGAAGTTCGCCCCCGTCGAGGCCGCCACCGAGAAGTTCATCCGCTTCCGCGCCGAACTGGTCCGCCTGTCGCGCGAGGCCACCCTTCCCGAGGCGCGCACCTTCGGCGACAACGACGCCAACCGGAAGGCCCGCAGCGCGCTCAATGATGAGTTGAAGGCGCTGGGCACCGAGCTCGAGGCCGAGGTCGAGCGGCTGAACAACCTGGTCGATTCCGAATACGCCCAGCAGATCCGCTTCCTGGTCGCCCTGCTGGTGCTGGGCCTGGGGGCCGGGCTGGCCGCCGCCGCCTTCGTGGTCACCGCCCACATCGTCCGCCCGCTGGGGCGCATCACCGCCACCATGAAGGTGGTGGCCGGCGGCGACTACCAGGTGGCGGTTCCACACACCGACTGGCGCGACGAGATCGGCATGATGGCCGCCGCGGTGATGATCTTCCAGAAGAACGGCCGCGAGGCCGAACAGCTGCGCCGCGCCCAGGAGGACGAGCGCGCGCGGGCCGAACGCGACAAGGTCGCTGCCCTGCGCAACATGGCCGACACGGTCGAACAGGAAACCGGCATCGCCGTCGACCGCGTCGCCACCGAAACCAGGCGGATGTCGGGCAACGCCGACGACATGGCCGGCTCGGCCCAGGCGGTCGGCCAGAATGCCCAAAGCGTCGCCGCCGCCGCCGCCCAGGCTTTGGCCAACGCCCAGAACGTGGCCGCCGCCACCGAGGAGCTGTCCTCGGCCATCCAGGAGATCGGCCGCCAGGTATCCACCGCTACCCAGATCACCGGGGCCGCCGTGCGCTCGGCCAAGGGCGCCGAGGACACTATCACCCACCTGGCCGACGCGGTCGGGCGCATCGGCGAGGTCGCCGGCCTGATCAACGACATCGCGTCGCAGACCAACCTGCTGGCCTTGAACGCCACCATCGAGGCCGCGCGAGCCGGCGAGGCCGGCAAGGGCTTTGCCGTGGTCGCCAACGAGGTCAAGAACCTGGCTAACCAGACCGCCAAGGCCACCGAGGACATCTCGCGCCAGATCAGCGACATCCAGGGCACCACGCGGAGCGCGGTGGACGCCGTCAACAACATCACCACCGCCATCCGCGACGTGGAATCCATCTCGTCGGCCATTGCCGCCGCCATCGAAGAACAAGGTGCCGCCACCTCCGAGATCGCCCGCAACGTCGCCGAGACCTCGGACGCCGCCAACGAGGTGTCGCGCCACATCGCCAAGGTCTCCGAGGAAGCCGGCGCCACCGGCGACCGCGCCACCGAGGTGTCGGCCATTGCCGGCGACGTGGCCGGGGCCATCGACAACCTACGCCACACCCTGGTCCGGGTGGTGCGCACCGCCACGCCCGAGGCCAACCGCCGCCGCAAGCCCCGCTACCGCATCGACCGGCCGGGCACCTGCGTGGTCGGCGGCACGAGCCACCCGATCACGATCACCAACGTCTCGGAAGGCGGACTGATGGCCACGGGGCTGCCCGACGGCCTGGCCAAGGGCAGCCGGGTCGAGGTCAGCGTCGCGGGCGGCGTTTCCCTGACGGCCACGGTCCTGAGCACCGAGAACGAGCGCCTGCACGGCAAGTTCGACCTGGCTGCCGAAACGGGCAACCGCTGGCGCGACGAACTGGCCCGCCTGACCGCCGGCCTGACCCCGCTGGAGGAGGTGGCGTAGGTCGCCACCTTTCCCGACCGCGGGTGGATGGCCGGGTCAAGCCCGGCCATGAAGGCCAAGGAGGACGCCCCCTACTCCGGCACCGCCACGGCGGGCAGCTTCCAGATCTCGGCGTTGTATTCCAGCATGGTCCGGTCGGTGGAGAACTTGCCGCTGGCGGCGGTGTTGAGGATGCTCATGCGCACCCAGCGGTCCTGGTCGCGATAGGCCTGGGCCACCCGCTCCTGGGCGTCGATGAACGAGCGGAAGTCGGCGGCCACCAGCCAGGGGTCGTGGGGGCTGCGGATGGCCTTGATGATGGGGTCGAACAGCCCGGGCTCGAACTGGTTGAAGTGGCCCGATTCGATCAGCGCCATCACGCGCGCCAGGTCCGGGTCGGCGGCGATGATGGCGTCGGGGTCGTAGCCGGCCCGCGTCGCCTCCACCTCGGCGGCGGTCAGGCCGAACAGGAAGAAGTTGTCGTCGCCCACTTCCTCGCGGATCTCGATGTTGGCGCCGTCGAGCGTGCCGATGGTGACGGCACCGTTCATCATGAACTTCATGTTGCCGGTGCCCGACGCCTCCTTGCCGGCGGTCGAGATCTGCTCGGACAGGTCGGTGCCCGGGGCGATCACCTCCATGGCCGACACCCGGTAGTTGGGCAGGAAGGCCACCTTCAGGCGGCCGTCGACCACCTCGTCGCCGTTGATCATCTCGGCCACCTTGCAGATCAGGGTGATGATCCGCTTGGCCATGGCATAGCCCGGCGCGGCCTTGCCGCCGATCAGCACGCAGCGATTGGTCCAGCCGGCGTCGTCGCCGCTTTTCAGGCGGGCGTACAGGTGGACCACGTGCAAGATGTTGAGCAGCTGGCGCTTGTATTCGTGGATGCGCTTGACCTGCACGTCGAACAGCGCGGCCGGGTCGAAGACGACGCCGCAGTCGCGGCGGACCAGCTCGGCCAGGCGCTGCTTGTTGGCGTGCTTGACCAGCCGCCAGCGCTCCCGGAAGGCCGGATCGTCGGCGTGGGGGCTCAAGCGGCGAAGCTCGTCGAGGGCGGTGATCCAGCCGTCGCCGATGGTCGCGGTGATCAGCCCCGCCAGCCCCGGATTGGCCATGGCCAGCCAGCGGCGCTGGGTGACCCCGTTCGTCTTGTTGTTGAACTTGTGCGGCCACAGTTCGTAGAAGTCGTGGAACAGCCCGCGGGCCAGCAGGTCCGAGTGCAGCGCCGCCACCCCGTTGACCGAGAAGCTGCCGACGATGGCCAGATAGGCCATGCGCACCTGGGGATCAGGCCCCTCCTCGATCAGGGACATGCGCGCCAGCCGGGCATTGTCGCCGGGCCAGCGGCGGGCGACCTCGGTCAGGAAGCGGGCGTTGATCTCGTAGATGATGTCCAGCAGCCGCGGCAGCAGCTGGCCGAACAGCCGCACCGACCACTTCTCCAGCGCCTCGGGCAGCAAGGTGTGGTTGGTGTAGGCCATGGTCCGGGTGGTGATGTCCCAGGCCTCGTCCCATTCCAGCCCGTGATCGTCGATCAGCAGGCGCATCAGTTCGGGCACCGCGCAGCTGGGGTGGGTATCGTTGAGCTGGAAGCAGTTCTTCTCGGCGAACTGGCCAAAATCGTTGCCGTGGCGCAGCTCCCAGCGTTCCAGCACGTCCTGCAGGCTGGCCGAGGCCAGGAAGTACTGCTGGCGCAGCCGCAGCTCCTTGCCGTTCTCGCTGGCGTCGTTGGGGTACAGCACCATGGTGATGTTCTCGGCCGCATTCTTGGCCGCCACCGCCTCGGTATAGGAACCGGCGTTGAACTCCTTCAAGTCGAACTCGTCGGTGGCCATGGCGCTCCACAGCCGCAGCACGTTGGCGGTGCCGTTGCGGTAGCCGGGAATGGGGATGTCGAAGGGCACCGCCAGCACGTCGTTGGTGTCGACCCAGCGGGCGAACTGCCGGCCCTTGCCGTCGCGGTAGTATTCGGTCCGCCCGTTGTAGTGGATGCGCCGGGTGTGCTCGGGGCGCTCCAGCTCCCACGGGTTGCCGTTGCGCAGCCAGTGGTCGGGCTCCTCGACCTGGCGGGCGCCCTCGATGTGCTGGCGGAACATGCCGTAGGCGTAGCGAATGCCGTAGCCGGTCACCGGCAGCTGCAAGGTGGCGCAGCTGTCCAGGAAGCAGGCCGCCAGCCGCCCCAGGCCGCCATTGCCCAGCCCGGCGTCGTGCTCGGTGTCGATGATCTCTTCCAGCGCCAGTCCCAGGCGGCCCAGGGCCTCGTCGGCGGTGCCGTCCAGGCCCAGGTTCAGCAGGGCGTTGCCCAGCGTGCGGCCCATCAGGAATTCCAGTGACAGGTAGTAGGCGTGCCGCGCCCCCTGCTCCTCATAGGCATAACGGGTGCGCCGCCAGCGCTCCATCAGCCGGTCGCGCAGGGACAAGGCCAGCGACTGGTAGGGATAGTGCGACGACCGGCAGAACTTGTCGCGCCCCAGGAAGTTGCCGAAATAGCGGCGGATATCCTTGGCCAGCGACTCGGCGTCCATGCCCATGGGCGGCGGATCGAACAGCTCGGCCTTCGGCCGGCTGATGGCAAGAGGCTTCAAGGTGGTGGCAACGTTGCGCCGCTTCATGTCGATCCGCTCCCTGGCGGGGTCGGCCAGCCGATGCCCGGCCCGACCCTTACCGATATATGGGGGAACGCGTGCGCCTCGTCCCCGGCCGCAGCAAGCGGCGGGTGCGCCATCCCCCTTTTCCCGTCGGAGGACAGTATATTAGCATTTAGTAGTAAAGGGCCAGAGGGGATCCCTCAGCGTTCCTGGAAGGCCTGCATGGCCGCCATGTACACCGGCTTGAGCAGGTACTGCAGGATGGTCTTCTCGCCGGTGACCACGTCAACCTGCACGGTCATGCCGGGCAGGATGTGGTTGCGGTCGGGGTTTTCGCCCACATAGGTCTTGTCCAGCTCGACCAGGCCCTTGTAGTAGGGCGACTTCTTCTCGTCGAGGAAGGTCGAGGGCGACACCTGGGCGACATGGCCGGTGACCGCGCCAAAACGGGCGAAGTCGTAGCTGGCCACCTTGATGCGCACCGCCTGGCCGGGGACCACGTGGCCGATGTCGCGCGGGGTGATCTGGTTTTCCACCAACAGCGTGTCGTCGACGGGGACGATCTTGGTGACCATGCCGCCGGCCTGGATGACGCTGCCGGGGCTGGTGACCGCCAGCTCCTGGATCAGCCCGCGCACCGGCGAGACGATCTCGAGCCGCACCACCCGGTCTTCCATCTTGGCGCGGGCCTCGCGCAGCTGGGCCAGCTCGGCGGTGACGGTGCCCATCTCGTTGAGCGCATCGTGCGACAGCTTGCTGCGCTGGTCGGTCAGCCGGGTCTCGGCCTCTGCCAGGGCCTCGCGCGCGGTCTTCAGCTGGCCCAGGAAGCGGGCGCGCTCGCCCTTCAGGCGCTCGAGTTCGCGCAGCACGTTGAAGTACACCACCTTGGACGCCAGTTCCTTCTCGACCAGGTGGCGGCGGATCTCGACCTCCTTGTCCAGCAGGTCGATCTGCTGGTCCATGGCCGAAATCTGGCTGCGGTAGAGCGCGATGTCGGCGCGGCGCTGGTCGATCTGGCGTTCGAGCACCTGGGCGGAGGCGTCGCGGGCCTTTTCCTGGGCGTCGAAGATGGTGCCCTGGTCCTGGGCCTGGGCGTGGTCGGCGCTTTCGTCGGCGGTGCCGAAATTGGGGGCGCGGCCCTCGGCGAAGGCGCGCAGGCGTTCGGCCCGCAGCATCAGGCCGGTCTCTCGCGCGCGCAGCTGTTCCAGCTCGGCCAGGGCCTGGGCGGGGTCCAGGCGCACCAGCACCTCGCCCTTGTCGACCAGCTGGCCTTCCTTGACCAGCACCTCACGGACGATACCGCCTTCCAGGTGCTGCAGCGGGCGGATCAGGCTGGACGGGACCACCTGGCCGTTGGTCACCGCCACTTCCTTGACCGGGGTGACCGCCGCCCACGCCACCAGGGCGCCGACGGTCAGGATGGTGGTCAGCATGGTACCGCGCACCAGCGGGCCGACGCCGCCTTCCTCGAACACCACCGCCTGGGCCAGGTGGCGGCGGAAGCGGTTGACCTGCCCCGACACCACCACGTCGGCGGCGACGTCCTCCTCACCCTCGGGATAGATGCGGGTCAGGGCGAACACCAGGACCTGCAGCAGCACGACGAAGCCCAGCGCGGCGAAGGCAGCCAGCGTGCCGGCGGCGTATTCGGGGCTGGCCAGCTGGCCCAGCGCCTCGAGCACCCGGAAGCCCAGGATGCCGATCATCGCCCCCACCGCGGCCACCCGGGCCCGGCCCTTGGGGCGCTGGACCAGCGCGGCGTAGCGCGGCACCAGGCGGCGCTGCAGCAGCCACAGGCAGGTGGCGGCGGCCACCGCGCCCCAGCCGGCCTCGATCCTGGGCCAGATGGTGGTGCAGTCGGCCGCCTCGCAACCCTGCCTGGTCACCGTGGTGACCAGCGCCAGCGCCAGGGCGGGAATGGCGAACAGGGCCGGCCAGCCGTGGCGGTTCTCGGTGGGAATGTGCAGCAGGGCATGGCTGAACACCACCGCCGCCGCTGCGGCCAGCACCCAGGCGACCGCGGCGAAGCGGACCACGCCTGCGGGCAGGCCCAGCCAGGCCGCCGCCGCCGGTTCGCCGGCCAAGGCCAGGGCCAGCGTGCCGAAGGTGACGATGGAGGCGACCTCGCGGCCGAAGCTGGACCGGTGGTGGACCAGCAGGTAGACCAGGATCGCCAGGCTCTGGATCGCGGCCAGCAGCGGAAGGGCGTCGAAGACGGTCACGGCTTGCACTCCATCACGCCAGTTTCGCCCGCACGTCCGCCGCCGGGCCGGACACCCGCACCGCGCCCTTTTCCAGCACGATGATCTGGTCGGCCAGGTGAAGGTGGCTGGGCCGGTGGGTGACCATGAAGATGGTCGCCCGTCCCCGCATGGCCTCGACGAACTCGCGGAAGCAGCGGTCGCCCTCGAAGTCGAGGCCGGTCACCGGCTCGTCCAGCAGCAGGATCGGGCTTTTCTTGAGGTAAGCCCGGGCCAGCGAGATGCCCTGGGCCAGGCTGGTTGAAATCCGGTTGGTAGCGGCGTCGCCGACCCTGGTGTCGATGCCCCTGGGCAGGGCCGCCACCTCGTCCCACACCCCGGCCAGGGCCAGCGCCTCGCGCAGGTCGGCATCGCCGGCCGCCGGCTGGGCCAGTCGCAGGTTCTGGGCGATGGTGCCGAAGAACAGCTGGGGCACCTGGGGGGCGTAGCCGATGCATTTCCTGAGCTCGACCGGATCCATCTGGCGGATGTCGAGGTCGTCGATCAGCACGTTGCCCGCCTGCGGGACGTAAAGGCCTGCGATCAGCTTCAGCACCGTCGACTTGCCGGCGCCGTCAGGGCCGACGATGGCGATCACCTCGCCCGGCTGGGCGTCGAAGGTGACCCCGAGAAGCGCCGGGTCGGCATCGTGGGAATAGCGCAGCGATACGCGCGAGAACGACACCGCGCCGCGCAAGCTGAGCCCGGTGGCGGCCGCCTCGCCCTCGGCGCGGAACGAGGCCAGGGCCTCGAGCTGGCGGATGGACGAACGGGTCTGTTCAAGCCGCTGGACCAGCGAGAAGCCGGTCTGCATGGGCGCCAGGATGCGCCACACCACCATCATCGAGGCGATCAGCGCACCAGCGGTCATGTTGCCGACCAGCACCTGGTGGACGCCGACGATCATGGTCGCCATGCCCGACAGCACCACCATGGCCTGGGACAGGCTGGCCAGCACGCTGGTCAGCGTGGTCGATTCATAACCCGACATGGCCGCCTGGGCGCAGATGTCGCGGAACCGGGCCTGCCAGGTGCCCTCAAGACCGCCATAGCGGATGGGGCGCATCTTCAGCAGGGTCTCGATGACGAATTCCTGGCGGCGCGTCACCGAGCGCCCGCTGCCCGCCACCCGCCGGCGCACCACCGGCATCACCGCGACCACGACGATGGCGAACATGGCCAGCGCTACCACCGGCACCAGCGCCACCGAACCGCCCAGCGCCACCATCACCACCAGGTAGAGGACGACGAACGGCAGGTCGATGACGATGGCGGCGATGCCGCCGCCGAAGAAATCGCGAAAGCTTTCCAGGTCCTTGAAGCGGGCCAGCTGGCTGCCGATGCTGGCCCGCTCGGTCAGGGCCAGCGGCAACAGCAGCGTGCGCTCGAACACGGTGGTGGCGACGATGTAGCTGATACGCGCGCCCACATAGGACGATACCCGGGCGCGCAGCTCGCGCAGCACCTCGTCGCCGGCAATGACGATCAGCACCCCGCACAGGAACGCCACCAGCATGGCAAGATCGCCGGTGGCGATGACCTTGTCGTAGACCGACATGGTGAACAGCGGCACGCCCAGGGACAAAAGGTTGATGATCAGGCTTTGGCCCAGCAGGGCCCAGGCCAGGCCGTGGAAGCGCGACAGCACCTGCTTGAACCACTGGCCCTGCGGCGGATGGAGCACGGCCGCATCCAAAAGCTGGAAGAAATAGGCGGTGCCGAACAGCCGGGCCGAGGGCAGCTGGCGCTCGACCCGCTCGGCGGGATCGAACACCGTCACCGTCCCCCCTTCGGCGGCCAGCAGCAGCATGGGCTGGCCCGACGGGTCGACGAACAGACAGGGCAGCGCGCGCGGGTCCACCGGCTTACCCTGCAGCTCGACCGCCTCGTTGCCGTAGCCCAGATAGGCCAGCACGTTGCGGAACGACACGATGTCCAGGCGGTGGTCGAAATGGGGCAGAGCCTCTGACAGGTGGCGCAGGTCGCCGTTCCAGCGCAAGGATTTCAGCAGCGGCATCAGGCAGCGGCCGAAGTCCGAGGCGGCCTCGACCTCGCTGACCAAACCCTGGACGGCGTGGTCGTCGCGCTCGGGCTGGGCCGGGCCGGCCTGGGTCACCGACTGCAGCGCCGCCACTTGGGCCAGGGCCACGGGTTCGACCTTGGGCGCCGCCGCCTTGGCCGCCTTGGCATCGACCAGCGTGCCGCCCTGCAGCTTGAAGGTGCGCTCGGCCAGCCCCAGCATGGACGGGCGCGAGGTCATCAGCACCACCGTGGCGCGGCCCTTCATGCGCTCGAACACCTGGCGCAACGCGGCGTCGCCGGCGCCGTCGACGGCGGTATTGGCCTCGTCGAACAAGACGATGCGCGGTTCGGCCGACAGCGCCCGG
>JBLNBU010000283.1:0-11961 GCA_050260215.1 Actinomycetota bacterium
GTTGCCCTGGCCGTGTTCCAGGCCGGTAACCGCCAGGTCGACGATGGACAAGAAGCCGCGCAGGCTGGGATCGCGCGCCATCATCCCCAGGAACGGCTGGGCCTGGACCAGGCGGTCGGACAGGTTCGACAGCTCGGAGACGCTGAGGAACAACAGGCCGCGGTGGCGGAAATACATCTCTTCCGCCGGGCGGTGGACGGCCAGGAACAGCTCGGAGCGCGGGGCCAGCGCCGCCTGCAGCCTGTCGACCGCCGTCTCCGCCAGTTCGGGCGTGGGGCCGTCGATGACCACCGCGATGGTGTCGGCGTTGTGCGGGAAGGCCTGGTCGACGGCGCGCTCGGCCTGGCGGAAGGGCAGATCGTCGCTGATCAGCTTCTTCTCGTCGGTGTCGAGCGACAGGGTCTGCGCCGCATAGACGCCCAGCGTCAGCGTTACCGCCAACGCCGCCAGGACCACGATGATCGGATGGCGCCAGCACCATCCGACGAGCTCGACCACCATCCGCCGCAAAAGGATCCCTCCCAAAAGGACGGGGCAATGTGCCAAGACCGCAGGCTTTGGGCAAGGGTTGCGGTGCACATAGGTGGCAATCGGCTTGCACCGGCCGGCCGGCTTGGTCATCTTGACGCCCTGATCCACCCGTTCCAAGGCCCGCCGTCCCGTGTCCGCCCGCCTGACCGCCGTCTACCGCATCCGCGCCGCCAAGGACGACATCGCCGCCCGCGCCCACTCCATCGCGGTCGAGCAGAGCGTCGAGATGCCGGTCGACATCATCGACGACGACTTCGTGCTGGACCACGTGGTCGGCCGGGTCGAGGCCATTACCCCCGTCGAAGACGGCCTGTGGGAGGTGCGGATCGGGCTGTCGGCGCGCTCGACCGGGTTCGAGGCGGGGCAGCTGTTCAACATGCTGTTCGGCAACAGCTCGATCCACGACGACGTGGTGTTGTGGGATGCCGAGCTCCCCGATGCGCTCACCGACGCCTTCGCCGGGCCCGGCCACGGGCTGGACGGCCTGCGCGCCCGGGTCGGCGCCGAAGGCCGCGCCATGACCTGCTCGGCGCTGAAGCCCCAAGGCCTGCCGCCGGCGCGGCTGGCCGACATCGCCGGGCGCATGGCCAGGGGCGGCATCGACTTCATCAAGGACGACCACGGGCTGGCCGACCAGGACTATGCCAGCTTTGCCGACCGGGTCGCCGCCTGCGCCCGCGCGGTGGCCGAGGCCGGCACGCGCACCCGCTATGCCCCCAGCCTGTCCGGTCACCTGGATGCGCTGCGCCGCCAGGCCGAGGTGGCGCTGGCCAACGGGCTGGACACCGTGCTGATCGCCCCCATGGTGGTGGGCGTGCCCGCCCTGCATGCCCTGCGGCGCGAGTTCCCCGCCCTGGCCTTCATGGCCCATCCGGCCATGGCCGGTGCGGCCCGCATCGCGCCGCCGCTGCTGCTGGGCAAGCTGTTCCGACTGCTCGGCGCCGACGCCACCGTGTTTCCCAACCACGGCGGCCGGTTCGGCTACAGCCCCGAGACCTGCCGCGCGCTGGCCGGGGCGGCACTGGGCCGCTGGCGGTCCATGCCGGCGGCGGTGCCGGTGCCGGCCGGCGGCATGACCCCGGCGCGCATCCCCGAGATGCTTGATTTCTACGGTCCCGACGTGATGCTGTTGATCGGCGGCGGCCTGCTGGCCGCCAAGGACCGCCTGACCGACGAGACCGCCGCCTTCGTCGCGGCGGTGAAGGACTATCGCTGATGGACAAGTTCCGCCCGACCCGGGACGGCTTCCGCTGGGAAGGCGTCGACCTCCATCCCTACAAGGAGGAGGGCAGCGCCCCCTTCAAGGCCATCTCGCGCCAGCTCTTGTTCCACGATCCCAACCTGGAATGCGAGCTGCGCTATTTCGAGATGGACGCCGGCGGCCACTCGACGCTGGAGCGCCACGAGCACATGCATGCGGTGATGATCCTGCGCGGGCACGGTCACGCCCTGGTCGGCGGCGAGGTGCGCGAGGTCGGCCCCCACGACCTGGTCGCCATCGAACCGTGGAGCTGGCACCAGTTCCGCGCCAACAAGGGCGAGCCCATGGGCTTCCTGTGCATGGTCAACACCCGGCGCGACAAGCCGCAACTGCCCACCGACGAGCAGCTGGCCGAGCTGAAGCGCGACCCGAAGGTGGCGGAATTCCTGGGGTGACTACCCCACCTGCGCCCGATGGCGCAGCAGGTGGTCGGCCAGGGTGCAGGCCATCATGGCTTCCGCCACCGGGACGGCGCGGATGGCGACGCAAGGGTCGTGGCGGCCCTTGGTGCTGACCTCGACCTCGTTGCCGTTGGCATCGACGCTTTTGCGCGGGGTCAGGATCGAGCTGGTCGGCTTGACCGCCATGCGCACCACCACGTCCTGCCCGGTGGACAGGCCGCCCAGGATGCCGCCGGCGTTGTTGGACAGGAAGCGGACGGCCCCGCCGTCGCCCAGCCGCATCTCGTCGGCGTTGTCCTCGCCCGACAGGGCCGCGGCGGCGAAGCCGGCGCCGATCTCGACGCCATTGACCGCGTTGATGCTCATCATCGCCTTGGCCAGGTCGGCGTCCAGCTTGTCGTAGACCGGGCAGCCCAGGCCTACGGGGACGTTTTCGGCCACCACCTCGACCACTCCGCCGATGGAGGAGCCGGCCTTGCGCACCCCGTCCAGCAGGGTTTCCCAGCCGGCGGCGGCGACGGCGTCGGGGCACCAGAACGGGTTGCGGCCGGTCTCGTCCCAGTCCCAGCGGCCGCGGTCGACGGCGTCGGAGCCCATCTGCACCATGGCGCCGCGGATGGTGACGCCGCCGGGGACCAGATGGTCCAGCACCACGCGCGCCACCGCGCCGGCGGCCACCCGCATGGCGGTCTCGCGCGCCGACGAGCGGCCGCCGCCGCGATAGTCGCGGATGCCGTATTTCTGCTGGTAGACCCAGTCGGCGTGGCCGGGGCGGAAGGTGTCCTTGATCTCGCCGTAGTCCTTCGAGCGCTGGTCGACGTTCTCGATCAGCAGGCCGATGGGGGTGCCGGTGGTCAGGCCCTCGAACACGCCCGACAGGATGCGGACGGTGTCGGGTTCCTTGCGCTGGGTGGTGAAGCGCGACTGGCCAGGCTTGCGCTTGTCCAGCCACTGCTGGATGTCGGCTTCCGTCAGCGGCAGCCTGGGCGGCACGCCGTCGACCACGCAGCCGATGGCGGGGCCGTGGCTCTCGCCGAAGGTGGTGAAGCGGAAAAGGTGGCCGAAGCCGTTACCGGACAAGGTCAGTCCTTGACGATGGAGATGTCGGGGGCGTCGGCGCGCTTCATGCCGACCACGTGGTAGCCGCAGTCGACGTGGTGGACCTCGCCGGAGACGCCGCTGGACAGGTCACTGACCAGGTACAGTCCGGCGCCACCGATATCTTCCAGGGTGATGTTGCGCTTCATCGGGCTGTTGTACTGGTTCCACTTCAGGATATAGCGGAAATCGCCGATCCCCGAGGCCGCCAGGGTCTTCATCGGGCCGGCCGACAGCGCGTTGACGCGGATGTTGTTCTCGCCCAGGTCGGCGGCCAGATAGCGCACGCTGGCTTCCAGCGCCGCCTTGGCCACGCCCATGACGTTATAATGCGGCATCACCTTTTCGGCGCCGTAGTAGCTGAGCGTGACCAGCGCGCCGCCATCGGGCATGATGGCCGAGGCGCGGCGCGCCACCTCGGTGAACGAGAACACCGAGATGTGCATGGTCTTGAGGAAGTTGTCGAGCGAGGTGTCGGCGTAGCGGCCCTTCAGCTCGGTCTTGTCGGAAAAGGCGACGGCATGGACGACGAAATCCAGCTTGCCCCACTCCTTTTCGATGGCCGCGAACACCGCTTCCATCGACGCCTCGTTGGTGACGTCGCACTCCAGCACCAGCTTGGAGCCCACTTCCTCGGCCAGCGGACGCACCCGCTTTTCCAGCGCGTCGCCCTGATAGGTGAACGCCAGCTCCGCCCCCTGGGCTGCGGCCGCCTGGGCGATGCCCCAGGCGATGGAGCGGTCGTTGGCGACGCCCATGATGAGGCCTTTCTTGCCGGCCATCAGGGGAGTGGGAGCGGTCATGCATTCCTCGCTAGCGGATTTTCGGGCCGGGAGCGGCCAAAGCCGCGGCATCCTACACGAAAGACATTCCAGGGCAAAGCCGGATGGCGCGCGCGAAAGGCGAGGGGGGCATGCCATGCGTGAACGTGGGGTGCGAGAGATGGCGGCCGGCCTGTGGAGGCTTTGCGCCTATGTGTTCGGCCGCTACCAGGCCGACGGCGCCTCGCGCATGGCGGCCAGCCTGTCGTACACCTCGCTGCTGGCGCTGGTGCCGCTGATCGCCATCGGCCTGGCCATCCTGACCGCGTTTCCGGTGTTCGATACCGTCAGGGTCCAGATCCAGGAATGGGCCTTCGCCAATTTCGTGCCGGCGGTGGGCGCCCAGGTGCAGGACTACATCGAGCGCTTCGTCGCCAATGCCGGCCGGCTGTCGGCAGCCGGAATCGTCGGCCTGGCCTTCACCTCGGTGATGCTGCTGGTCACCGTCGAGGGCTCGCTCAACCTGGTGTTCCGGGTGGCGCGTGCCCGCTCGGTGGTGTCCCGGCTGCTGATCTACTGGACGTTGTTGACCCTGGGGCCGCTGGTGCTGGGAGCGATCTTCTCGCTGCAGGGCTACCTGACCGCGCTCGGCCGCTGGTCGGGGGCCCAGCCCGGCACCCTGGAATTGCTGGCCACGCCCCTGCCCACCGTGTTGTCGGTGCTGGCCTTCGCCGGGCTGTTCGCCATCGTCCCCAACCGGCGGGTCAGGCTGGCGGACGCCTTCATCGGCGGACTTGCCGCCGGGCTCTTGTTCGCGGCGCTGCGCTACGGTTTCGGCCTCTACGTCACCAGTTCCCAGGCCTACACCACCGTCTACGGAGCGGTGGCGACCATACCGATCTTCCTGTTCTGGATGTTCTTGTCCTGGGCGGTGGTGCTGGTCGGCGCCGAGGTCGCCGCCGCGCTGCCCGAATGGCGGGCCGGGTTGGTGCGGTCGCGCCCCGGCTCGGCCGGGCACCGGCTGGGGCTGGCGCTGGCCTTGCTCGCTGCCTGCCACGAGGACAGCAAGGTCTCGGGCGAGGGGGTGACCAGACGGCGCCTGCACGAGATCAGCGCCACCCACGAGGCGCAGTTCCTGGCGGTGCTGCGCCGCCTGGTCGAGGCCGGCCTGCTTGCCCCGACCCGCGGCCGGCGCTATCTGGTCGCCCGCGACCTGGACAGCGTCAGCCTGTGGCAATTGCTGGGCGCGCTGGGTATCGAGCTGTCGCTGGACGGGGCGGGGGGCGACGTCCCCTGGCGCGCCGCCGCCGCCGCCCGCCTGACCGAGGCCTCGGGGGCGGCCAAGACGGTGCTGGACGTGCCGTTGAAGCGGGTGCTGGAAGGGGCGTAAGCTAGGTGCGGGTTCAGCCTTGCGGCTTGTCCTCGGCCCGGTAGGCCTTGCCGTCGAAGCGCAGCCACTGGCGCGGCGTGTCGATGGACACCCAGCCGTTCAGCACCTCGCCGGTGATGAACACCGAATCGTCGTCGCCGAAGCCCCAGCCCACCGCCCGCCAGCCCGAACGGGTCCAGTTGGCGACGACGAAGGGCTTGCCCTTGTCGTTCTCCCAGGCGGGCGAATCGATCATCACCACCAGCTCGGCCTTGCCGTCGCCGTCCAGGTCGACGCGGCCGACCCTCAACTGCGAAGAGGTGAATCCCTGGGGTCCGGGCGCGTTGAAGTAGCGCGGCCACAGCTTGGCCACCAGGGTGTCGATATCCTCGTGGACGCCCTCGGACATGGGCAGCAGCGGAACCATGCCGGCCAGCCGGTACAGCTCCTGCGCCGCGGCGGCGCGCGGGTCCAGCAGGCAGATCAGCAGGGCGAAAAGCAGTGCGGCGCGGCGCATGTCATATCCGGTTGGGCAAGGGGGCAGGAGATTAGGGCCCGACCCGGTGCGGCGTCAATCTCGACGCATTTGCTTCAAATTTTAGGGGGTGAATCGCCTCACAGACCCCGTGGCTCGCCAAGGCCTACACTTGGATCCAGGTTCGGGAAAAAAGGTTGGCGGCCATGAACGCACTCACCCCCATCAAGCCGTTACGGTCTGCGGCTCTTCCGGTCGGCCTGGCCGACCACGTGCGCACCGTCCGGCGCCTCAACGCCATGCTGCGCGGCCCGGTGACCGAGGTCATCGGCGAACTGGTGCCCGAGGTCAAGGCGCTGCCCCGTTCGCGCGCCTTCGATGCCATTCTCGACGATCCGGCGCTGCTGCACCGCTGCTTCGAGGCCTTCCACACCAACCGCGAACGCTTCCGCGAGCTGCTGGTCGACGCCAAGAAGGTGCCGGTCGAGGAAGCCGATGCCTTGTTGGCCTGCGGCCGTACCCTGGACCAGGTGGTGGCGATGATCGTGCGCACCTGCGCCAAGCGCCATTTCCGCCTGAAGCTGGACGGCAGCTCGGAACCGCGCCGCCGTCCGCAGGCGGTGGCCACCCGCACCGCCGACCCGGGCCTGTTTGTCCGCGTCGCCACCATGCTCGGTTTCCACCTGTCCCATGCGCCGGCCCTGCCGCTCAGCCGCGGCGAGACCCTGTACCGCGCCTTCGGCGATTACCTGCGCCACGACTGGCAGGTTCCCTTGGTGCCCGAATACACCCGCCTGTCGCCCCAGGTGGTGCGCCGCCTGGGCGCCCGCATCCTGCTGTACCGCGGCGTCGACGAGATCCGCGTCCTGCAGCGCAACCCCGACGCCCCGGCGCCCAAGCCGAAGGCGCAGCCCGTCGCCGCCCCCAAGGCCAAGCAGCCCGAGGGCCCGGCCATGGCGCCTGCCCCCGAACTGGCCGCCCCGGCCCGCGACGAGCGCGCCCGCTTCGACGAGATCCTGTCCGGCGACGGCAAGCGGCTGAAGAGCTCGGCCTTCACCGCCTCGCTGCTCGAGCCCAAGGTGCGTGCGGTGCTGCCCAACTCCGAGCAGATGGTGCGGGTCACCGGCATGCTGTCCAGCGTCGGCGGACTGGCCGCCAAGATGCTGGTGGGCGAGCTGGGCCTGCGCAAGGACCAGCTGGCGGTGCTGCTGCTGACCGCGGCCGAATGCCTGGGCGAGGACAACTTCACCCGCGCCTTCGGCGTGCCCGGCACCCCCGACTACGTCGCCCGCATCGTCAGCCGCGCCAAGGCCGTCGGCATCAACCAGGGTGCCTCGCTGGCCGACGTGGCGGCATTCGTCAACAAGACCTTCGGGAAGAAGTAGGCCCCAGGAGCCGTCATGGCCGGGCTCGACCCCGGCCATCCACGTCTGTCCGCCGCACTGGCGGGTCCATGGACCCTCGGGTCAAGCCCGAGGGCGACGTATGCGGCGTCCTACATCCGGTTCACCGCGCTGGCCACCGCCTTCAGTGCCGCCATGGTGACGTTGGCGTCGGTGGCGGCGCCGTAGCCGGCCGAGGTCTCGACGTAGCAGGCCGCCTGCGCCTCGGACCCCGAGCCGATGGCGTGCTCATGGTAGTCGCGCACCGTGACCTTGATCCCCAGGTCCTTGTCCAGGGCATGGACGAAGGCGTCGACCGGGCCGGCGCCGCTGCCGGTGACCGTCTTCTCGGCCCCCTTCCAGCGCACGGTGGCGGTCAGGGCGCGGACCCCCTTGCCGGCGGGGGTGGTCGAATAGTCGGTCACTTCCAGCGCGCCGGGGGCGAAATAGGTGTCGGCGAAGGCCTGCATGATCTCGGCCGAATCCAGCTCGCGCCCGGCCTTGTCGGCGATGGCCTGGACCACGCGCGCGAACTCGACCTGCAGCGAGCGCGGGATCTCCAGCCCGTGGTCGCGCTCCAGCACATGGGCGATGCCGCCCTTGCCCGACTGGCTGTTGATGCGGATCACCGCCTCGTAGGTGCGGCCGACATCGGCCGGGTCGATGGGCAGGTAGGGCACCTCCCACACCGGGCTGTTGGCCTTCTTGCGGGCGGAAAAGCCCTTGTTGATGGCGTCCTGGTGCGAGCCCGAGAAGGCGGTGTAGACCAGCTCGCCCGCGTAGGGATGGCGGGGATGGACCGGCAGCTTGGTGCACTCTTCCGCCACCGCCTGGATGGCGCCGATGTCGGAAAAGTCCAGTCCCGGGTCGACGCCCTGGGTGTACAGGTTCAGGCCCAAGGTGACGATGTCGACGTTGCCGGTGCGCTCGCCGTTGCCGAACAAGGTGCCCTCGATGCGGTCGGCCCCGGCCATCACCGCCAGTTCGGCGGCGGCCACCGCGGTGCCGCGGTCGTTGTGGGGGTGGACCGAGACCACCAGGTTCTCGCGCCCCTTCACCGTGCGGCAGAACCACTCGATCACGTCGGCATAGGCGTTGGGGGTCGACATCTCGACCGTGGCCGGCAGGTTGACGATCATCTTGCGGTCCGGTGCCGCCCCCCAGCACGCGGCCACCGCCTCGACGATCTCGACGGCGAAATCGGGCTCGGTGCCGGTGAAGCTTTCCGGGCTGTACTGGAAGGTGACCTCGCCCTCGGGGCGGGCAGCGGACAGCTCGCGCACCAGGCGCGTGCCGAACAGGGCCAGCTCGGTGCAGCCCTGGCGGTCCATGGCGAACACCACCCGGCGCTGCAGCTCCGAGGTCGAGTTGTACAGGTGGACGATGGCGTTCCTGGCCCCGGCCAGGGCCTCGAAGGTGCGGCGGATCAGCTCCTCGCGCGACTGGACCAGCACCTGGATGGTGACGTCGTCGGGGATATGGCCGCCGTCGATCAGGTGGCGGACGAAGTCGAAGTCCGTCTGCGAGGCGGCGGGAAAGCCCACCTCGATTTCCTTGAAGCCCATCTTCACCAGGGCATCCCACATGCGCATCTTGGCGGGCGTGGCCATGGGGTCGATCAGCGCCTGGTTGCCGTCGCGCAAGTCGACGCTGCACCAGGCCGGCGGCGCGGAGATCACTGCGTCGGGCCAGCGCCGGTCGGTCAGGCGGATGGCGGGGTAGGGGCGGTACTTGGTGGCAGCGGCGGGCATCATGGCCGTTCGTCCTTTTCGTCTGCTGTCGTCGGTGTAAACGGCGCGGCGCTGTCTACGGCCGCCGGGTGGCCACGCATCACACGGGCCCGGCGACCGACGTTAAGTCGCAGCAGCAGAGCGGGGACGGGGATGACGAAGATGGACATGGAAGAACCCTGGATGCTTTGGCCGAAACGCGTTTACCCCGGCGTCGTCGTTACGACACCGGGCGGCTAAGCAGCAGCAGGGAAGTCCAAGTGGTCATGGGCCAACAGTGCCAAACGCCGACGGCCGGTGTCAATGCCCTCTCCCAGTGGGCCTCACGCCATCTGCTCCGGCACCACCCAGGCGTCGAATTCGGCCCCCGTCACCCAGCCGGAATCCAGCGCCGCCTGGCGCAGTGTCAGGCCCTCGGCGTGGGCCTTCTTGGCGATGGCGGCGGCCTTGTCGTAGCCGATATGGGGGCTGAGCGCGGTCACCAGCATCAGCGAGCGTTCGGCCAGTTGGGCGATGCGGGCGCGGTCGGGGCGCATGCCGGTGACGCAGCGCTGGCGGAAGCTGTCGCCCCCGTCGGCCAGCAGGCGGGCCGACTGCAGCACCGCGTCGGCGATGACCGGCTTGAACACGTTGAGCTGCAGGTGACCCTGGGTGCCGGCGAAGGCAACCGTGGCATGGTTGCCGATCACCCGGGCGCAGACCATGGTCAGGGCCTCGGCCTGGGTGGGGTTGACCTTGCCCGGCATGATCGACGAGCCCGGCTCGTTGGCCGGCAGCACCAGTTCGCCCAGCCCGCAGCGTGGCCCCGAACCCAGCAGGCGGATATCCGAGGCGACCTTGAACAGCGCGACTGCGGCGACCTCCATGGCCCCCGACAGGGCGACCAGGGCGTCGTGGGCGGCCAGCACGGCGAACTTGTCGGCGGCCGGGCGGAAGGCCAGGCCGGTCAGCGTGGCGAGCTGCCGGCAGAATGCGACGTCGAAGCCGGGCGGGGCGTTGAGTCCGCTGCCCACCGCGGTGCCGCCCTGGGCCAGTTCCAGCACCTCGTCCAGCGTCTGGCGGATGCGGTCGGCGGCCGCCTCGACCTGGGTGGCCCAGGCGCCGATCTCGTCGGACAGCCGCAAGGGGGTGGCGTCCTGCAGGTGGGTGCGGCCGATCTTGACGATGCCGATCGCCTCGCCCGCCTTGTCGCGCAACGCCCCGGCCAGGGCTTCCAGCGCCGGCAGCAGGCGGCGCTCGGCCGCCAGGGCGGCGGCCACGTGCATCACCGTGGGGAAGCTGTCGTTGGACGACTGGCTGCAGTTGACGTGGTCGTTGGGATGCACCGGCGCCTTGGCCCCCAGGGGCGCGCCCAGGGCCTGGTTGGCCCGGTTGGCGATGACCTCGTTGGCGTTCATGTTGGTCTGGGTGCCCGAGCCGGTCTGCCACACCACCAGCGGGAAGTGGTCGTCTAGCGTCCCAGCCGCCACCTCGGCGGCAGCGGCGGCGATGGCGTCGGCCAGGCCAGGCTCCAGCGTGCCCAGGTCCTTGTTGGCCAGGGCGGCCGCCTGCTTCTGCAGGCCCAGCGCGTGGATGATTTCGGGCGCCATGCGCTCGGTGCCGATGGGGAAGTTCTCCAGGCTGCGCTGGGTCTGGGCGCCCCACAGCCGGTCGGCCGGGACCTGGACGGTGCCCATGGTGTCGGTCTCGGTGCGGGTCATGGTGCCCTCTCCTCTATGCCGCGCGGGGGATTCCGCTCCTGTGGCGTTGGGGTTAATCTGTGCTTCCCGTGCCGATCCTTCCAGGAGAGACCATGACCCGCCTGCCTTTGGCCGTCGCCGCCGCCCTGATCGTTGCCGCCCCCGCGTTTGCCGCCGACAAGAAGCCGCCGGCCTGCGCCGCGGTCAATTTCCGCCCGGTGGGCGGGGCCATGAACGACGGCACCCAGACCGCCGGGCACTACAAGTCGCGGTTCGGCTCGATCGACCTGCTGGCCGACGTCAAGGGCGGCCAGGCGACCTATCGCACCACGGTCAACAACCAGCCGTTGGCCCCGTTCAAGGGCGACATCCCCAAGAGCGCCTATCCCTGCCTGAAGTCCAAGCACGTCGCCACCCCGCCCCAGCCGGTGGGCGGCGCCTGCACCGGCTCGCGCTTCCGGGTGGTGGTGGACTCCACCGGCAAGGCCAAGCTGGTGATGCTGTATGCGCTCCAGGGCGACGACTGGAAGCTGTGCGAGGCCGGCACGCCGGCCAAGTGATCAGTCCTCGCCGTCGCCGCCGGCGTTGGGGTCGCCCGGGGCGGTCTCCCAGCCCAGCGTCGGCAGCGAGATGACGCGCATGCCGAAGGCGTCTTCCCGCGGGGCCACCAGCCCGCGGCCCTCCATGTAGCCGAGCAGGCCGCGGGCCCGCCTGGCCGAGCGGGTGCCGCGCGCCCGTGCGATGTCGGCATCCGACGGGCAGGGGGTGCCGTCGTGGGCGGCGCGGGCCAGCAGCAGGAACACGCCCTGCAGGTCCTCGGGCAGGCCGCCCGCGGCGGCCATGGCCTGCTCCCATTCGGGGCTGTCGGCGGCGGCGGTGGCGACACCGGCGCGCGCCACCGCCAGGCGGCGGCGGAAGTTGTTGAGATCCAGTGCCCGGCCGTTGACCCCGTGGGCGCGGCAGTGGACCAGGAAGTCCTGGTACAGCACTGCGACCGAGCGATAGGGCGCCTCGGGGTCGGCCAGCACCTCCGCCAGCAGGGCGTCGTAGTCGGGCGCGGTTTTGGGCGCGTCGGTCGCAGGCGGTTCGGCCGCCGGGCGGGCGCGGGCCAGCTGGGCCATCAACTCGCTGGTGGCCGAGGCACTGGGCCGGGGCGGCGGCGGCGGGCGGCGCATCTCGGCCTCGCCCGGCGTCATGATCAGCTCGCGCGCCGCCTCGGGCGCCGTCGGCTCGGGCAGCGGGGTCAGCCGCGGGCTGTTGGCCCGCGCGCTGGT
>JBLNBU010000284.1:0-5804 GCA_050260215.1 Actinomycetota bacterium
AACTGTTCTTCAAGAACATGTCGGAACGCGCCGGCAAGATGATGCGCGAGGACATGGAGGCCATGGGCCCGGTGCGCCTGCGCGACGTCGACCAGGCCCAGAACGCCGTCGTCGCCATGGCCAAGGAACTGGCCGCCTCGGGCCAGATCGTCATCTCCGAGGGCCGCGAGGAAGACGAGCTGGTGTACTGATGGCCCTGCTCGGTGTCTGACCTTACCGCCTATCTCGCCGCCGAGGGGTTCGAGGCCGAGCTGCGGGCCGAGCTGGGCGAGGTCTCGGCCGAACACGGCCGGCTGCTGTTGGCCGAGGGGGCGCCCCGGCCGGCGGCGTGGGCACAGAACATTTGGTTCGACCCGGTGCGCATCCCCATAGCCTCCATCGGCGAGGGCGCCAAGGCGCTGCGCGCCATCCAGCGCAACTGGTGGCCCTATGCACCCTCGCTGCACCGGCGCACCACCCTGCTGACCGAAAAGCTGCCCAAGGTGTCGGCGCGGCCGCAGGTGTTCGGCGAGCCGGCACCCACGGCACCGCTGGGGTCGTTCACCCTGCTCGACGAGCACACCCTGCTGGCCGCTTCCCGGTGCTCCAGCCCTTACCCCAACGGCGAGGTGGCTTTCGTCGAGGACCGCCAGGCGCCGCCCAACCGCGCCTATCTCAAGCTGTGGGAGGCCTTCACTTTGCTGGGCCGCCGGCCCGGCCGCGGCGAGCGCTGCCTTGACCTGGGGGCCAGCCCGGGCGGCTGGACCTGGGTGCTGGCCTCGGACGGGGCCCAGGTGGTTGCCGTCGACAAGGCGCCGCTGGCGCCCGCCATCGCCGCCCTGCCCAACGTGGACAGCCGCCAGGGCAGCGCCTTCGCGCTGGACCCGGCCGAGATCGGGCCGGTGGACTGGCTGTGCTCGGACATCATCTGCTACCCCGAGCGGCTGTGGCGGCTGGTCGAGCGCTGGCTGGCCAGCGGGCTGGCCCGCAACTTCGTCTGCACACTCAAGTTCCAGGGCGACACCGACCACGAAACCGCCCGTCGTTTTGCCGCGGTTCCCGGCTCGCGCCTGATCCATCTGTCCCACAACAAGCATGAGCTGACCTGGATGCTTGCCCAGGCCCACCCTTCGGGGTAAACCTAGCTCGTGCCGGGGCATGACCTGCATTGGGGTTCGAGGGTTTCATGGCCGTTCCTAAGCTTCCGCCGCCGATCGACATCGACAACGACACCAAGAAGGGCGTCATCGACGGCCTGAAGAAGGTGCTTGCCGCCTTCCAGGAGGCCGGGCTGGTCGACGGCTCGCTCAGCTACCAGCAGCTGATCTCGGACCCGGTGGTGCTGACCCGCTTCGTCGAGGTGTTCCAGGCCAACCGCGCCGTGGTCGACGCCATCGTCGTGGGCAAGGACGGCCAGCCGGTGCGCGACGACGATGCCGCCCTGGTGTGCGGCATCAGCCTCAACCAGATCCAGCAGCTGTTGGTGCGCACCTGCGCCAAGAAGGTGTTCGAGGCCGACAAGCCCATGGAAACCGTCACCGAGACGGTGACCAAGACCAGCTTTCTCGGCCTGATCAAGAAGACCGAGCAGGTCGAGCGCCAGGCCGTCGATCCGGTCGAGGAACGCAAGATCCGCGAGCTGACCCGCTATATCGCCTTCGGCTGGCAGCTGCCCCTGCTCGAACTTTACCGCCGGCTGCTGAACTACCAGCACATCATGGAGATCGGCGAGGACCTGGTGGCGCTGCAGACCGCCGCCCACGTCGAGGCCGCGGCTGCCGTCGATCCGGCGCTGCTCAAGAAGGTCAAGGCCGCCGTCGGCCCCGACTTCGGCGCCATCCTGGCCGACCGCCCGCAGGCCATCAACGGCATCGCGGTGTGGAACCGCGACATGTACGAGTTCTATCGCAAGGCCCTGGGCGACCAGGCCTGGGCCTTCTTCGCCCGCGACAAGCAGTTCTTCAACGTCTGCGCCTCGCTGGACAAGGCCACCGCGCGCATCTGCGGCGACGTGTTGTGCTACATCGCCGCCGAGAACCTGCAGGAGATGCAGCGCCTCAACATCGACAAGATCGAGGTGCTGGTGACCTCGCTGAAGGCCGCCTTCGGCAGCCGCCTGCCGGCGGTGCTGTCCAGGCCCGCCTTCGCCAAGGACATCCTGCGCAAGGTCGTCGACAACCTGCTGCACATGCAGCAGGAGAAGGACAAGCTGATGGCGTCCTTCGCGCTGACCTGCAAGGCCATGGTCCCCACCGTCACCGAGTGGCTGGCCAAGCAGCAATAACATGCTGCAGGGAGTCCTCGGCATCGCCGTGCTGACCGGACTGGCCTGGCTGCTGTCCGAGGACCGCCGCCGCGCCTCGTGGCGGGTGGCCGCGGCCGGCATCGGCGCCCAGGTGCTGGTGGCGGCGCTGCTGCTCAAGGTGCCCGCGGCCAAGGCGGTGTTCCTGGCGCTCGACAACGCGGTCGAGGCGGTGCAGGGCGCCACCCGGGCCGGCACCTCGTTCGTCTTCGGCTACCTGGGCGGCGGTCCGGCGCCGTGGACACCCGCCGATCCCTCTGCCGGGTTCGTCCTGGCCTTCCAGGCCCTGCCGCTGGTGGTGGTGATGAGCGCGCTGTCGGCCATGCTCTACCACTGGCGCATTCTGCCGGTGGTGGTGCGTGCCGCCTCATGGGTTCTGGAACGCTCCTTCGGTATCGGCGGCGCGGTGGGCGTGTCGGCCTCGGCCACCGCCTTTCTCGGCATGGTCGAGGCGCCGCTGTTGATCCGTCCCTATGTGGGCCGGCTGTCGCGCGGCGAGCTGTTCCTGGTGATGACCGCCGGCATGTCGACCATCGCCGGCACGGTGATGGTGCTGTACGCCACCTTCCTCGACGGCGTCATTCCCGACGCCATCGGCCACCTGTTGACGGCGTCGCTGATCTCGGTGCCGGCGGCGGTCATGGTCGGCAAGTTGATGGTTCCCGACGACGAGCGTACCGGCGCCGGCAAGATCGGCGGCGCCCACGTCTATGCCGGCACCATGGACGCGGTGGTGCGCGGCACGCTGGACGGCGTGCGCCTCTTGGTCGGCATCGTCGCCATGCTGGTGGTGCTGGTGGCGCTGGTCCACCTGGCCAATGCCGCGCTGGGGCTGCTGCCGCCGCTGGCCGGGGCGCCGCTGACCCTGCAGCGGGCCATGGGCTGGGCCATGGCGCCGGTGGTGTGGCTGATGGGCATTCCCGCCGCCGAGGCGCTGACCGCCGGGGCGCTGATGGGCACCAAGACGGTGCTCAACGAGCTGCTGGCCTATCTCGACCTGGCCCACCTGCCGCCCGAGGCCCTGTCCATGCGCTCGCGCATCATCATGACCTACGGGCTGTGCGGCTTCGCCAACCTGGGCTCGCTGGGGATCCTGATCGCCGGGCTGTCGACCATGGCGCCGGAACGACGGGCCGAAATCGTGGGATTGGGTGGAAAATCCCTGGTGTCTGGAACGCTCGCCAGTTGCCTGACCGGGGCGGTCATCGGACTGCTGATTTAAAGTTTGTAACAAGTCCAGGCTGAAGACACGGCCTGTGGGGGTCCATTTGATTTACAAACTGCCGTCGATGCTGCATTTTCTTGGGCGATGATCGCGAATACCGCGTCCCTTAGGCTGCTCATCATCGAGGATAACCCCGGTGACCAGCGGCTGATCCAGATCAAGCTTGCCGAGGCCATGGTCGCCCGGCAGGTTCCTTGCCGCTCGACCCTGTCCCAGGCGCTCGAGCTGGCGCCCTTCGACGACTTCGACTGCCTGCTGGTGGACCTGGGCCTGCCCGACGCCTCGGGCATCGAGTCGGTGACCCAGATCCATGCCCGTGCGCCGCAGAAGGCCATGGTGGTGCTGACCAGCCTGGACGACGAGCGGGTCGCCCAGGAGGCCATCCGCGCCGGCGCCCAGGACTATGTGGTCAAGTCCGAGGCCGGGCTGGACATGCTGCCGCGCGTCATCCGCCACGCCATCGAGCGCCAGCAGGGCCAGACCGCGCTGGCCGCGTCGACGCGGACCAGCCAGGCGCTGCTCGACGCCAGCCACGACTATGCCCTGCTGCTGGACGCCGAGGGGCGCATCGCCACCCTGAACGCCCAGGCGGCGACCGAACTGGGCCATCCCGCCGCCGAATTGGTCGGCCAGCCCCTGTTCGACCTGTTGCCCGAGCCGCTGGCCACCCATCGCCGCAACGCTTTGGCCGAGGCGCTGGAAACCGGCCGCACCGTGCAGTTCGAGGACACCGACGGCCTGCGCTGGTTCGCCAACCGGCTGCTGGCGGTGGGCGGGTCGAAGGCCGGCGAGGAACGCTGCGCCATGTTCACCCGCGACATCACCTCCGAGCGCGCCGCCGCCGACAAGCTGGCCGAGGCCAAGGAGGAGGCAGATCTCGCCAACCGCTCGAAGACCGAGTTCATGGCGCGGATGAGCCGCGACATCCGCACCCCCTTGAACGACGTCATCGGCTTTGCCGAGATGATCAGCGCCCAGATGCTGGGCACCATGCAGCCGCCGGGCTATCTCGACTACGCCCATTCGATCCTCAACTCCGGCTCGCAGATCCTGAAGCTGATCGACCGCATCACCGACGTGTCGATGCTGGAATCGGCCCTGCTCAAGGACCAGGCCTCGTACCGCGACCTGGTCGAGCTGTCGCCCGACCTGATCTGCGTGTGCGTCGACGGGGTGATCGAGCGCATCAACGCCGCCGGCATCGGCATGCTGCGCGCGCCCTCGGCCGCCGCGTGCGAGGGCAAGGCGCTCAAGGATTTCGTCCATGCCGACTACCGCTCGGTGTTCGACGCCGGCCTCGAGGCCCTCTACGAGGAGGACCACCCGGTCCCGGTCAAGATCGAGACCTTCGCCGGGCGCATCCGCGACCTGGAACTGTCGGCGGTGCCGCTTCGCCGCGACGGCCACACCGCCACCCTGGTGGTCGGCCGCGACACCACCGAGGTCACCGCCGCCATGCGGGCGGTGGCCGCGCGCGAACACCGCATCCGCGCCATCATGGACACGGTGCTGGACGGCATCGTCACCATCGACGACGAAGGCACCATCCTCAACGCCAACCTGTCCATCGAGCGCATCTTCGGCTACTCGCTGTCGGAAGTGATCGGCGTCAACGTCTCGATCCTGATGCCCGAGCCCGATGCCAGCCGCCATTCCGGCTACATCAAGCGGTTCCTGGCCGGCGGCGGCGGCGGCATCATCGGCGTCGGCCGCGAGGTCATGGCCAGGCGCAAGGACGGCTCGGTGTTCCCCGTCCACCTGTCGGTGTCCGAGCTCAGGATCGACAAGCGCCGCCTGTTCACCGGCACCATCCGCGACCTGACCGAGAACAAGCAGCTGGCCCAGCGCGTCGCCTATCTGGCCAACCACGACCCGCTGACCGACCTGCCCAACCGCACCCAGCTGACCGACCGCCTCAGCCACGCCATCGCCGCGGCGCGCGGCAGCGGCCTGCACGTGGCGGTGATGACCATCGACCTGGACGGCTTCACCACCATCAACGATTCGCTCGGCCACGACGTCGGCAACGAGCTGCTGCGCGAGACCGCGCGCCGGCTGGCCGTCACGGTGGGCAGCGCCGGCACCGCGGCCCGCCTGGCCGGCGACGAATTCGCCGCGGTGTTCCCCCAGGTCCGCGACCTGGCGGCGGTGACCCAGGCGGTCGACACCGTCCGCGACGAGCTGAACAAGCCTTACGTTATCAACGGCACCGAGCTGTCGGTGCCCGCCGACATGGGCGTGTCGGTCTTCCCCCGCGACGGCGACGAGCCGCTGGACCTGCTGCGCAACGCCGAGGTT
>JBLNBU010000285.1:0-4400 GCA_050260215.1 Actinomycetota bacterium
GGTCGTGCAGGCGCCGCAGTGTCGGCAGCCCCTCGCCGACCCAGGTGCCTTCGACGCCGGCCATCCGCACCAACCCTTCGTATTCGGCGTCGTCGAGGTCGGTCACAGCCGCCAAGGCCAGCCCCTTGCCGCGGCGCCACAGCGGCCGCATCCGCAGATGGGCATGGATCTGATCCATCAACCAGTCGCGCCGCCCGCAGCCATGGGCGATGGTCGCCAGTTCCAGGAACTCCTGGTCGGTGATGGCCTGGTCGAGCATCGCCTGGCGGGCTGCCTGGGAGTCGGGGGTGTCGGTGGCCTGGAAGGGCAGGCAGGCCATCCAATCGCTCCCCTGCATTCGCAGAAGGAATCGCGGCGAGACGCCCTCGTCACGCAGGGTGCGCCACAGGCGGAACCCCAGCGCGGGCGCGTCCTCGGCCAGCGCCGCGGCCAGGGACTGCAGGAAGCCGGAGGCCGCGGCGCGGAAATGCCGGCCCTCCGGCGTGGGTGCGCAGGCGGCCGCGGCCCAGGCGTGGACGTCGGCGCCGTGTCGGGCGTGGATAGCGCGCAGGGCTTCGACGGGGAAAAGCTCGGTGTGCAACGGCCCATTGCTGATGAAAGCTCTGAAACGTTCGTGCCGGGCCCGGTTTTCTGCAGCTTCGTCGGCATCGTCGCCCCGCAGAATGCGGGCCAGTTGCTCCCAGTCTTGCCGGTCTGATTGGGCCTGCCTTGGTCGCTCTTCCGATTTTTCGGAATAACTGATCACCGTCGCGCCGTCGACGCCCGCGATTTCGGCGACGATGACGGGCGTGGCCCCAGTTGCCGAGCCCGTTGGCAGGTCTGCCAGAGCCTGTTTCAGCGTTTGGAACAGATCATCCACTTCACCCGCCATGCATCCGCGTTCCGCCACCGCCGAGGCCGTATCTGGCAGGGATAATCGGCTGGACAACGCGTCGAACGGTAGCTGCCTGCCGTGGCGGATGAGTACGGCCGCCAGCAGGCGGTCTGCCAAATGCCCGTCCTTGGCGGGCAGTGGCCGGTTATCGTGCAGGGCCAGGTCGGCCAGTCCTCGGTCCCTGGAAACCAGGACGTATCGGGCGGCAGCGTAGCGCAGGTCATCGTCGCCGCTGCACAGGCACCGGGCGACGACAGTCCGTTGCTTTGCAGTCAGTGGGCGAGGGGCGCAGGCGGCGACGGAGAGGACGCGGAACAGGCGGCGGGGCTCGGTTTCGGTTTCCAGCCGGAGATGAATGGCGGCGGCCTCATCGTCGTCCCGCGGCCGAAACCACAGCTCGGTATCGCGTATGTCGTAGGCCTCGTCCGCCCGGGACAGAAGGATGTCCAGAGCCTCGTTGGCGGGGAGGCACATGGTCAGCGCCAGATAGGTCCTTGCTTCGGCGGCCAGGAAACTGTCGTCGGATTGCGCCAGCTTGCCCCGGACGGCAACGAGCGCGGCCCATTCGTTCGGGCCCGCGACCGCCATCATCTCTGGGAGATATAGCCCAATGGTCTTCAGTTGTTTTGGATTCCGTTCGGCAAGACTGGCGAGAAGCCTGACAAGGTAGAGGCCCAGCGCGTGAGCGGCATGCGCGGCCGCGATAGGTTCGATCCGTTCGAACTCGAAGTCGGTCTGGGCTGCCAGTGGGGAGACGATCCGCTCGTCAACGGACAGGGTTGCGAGCTTCTCCCGGACCTTTCCCGCCCAGACCATGCCCGACTGGTCGCAGGGGTTCAGGCAGGCATCCACCACATCGTCGTCGATGTCGCCGTCGACAAAGCGTCCTTCGCTCGGTGCAGTCTCGGTGGGGGCTGGGAACACGGTGAAACCCAGCGCCCTGCAAAGCAGCACGTGGCCGGCCCCGCCCGCGGCTTTGATGGCCATAAGGTCCCCATCGACCGCAACGGCCAAGTCCTCGTCGGTCAGGCGGAAACACCAGTCGATGCGCCCGTCGGTGAAATCCTCGTGGATGAAGCCGGCGGACAGGGCGGTGCGGATCATGGCGGGGACGAACGGCATTCGCGGGCCGGCCTGGATGACCGCGGCGGCGAAGACCTGCAGCCCCGGGCCCCTCAGGTCGTTGAAGGGCACCATTGTGAACGGGCCGAAGCGCGTGGCCGGCGGTGTCCATCTGCTGCCGTTCTTTTCCTGCCGCACGTACCCTGCCCACCGGGTCGCAGCCATTTGCAGATGCGGCAGGACGCGTAGGCTATGCCTGCGGGCGGCCAGCGCCTTTCCCAGCCTGACCACGGCGCCGCCGACCGGGGCGTCGCTGGGAGCGAAGAAGTCGTCCGAGATGGCCAGCAGGTCTTCGGCGCAGTCGGGCAGGTAGGCGATCACCGCGGCTTCCTGCTCGGCGGGCATGTTGCGCGACACCAGCCAGGCCCACAGCAGGGCGCGGCGTTGTGCCGCCGGATAGGACGGGAACAGGGCGGGCAGGGTGAAGAACACCGCCGCGCCCAGGATCTCGGTCTTCATGTCCATGTCGCGCTGGGGCTCGAACCAGCGCTCGACGGCATCGCCGTGGCCGGCGGCGATCCGGCGCAGGTCATGGGCGAGCAGCATGCCCAGGCCGTAGACCAGCCGGCGGCCCTCGACCCGGTAGGGGCGGGCGGGGTCGTCGAGGTGGACCAGCACGCCGCTGTCCAGCAACTCCTGCAACGCCCGCAGGTCGTCCCTGTGCGGCAGCAGCCCGCTGAGCAGGGGCTTGTCGAAGGTGGCTTCGCTTGGCCCGTCCCGAGTCTGGGTCCAATGCTCATGCGCCAGCCGCCCCAGCACCTGGTTGAACTCCTGCGCGGTGAAGGCCGGCGACTCGCGGGCGCGCTGGCGGTCGAAGCTGTCCTCGAACAGCAGCCGGGCGATGGTGAAGTCGCCGCTGGCCAGCATCGCCGCGAAATGGTCGACCACCAGCCGGCAATAGCGCGGCCGCCGCATCAGCGGCAGCAGGTCCGCGGGCACCTTGGCCCAGTCGAAGTTGTCGCCGACCGCTTGGCGCAATTCTTCGGTCTCGTACCCCTCGGTGATGAGGGGCGGTGGCAGCCGGCCGCTGGGCGCCAGGTACTCGTCCCAGTATGGCTTGCGGCAGGTCAGCACCACCGCGTTGTGGCGGATGTTGTCGTCGATCTGGGTGGCCCCGATGAACTGGCGCCAGGCGACGTGCGGGGCCTCGTTGAGGCCGTCGAGGAGGAACAGCACCAGCGGCCGCGCCGGTTCCGGGTCCTGCTGCCACCACAGCTGCGCCCGCCGATGCCACCAGGTTTCCGAGCGCGGGATCAACGCCCGGCCGAGGGCGTCCATCAGCACCTGCACCACGATCCGCGCCGGGGCGGGCTTGTCGGGTCCCTGCACCATGTTCGAGGTCACCGGGATGACCAGCGGGCAGTCGGGCCGGTCCAGCAGCTCCAGCAGCCAGGCCATGGCGGCCCAACTCTTGCCCGATCCCTCTTCGCCCACCAGCGAGAACGGCTGGCCCGGGCGGTCGCGCCACCACTCGTCCAGGTCAGCGAAAATCCGGTCGCGCCGGATCAAGCGCACGTCGCGCTCGCGCAATGCCAGGTCCTGGCCGAAGGCGGTGCGTGCCGCCGCCCGCTGCCGGACCCGCGAGCGCAGCCAGTCGGCCATCAACTGCCGGGCATGGGCATAGCCGAACAGCATCTTGGACAGGTCGTTGGTGAGGCGGCTCACGCACGCGCTGAAGTCAGACCGGGCGCGGATGTGGTTCAGCGCCGCATCCAGCAGCCCCGGGTCGGCCCCGAGCTTGTCGACCAGGAAAGGGCGGGTGACCTCGGGAAAGCGCGCACACAGAACCGGCAGGTCGCCGCCGGCGTCGGGGTGCCAGTCCACAACCAGCAGCTCGACCGCGTGCTGGTCGGCAAGCGCACGGATGTCCGCCAGCGTGTTGCTGCCGATCTCGGTGGTGGCGACCACGACGAAGAGGTCGAGGGTCGGAAAGCGAACCAGCGCCTGGGCCAACTCGCCCATCAGCTCCCGCGTCTCGGGCTTCTTGCCTTCGGCGTAGCGCTTGCATTCGACCAGAATGGAGCCGGACATCATATCGTGCCCGTGTTGCTCGCCCCCTCGGGCCAGCCGGAACAGCCGGCGGGTCCACGCCTCCATCAGGGCGCGCACCAGTCCCTCGAAACCATCCGCGCCCGCTGGTGTCAGTCGGCGCAAGGACTCGACGAGGGGGGTGGAGGGACTTTGATACGTCGGAAGCACGCGGCGACCTTTTGGAAAAGCGTTCTGAGAATAAACTCTTTCGGCGGGAAGGCGCAAACCACGTTGCCGCCCCTATAGCGGCACAGACGGCGGAATGGCCAATTTTGCATCATGCAAGCCAATCTGGTGTACTGATAGTTAATATAAATTCATAGGCGTGCGAGAATGGATTGGATCGCTTTGCTGAGGGATAACTGGAAATTAT
>JBLNBU010000286.1:0-8412 GCA_050260215.1 Actinomycetota bacterium
GTCCCAACCGAAGGGGAGCCCCGGGCCTTTTTAAGCGCGGGGCTGAGAGGCCGGCCGAGAGATGCCGCCGGCGACCCTTGGAACCTGATCCGGGTCATGCCGGCGAAGGGATCGGACCTCCCGCGTCCCCGACCCGCGCCTGACCCACCGCTTTCGAGGTATGGAGAGGCGCTGATGTCGCACACTGGCGAGAAGCTCGAGGTCACCACCGGCCCGCTGCCCGGATCGCGCAAGATCCACGTGGCGGGATCGCGCCCCGATATGCGGGTGGCGATGCGCGAGGTCGACCTGGAGCCCAGCGCGGGCGAGCCGCCGGTGCGCCTGTACGACTGCTCGGGCCCCTATACCGACCCGTCGGTCAAGGTCGACATCACCAAGGGCCTGGTGCCCTTGCGCGAGAAGTGGATCCTTGAGCGCGGCGACGTCGAGACCTACGAGGGCCGCGCCCACCGTCCCGAGGACGACGGCCTGAAGCCCGGTGAGACCATCGGCGTGCCCGTCTTCGACCGAGCCGGCCGCCGCCCGTTGCGCGCCAAGGCCGGCTGCGCGCCGACCCAGCTGGCCTATGCGCGGGCCGGCATCATCACCCCCGAGATGGAATACGTCGCCATCCGCGAAAACCTGGCCCTGGCCGGCGCCGTGCGCGACGGCGAGGATTTCGGTGCCGACATCCCCGAGGTGGTGACGCCTGAGTTCGTGCGCTCCGAGATCGCCCGCGGCCGCGCCATCATCCCCAGCAACATCAACCACCCCGAAGCCGAGCCGATGATCATCGGCCGCAACTTCCTCACCAAGATCAACGCCAACATCGGCAATTCGGCGGTGGCGTCCTCGGTGTCCGAGGAGGTCGAGAAGATGGTGTGGGCGATCCGCTGGGGCGCCGACACGGTGATGGACCTGTCGACCGGCAAGCACATCCACGCCACCCGCGAGTGGATCATCCGCAACAGCCCGGTCCCCATCGGCACCGTGCCCATCTACCAGGCGCTGGAAAAGGTCGGCGGCAAGGCCGAGGAGCTGACCTGGGAGGTGTTCCGCGACACCCTGGTCGAGCAGTGCGAGCAGGGCGTCGACTATTTCACCATCCACGCCGGCGTGCGCCTGGCCTACATTCCGCTGACCGCCAAGCGGGTGACCGGCATCGTCAGCCGCGGCGGCTCGATCATGGCCAAGTGGTGCCTGGCGCACCACAAGGAGAACTTCCTCTACACCCACTTCGAGGACATCTGCGAGATCCTCAAGGCCTACGACGTCGGCTTCTCGCTGGGCGACGGCCTGCGTCCGGGCTCGATCGCCGACGCCAACGACGCCGCCCAGTTCGCCGAGCTGGAGACCCTGGGCGAGCTGACCCACCGGGCGTGGGCGCACGACTGCCAGGTCATCATCGAAGGCCCCGGCCACGTGCCCATGCACAAGATCAAGCAGAACGTCGAAAAGCAGCTGAAGCTGTGCGGCGAGGCGCCCTTCTACACCCTGGGGCCGCTGGTCACCGACATCGCGCCCGGCTACGACCACATCACCAGCGCCATCGGCGCGGCGATGATCGGCTGGTTCGGCACCGCCATGCTGTGCTACGTCACCCCCAAGGAGCACCTGGGCCTGCCGACGCGGGAAGACGTGCGCGAAGGCGTGGTCACCTACAAGCTGGCGGCCCACGCCGCCGACCTGGCCAAGGGCCACCCGGCGGCCAGGAAGCGCGACGACGCGCTGTCGCGCGCCCGCTTCGAGTTCCGCTGGAAGGACCAGTTCCACCTGGGCCTGGACCCGGAAAAGGCCCAGGACTTCCACGACCAGACCCTGCCGGCCGAGGGCGCCAAGCTGGCCCATTTCTGCAGCATGTGCGGGCCGAAGTTCTGCGCCTACAAGATCAGCCAGGAAGTCCGCGACATCGCCGCCGCCGAGGCCGGCATGGCCGAGATGAGCGAGAAGTTCACCCGCGAAGGCGCCGAGATCTACAAGGTCGAGAAGCCGGCGGCGGAGTGACTTCCCCCTCCCCCCCCGGCTTTGCCGGGGGGGGAGGTCATTTCCCCCGCAACCTGTCCCAGTACTCCAGCCGCTTCCTGACCTCGCGCTCGAAGCCGCGTTCGACGGGGTTGTAGAACCGGCGCCGCTCCATGCCGTCGGGGAAATAGTTCTGGCCCGAGAAGCCGTCCGCGGTGTCGTGGTCGTAGACGTAGCCCTTGGAATATCCCAGGTCCTTCATCATCCGGGTCGGCGCGTTCAGGATGTGCATGGGCGGCATCAGGCTGCCGGTGTCCTTGGCGGCGCGCATGGCGGCGCCGTAGGCCTTGTAGGCGGCGTTGGACTTGGGCGCGGTGCCCAGATAGATCACCAATTGGGCCAGCGCCAGCTCGCCCTCGGGGGAGCCTAGGCGCTCGTAGACGTCCCAGGCCGAAAGGGCCTGGACCACGGCATTGGGGTCGGCCAGGCCGACGTCCTCGACGGCGAAGCGGGTCAGGCGCCGCGCGATGAACAGCGGATCCTCGCCGCCCGCCAGCATGCGGGCCATCCAGTAGAGTGCCGCGTCGGTGTCCGAGCCGCGCAAGGACTTGTGCAGGGCGCTGATCAGGTTGTAGTGGCCCTCGCGGTCCTTGTCGTAGGCGGGCGCCCGCTTCTGCACCACCGTGGCCAGCCCGGCGGCGTCGAGCTTAGGCTCGGGGGCGAGGTCTGACAGGGCCGCGGCCAGGTTCAACAAATAGCGCCCGTCGCCGTCGGCCATGGCCTTGAGGGCGGCGCGCGCATTGTCGTCGAGCGGCAACACGTGCCCAAGCGTCGCCTCGGCCCGGGCCAAGAGGGCGTCCAGCGCCGCGTCGTCGAGCCGATGCAGCACCAACACCTGGCAGCGCGACAACAGCGCGCCGTTCAGCTCGAAGGACGGGTTCTCGGTGGTGGCGCCGACCAGCACCACGGTGCCGTCCTCGACAAAGGGCAGGAAGCCGTCCTGCTGGGCGCGGTTGAAGCGGTGGATCTCGTCGACGAACAGCAGCGTGCCTTCGCCCATCTCGCGCCGCTTCTTCGCCGCGTCGAATACCTTGCGCAGGTCGGCGACGCCCGAGAACACCGCCGACAGCGGCTCGAAGTGCAGGCGGGTGTGCTCGGCCAGCAGCCGGGCGATGGTGGTCTTGCCGCAGCCGGGCGGGCCCCACAGGATGATCGAGGCCAGCCGTCCTGCGGCCAGCATCCGCCCCAGCGGTCCGGTGGGACTGAGCAGGTGGTCCTGCCCGACCACCTCGGCCAGCGAGCGGGGACGCAGGCGGTCGGCCAGCGGCCGGTCCTCGTCCGTCTCGAACAGCGTGCTCACCCGCCGATCACCAGGCTCATGGTCTCGCCGTTGCGGTTGATGGTGATGCCCCAGCGGGGCGCGTCGCGCGACAGCAGCGCCTTGGCGTCGGCGACGCTGCCCACCGGGCGGTCGTTGATGCGCAAGATGAGGTCGCCGGGCTGCAATCCCAAGCGGTTGGCCACCGAGCCGCGCTTGACGCGCAGCACCATCACCCCGGTGGCGCTGCCCTCAAGCCCCAGCTCCTCGGCGAGTGCCGGGTTGAGGTTGGCGATGGTGGTACCCGAAAACGGGTTGCGCCCGCCCACGTCGGTGGCGTCGCGCGGCGGGTTCTCGGGCGGGGCGACCAGGCGGACCGGCACCGTGCGGGTGGCCCCGTCGCGCATGACGGTCAGGCGCGCCTCGTCGCCGACGGCCATGGTCGCCAGGCGGAAGCGCATGCCCTCGGGGTCCTCGATGTCGCGGCCGTTGACCTGGGTGATGATGTCGCCCTGCTTCAGGCCGGCAGCGGCGGCCGGGCCCTGCTTGGAAACGTGGTTGACCAGCACGCCGCCCACCTTGGCCAGTTTCATGGCGTGGGCAATGTCGCTGGTCACCGCCTGGCCGCTGGCGCCCAGCCACGGATGCACCACCTTGCCGCCGTGGGTAAGCCCGTTCAGCACTGTCTTGACCAGCGCGGTGGGAATGGCGAAGCCGATGCCCACCGAGCCCCCACCCTGCGAGTAGATGGCGGTGTTGATGCCCACCAGCCGGCCGTCCAGGTCGATCAGCGCGCCGCCCGAATTGCCGGGATTGATGGCCGCGTCGGTCTGGATGAACGAGCGATAGTCGCCGACGCCCACATTGGTGCGCGCCAGGGCCGAGACGATGCCCTGGGTCACCGTCTGGCCGACGCCGAACGGGTTGCCGATGGCCAGCACCAGGTCGCCGACCTCGAGCTTGTCGGAATCGCCCATGGGCATGACCGGGAAGGCGCTGCCCTCGGGGTCGATCTTCAGCACGGCGATGTCGGTGCGCTCGTCCGAGCCGACGATGCGCGCCTCGAACTCGCGGCGGTCGTGCAGCACCACGGTGACCTCGTCGGCGTCCTTGATGACGTGGTGGTTGGTGACCACGGTGCCGTCGGCGCCGACGATCACCCCCGAGCCCAGCGACCGCTGCACCCGCTCCTGGGTCATGCCGGGCACGTCGCCGAAGAACTGGCGGAAGAACGGATCGGCGAACAGCGGCGAGGCCGCCGCGCGGACCACCCGCTTGGTGTATATGTTGACCACCGCGGGCGCTGCAGCCTTGGCCACGGGGGCGAAGGACAGGCGCACCTGCTCACGCGAGGTGGGCACGGTCTGGGCCAGGGACGGAACCGCCAGCAGCAGGGTGGCGGCGAGGGCGACAAGGCGGGTGAGGGTGGGGGTCATCGGCACTCGAAGGCACGTTGCGGACTGGCCGTCCTTATACCACCGGCGGGCACGCGAGGGGAGGGAGAGGCTTGCACCGGCCACCGGCCTGCCTACCTCAGGCCTATGACACGCCACATCACCCCCCGACCCGACGAAATGGCCTTTGCCCGTGCCCGCATCTCGCGCCGCAGCCCGGTGCCGATCCAGGGCGGGAAGGCCCTGGAAAGCGCCTGGCTGGTCGAGTTCGAGCCGACCGAGAAGCCCGACATCGATCCGCTGATGGGCTGGATCAGCTCGTGCGATGCCCAGCAGCAGGTGCGGATGGGCTTCCCCGACTTGGCATCGGCCATCGCCTATTGCGAAAAGGAAGGCATCCCCTACGACGTCGCCCTGCCCAAGCCCCACCGCCGCCCCCGGCGCAGCTATGCCGACAACTTCACCGGCCTGGAAGGCGGGCCCAAGCCCATCTATCCGCACTGATATGCGGAGCCCTCGCCGGGCGGGCGCAGCCGCGCCCTTGGCCGCTCGCTCAATGCTCGCATGGCGATCGAGGGGGTGACAGACGGCCTCCGGCCCCCTAAGTGAAGGGGGAAGGAGGTCCGTCCATGCCCGCATCCGTCTACAACGAGATCATTGCCCCCTGGCGCGCCATCGTCGACCGCATGCTGATCGACACCGTCGCCGAAGGGTGGGAGGTGCGCCGTGCCTACCTGGCCTCGGTCTATGCCGCTCTTCAGCGCGGCCACCAGAAGGCCCCGCTGGCCGTCGACCCCGAGGCGGCGCTGTCGGACATCGTCGCCGCCCTGATCGAGCGCCTGGATACGCCCCCCATCGACAACCGCCTGCAGGCCGGCATCTACGCCACCAGCGCGCTTCCCGCCCACCAGGTCGCCGCGGCGGCGTGGTTCGACCGCAATCCGGACGAATACGCGGCCATCCAGAAGGAACTGGAAGGCGGATTGCGGCTGAACTGAATCACATCCCCATCAGGGCGCGGACGTGTTCGCGGGCGCTGGCGGCCAGGGCGCGCAGGTCGTAGCCGCCTTCCAGCACGCTGACCACGCGGTTGGCGCATTGCTCGCGGGCGATGTCCAGCAACTGGCGGGTGACCCAGCCGTAGTCGTTGGTGTTGAGCCGCAGATGGGCGAGCGGGTCGGCGGCATGCGCGTCGAAGCCGGCCGAGATGATGATGAACTCCGGGGCAAAGTCGTACAGCTTGGGCAGGATCACGTCGGTGAACGCCACGCGGAAGTCCTCGGACCCCGAGCCGGCGGGCAGCGGCACGTTGACCATGCGGCCCTTGCCGCCGGTCTCGTGGTAGAAGCCGGTGTTGGGATAGGCGTGCTCCTCGTGGGTCGAGGCATAGAACATGCCCTCTTCGTCCCACAGGATGTGCTGGGTGCCGTTGCCGTGGTGGACGTCGAAATCGATCACCGCCACCCGCTTGAAGCCGTGCTGGTCGCGGGCGTGCAGGGCGCCGACGGCGGCGTTGTTGAACAGGCAAAACCCCATGGCGGCATCGCGCTCGGCATGGTGGCCCGGCGGGCGCACCGCACAGAAGGCATTGCGGGCCTGGCCGGCGACGATGGCGTCGATGGCGGCGCACACCGACCCGGCCGAGCGCAGCGCCGCCTCGCCGGAATAGCGCGACAGCACGGTATCGGGGTCGATATGGTGGTGCGAATCGCTGTTGGGCACCACGCTCATGACGTGGTCGATGTGGCTCATGGGGTGGGCGCGCAGCAGTTGGTCCATGGTGGCGTGCGGAGCTTCGACCCGCTGCAGCGTCATGAACGATTCGTCTTCCAGGGCAGCCAGCACTGCACGCAGGCGGTCCGCGCATTCGGGGTGGTAGTCGCCGGTGTCGTGCTCCAGGCAGACCGCGTGGGTGTACAGCAGTGTCGGCATTTTCTTTCGCGAACGTCCGTTTGCTCGTAGGTTTAGGTCATTGTCCGGGATGGGAAACGCAATTTCCATACCTGATTTTCGCATGGGGCCATGACGCATGACCGCTCGCAAAAGGGTGGACCAACTGATGGTGGACCGTGGACTGGCCGAAAGCCGGTCGCGGGCCCAGGCCCTGGTGATGGCCGGGCTGGTGCTGTCGGACGGCAAGCGGGTCGACAAGCCGGGCACCGCCATCCCTGAGGACGCGCCCCTGGAACTGAAGGGCCAGGACCACCCGTGGGTGTCGCGTGGCGGGCTGAAGCTGGCCAAGGCCATCGAGCAGTTCGCCATCGACCCGGCCGGCAAGGTGGCCATCGACGTCGGCGCCTCGACCGGCGGCTTCACCGACGTCCTGCTGGCCCACGGCGCCGCGCGGGTCTATGCCGTCGACGTCGGCCACGGCCAGCTGGCGTGGAAGCTGCGCAACGACCCCCGCGTGGTGGTGCTGGAACGCACCAACGCCCGCTACCTGACGGCCGAGCAGATCCCCGAGCCGGTGGACCTGGTCGTCTGCGACGCCAGCTTCATCGGGCTTGAGACGGTGCTGCCCGCCGCCCTGGCGCTGGCCGCCCCCGGGGCCATGCTGGTCGCCCTGATCAAGCCCCAGTTCGAGGTGGGCAAGGGCCGTGTCGGCAAGGGTGGCGTGGTCCGCGAACCCGAACTGCATGACGAGGTGTGCGAGCGCATCCAAACCTGGTTGGCCGCGCGTGCCGGCTGGTCGGTGGTCGGCCTGTGCGCCAGCCCCATATTGGGGCCGGAGGGCAACAAGGAATTCCTGATCGTCGGCCGTTTCGAGGGCGCACCCGCATGTGTTCCCGCTTCGAACTGAACGCCCCGGCCCGGGTGGTGATGGCCCGCTTTTGCCTCAAGGTGCCGCCGCCGCTGCCCAACCGCGCCGAGGTCCGGCCCACCGACGCGGCCCTGGTGGTCGGTTCGGACGGGCCGCGGCTGGGGCGCTGGGGGCTCGAGGTGGACTGGGACAAACGGCCGTTGATCAACGCCCGCGCCGAGACCCTGGCGGCCAAGCCCACCTTCCGCCGCCTGCTGGGCAGCCGGGTGCTGGTGCCGGCCACGTTGTGGTGGGAGTGGCGCAAGGAGGGCAAGGCCCGCCACAAGATGCGCCTGAAGCCCGAGGCGGCCGACCTGTTCGCCTTCGCCGGCCTGGCCGACGGTGAACGCTTCACCCTGGTGACCTGCGAGGCCTGCACCGCCGCCGCCCATGTCCACGACCGCATGCCCGTCGTGCTCGACCCGGCCGCCGAGGCCGCCTGGCTGGACCAAGACCAGCCGTTCGAGGCGGTCGCTGGCGCCCTGCGGCCGTGGCCGGGCGGGGTGGATGTGGCCGATGATCCGGATGGCGGACCAGGGTTGTTCGACTAACACCTTGCAATGGGCGCGCGGTCGGCCTATGTGTCTGGCTGGTTTACGCCCGGACGGTCCACGGCCCGGGACCGCCCGCTGTTTGGAGTAAGAAGCGCTTGGCCAAGGAAGATCTTATCGAGTTCGAGGGCGTCGTCAGCGAAGTGCTGCCGGACGCCCGGTTCCGCGTCACCCTCGACAGCGGCCACGAAGTGATGGCCTATTCGTCGGGCCGCATGAAGAAGAACCGCATCCGCATCCTGGCCGGCGACCGGGTCACCGTCGAGATGACCCCCTACGACCTGACCAAGGGCCGCATCAACTTCCGCCACAAGGACGAGCGCGCTCCGTCCATGGCTCCGCGCCCGCCGCAGCAGCAGCGCCGCCGCTGACCGGTTCCATTACCATCTACGTCGACGCCGACGCCTG
>JBLNBU010000287.1:0-3076 GCA_050260215.1 Actinomycetota bacterium
AGCTACAGCAACGTCGTCAATGTGACCACGCCCGCCGATATCAGCCTCAGCGGACAGGGCGTTGCGGGCCACTACTACAACATCACCACCCGGAGAAATGAGCCCCTGTACGACTATAGCGGCCCGGAGATGGTTCAGCTCGATTCCACCATCGATTTCAGCAGCGGAGCCGGCTGGAGCCCGTTCGGTACTTCCGATTCGCAGACCAGCAACCTGTATTTCTCGATCCGTTGGACTGGCAAGGTCTTGGCCGATGTCGATGGCGTCTACACCTTCATCAGCAACACGGATGATGCCGGCTACCTGTATGTCGATGGCGTCCTCGTGTCCAGCGATCCGGGTGGGCCGAGCGGCCACGGCGAGCAGGACGCCGCCAACCGCACCCCCATCACCTTGACCGCGGGCTGGCACAACTTCATCTTCGACTACGGCCAAGGCTGGGGCGGCTTCGGGGCTCACATGAAGTGGATCACCCCCGGCAGCACCACGCCGGTGATCGTCCCCAATGATCACCTGGAAGCCAGGAGCGACATCCCCGCTGCCCCCACCAACATGTCCAGCAGTGGCCTGACGACGGGCAAGGTCACCATCGCCTGGAAAGACAATTCCATCAACGAGACCGTCTATTACCTCGAGCGATCCTCGACCGAAGCATTCACCGCCGGCACGGTGACCCGCTATCTCCTCGCCCCCAATTACACCGGGACGATGAGCTATACCGACAAGACCTTGACCAAGGATACCGACTACTACTACCGCGTCCGCGCCGCCAACTACGATGGCAGCTCATCCTATGGCCCGGTGGTCCATGTCCGCACACCGTCGATCGATGTGTTGCCTGATGCGCCGAGCGACTTCACCATCACCGCGCCGGGCAGCCACGTCGGTGTTTCAGCCGGCTTGTTCTGGAAAGACAACGCCTATAACGAAGAGAACTACATCGTGGAACGAAAGGAAGGCGCCGCAGGCACTTGGGCGGCGATCGCGACGCTGGGCGAAAACGCCACCGCCTATTTCGACACCGACCCAACCCTCTTACCGGGCGTGACTTATTTCTACCGCGTGCGGGCGGAAAACGGCGTCGGCCCCTCCGCCTACACCGCCGAGCTCAGCATTCAGCCCGCCGCTCCCGTCGTCGGCACCGGCGTGGGCCTGCTGGGCCGGTATTACAACAACGAGTACTTCGCCGGCGATCCCGTCGCGACACGCATTGATCGCATCGTCAACTTCGACTTCGATGTGCAACACTCCCAGCGGCCGACCGGATTCAACATCGAGAATGAGGGCGTGGTGTGGGTCGGCCGCGTGCAGGCCCAGGTCAGCGGCTACTATACCTTCGCCACCGAGAGCGATGATGGCTCCTACGTCTATCTGGACGAAAACCCCGTGCCCATCGTCGACAACGGCGGACCCCATGGCCGTCAGCGCCGGACCAGCGCCCCGATCTTCCTCGAGGCCGGCTCCTTCCACACGATCAAGGCCACCATGTTCCAAGGCAATGGCGGAGCCAACATGACCCTGGAGTGGTCGGCTCCGGGCGTGGGGACCACAGATAATCCCTTTGTCGCCATCCCGACAACGCAACTCTATACACCGGATTTCGCCGCCGCCATGGTCGCGCCGACCAATCCGACAGTCGCCGCGATGCATGGAAAGAATGTGCTCCGCTGGAACAACAGCGCCACGAACACCAAAGGCGTCAAGGTACTCCGTGCCACCACCGCCAATGGTCCTTTCTCGCTGATTGCCACGGTCCAACCGGACACCAACGCCTACTACGACACCGCCGTGGAAGCCGGCAAGACCTATTTCTACAAAGTGGCCAACAGCAACGACGGCGGCGACTCCGCCCCAACCGCGGCCGTCAGCACCACCGCCGTCAGCGCCAACCTGCCTCAAGGCTGGCAGCAGAGCGAGGTCGGTATTCCGCTCTACAGCCCGCAGCTCCCCGGCGACGGCTTCTTTGACGCCGAAGCGTCCACGTTCACGGTCATCGCCGATGGCGACGACATCTGGAACCAGGTCGATCAGTTCCACTTCGTCTACCTGCCCATCCCCAATGTCGATGGTACCATCACCGCCCGCCTCCTGGCTCAGGATGACACCAACGCCTGGGCCAAGTCGGGCCTGATGTTCCGCGACTCGCTCGATCAGGGTGCTCGCAAGGTGTTCCTCGGCATGACCCCCGATTCGCATGGCGCCGTCGAATTCACCGGCCGCGTCACCCCCAATTACTGGTCCTATCACTTCCCCGAAACCGGTGCCACGATCGAAGGCATGTATCATCCGATTGACCTCCGACTCGTCCGCCAGAACAACACCTTCACCGCCTACGCCAAGGGAGAGAATGATGTGGATTGGATGCAGGTGGGCGAGCCCGGCATCATTCCGCTGGACGGTTCGACGATCTACGTCGGCCTCGCGGTGACTTCACATGTCCGTGGCGTGCTCGGTACGGCAACGTTCCAGGATGTGTCCATCGAAACCGCCGACCTGACCCAAGCCCCGGCCGCCGCCAGCGACCTTGCAGTCGTCGAAGGCGCCGGCACCGGCTTGATCCAATTGACCTGGACGGACAACTCTGCCAACGAAAGCGGGTTCAAGATTCTGCGGGCCACCAGCGCCAGTGGGCAGTACGAGCAAATCGGGCTCA
Source organism: Actinomycetota bacterium (assembly GCA_050260215.1). Taxonomy (GTDB): domain Bacteria; phylum Pseudomonadota; class Alphaproteobacteria; order Rhodospirillales; family Magnetospirillaceae; genus JBLNBU01. The sequence goes on from JBLNBU010000287.1 coordinate 2,654, forward strand.
CGCCCGCCAATGCCACCAGCTTTGTTGACCGCAATTTGACTGCCGGCAAGACCTATTACTACAAGGTGGTGGCGACCAACGCCTTGGCCCCGGCCGCCGGTCAGGATTCATCGGCCACCCCGGCCCAGTCCGCAAAACCCGGCACGCTGGCCCCCATCAACTACACCGATTTCGCCGATACCCCGGCACTGCAGCTGAACCAGGATGCGGCGCCATTCGAACAGGATGGCAAGACCATCCTCCGACTCATGCCCAGCGAAGCCAGCAAGATCGGCACGGTCTTCACCGTCGATCAGCGCGATATTACCGCCTTCTCGACCACCTTCGACTTCCAGATCACCAATCCGCAGGGCGGCGGCGCTGACGGATTCTGTTTCGTCATCCAGAACAGCGACGCGGGCGCCGGATACATCGGAGGCGGCG
>JBLNBU010000288.1:0-11356 GCA_050260215.1 Actinomycetota bacterium
AACGACTTGTCGGTCGTGTCGTTGGGGTTGTCGTCGCCGCTGAACTGGGCATAGCGGAACGACACCGCCGGGGTCCACGGCAGGGCGGAAAAGGCGTAGCCCGGCTCGACGTACCAGGCATCGGCGCGCACCTTGCGGCCGCCGTCGTCGTTGCGTTCCAGCACTCCTTGCGCGAACAAAGTGAAGTCCTCGTGCATGGGCAAGGGCGAGCCGCCCGCATGCACCGAATAGACCCTGAGGCCGTCGCGGTTGGCCCACAGGCTGTTGGTGACGGTGGTGGCTGCCGCATTCCTGAACGAGAAGATGCCGCGGCTGTCGGCGTCGAACACCTGGAGGAAGGTCGCCCCGACGTAAAGCTTGCGGTCGTCGTAGCTGGCCCGCGCGTCCTTGCCCTCCTTGGACTGGAACCACTCGACGTTGGCGCCCCACAGCGCGGTGGACGGCTGGTCGAGGTAGTGGGTCTTTTCCAGCTCGCTGTCGTTCTTCAGGTAGAACAGGTCGCCGCGCACCGGGCTGGTGTTGACCTTCAGCACCGCGGTCTCGGCAAAGGCGGTGCGCGGCTGCAGCCAGAAGGCGCCGCGACGGTCGGTATCCAGCGTCCCGTCGGCGACCAGGAACCCGTCGGCAATACGGAAGGTCTGCCGCCCGGCCGACAGGTCCAGCGCGTCGGTGCCCAGCGCCGGCAGCGTGCTGCCCGAACGCCAGCCGGCGTACAGGTCCTCGATGGCGACGCGCTCGGCGCCCTTGTGGGTGGCGTTGATCAGGTTGGCGTCGCCGTCGCCGAGGGTGCCCGCCGCCACCACCGAGACGTCGCCATACAGCGTGCCGATGCCGTCGCGGTCGTAGGTGGCCTTCAACTCGGGCTTGACGAAGCCCTCGGCCCATTCGGGTCCGCCGGAGATGCGCCCGCCCACGGCGGGGCCGGTGTTGACGCCGGCGGCGGCATTGCGATAGGTGCCGGCGCCGAAATTGGCGTTGGGCGCGGCGATGGCGGCCGCCCCGACCGCCAGGGCAGCGTCGATCTTCAGCCCGTCCTGCTCGACCAGGGTCATGTCGGCCTGCGCGGCCTTCGTCCCCAGCACCAGTGCCAGGCCGGCAAGCGCAATTCGCCGCTGCATCGGTTCCATGTTCTGCCTCTCAAAGCGTCAATCCGCCGCGAGAGTGCAAAACTTCGCCACCCGGCGCCATCCGACCGGAGCGCATGGATAGAAGGACCGGGAGGGGAATAGGCCATCCCCTCGCCGGTCGGCCAGGGGGCCTATTCCGCCGCCGGCTCGTGGACGGGCGGGGCCTTCTGATGGCGCAGCTTGTGCTTGCCCACCTCGGGGAACCAGCGGGCCACCGCGCCGCGGACCGCAACGTAGAACACCGGGGTGAACACCAGGCCGAAGCCGGTGACGCCCAGCATGCCGAAGAACACCGCGGTGCCCAGCGAATGGCGCATCTCGGCGCCGGCGCCGGTACCGATCACCAGCGGCAGCACGCCCAGCACGAAGGCCAGCGAGGTCATCAGGATGGGACGCAGGCGGGTGCGCGCCGCATGCACGGCGCCTTCGACCCGGTCCATGCCCTCGTCCTCGGCCTGGCGGGCGAATTCGACGATCAGGATGGCGTTCTTGGCCGCCAGGCCGATCAGCACGATGAAGCCGATCTGGGCCAGGATGTTGATGGGCAGGCCGCGCACGATCAGCCCCGAAATGGCGGCCAGCAGGCACATGGGCACGATCAGGACCACGGCCAGCGGCAGCGACCAGCTTTCGTACTGGGCGGCCAGCAGCAGGAAGACGAACAGCACCGAGGCGCCGAACACCGCCAGGCCGCTGTTGCCGGCCAGGATTTCCTGCAGCGCCAGTTCGGTCCATTCGAAGCCGAAGCCTTCGGGCAGGCGCTCGGCCGCCAGCTGCTTCATGGTGTCGAGCGCCCAGCCCGACGAGAAGCCCGGCGCCGCCGCACCCTGGACCTCGGCGGCCGGATACAGGTTGTAGCGCGGCACCCGGTACGGGCCGGTATCGTAGCGGAACGACGCCACCGAGCCGATGGGCACCATCTGGCCCTTGTCGTTGCGCACCTTCAGGTTGGCGATGTCGCGGATGTCATGGCGGAACGGCGCATCGGCCTGGGCGGTGACGCGGTAGGTGCGGCCCAGGAAGTTGAACTCGTTGACGAACACCGAGCCGATGTAGACCTGCAGCGCCTCGCTGACCCGCTCGGCGGGCACGCCCATCATCTGGGTGCGCACCCGGTCGATGTCGGCATAGACGTTGGGCGTGCGGGTGTCGAACAGGGTGAACACCCCGGTCAGCCCCTGGATGCCGTTGGCGGCCATGGCCAGGTCGTTGGCGACCTCTTCCAGCGCCTTGGCGCCGCGGCCGCCGCGGTCCTCGACGATCAGCTTGAAGCCGCCGGCGGTGCCGATGCCGCGCACCGGCGGCGGCTGCACCGTGATGATGAAGGCGTCCTGGATGGCGCCCAACCGCATGCGCAAGGAGCCCTGGATCGCCTCGGCCGACAAGCCCTGGGCGTAGCGCTCCTCGAACGGCTTCAAGGGGGTGAAGATGGCGGCGGCGTTGGACGCGTTGGTAAAGGTGGCGCCGTCGAACCCGGCGAACGGCACCGCATGGTCGACGCCCGGCGTCTTCATGATGACGTCGACGGCACGCCGCACCACCGCGTCGGTCCGCGCCAGCGACGAGCCTGGCGGCAGCTTGACGATGGTGATCAGGTAGCCCTGGTCCATCTCGGGAATGAAGCCCTTGGGCGTCTTGAAGAACTCGAGCCCGGCGGTGCCGATCAGCCCGGCATACAAGGCCAGCATGATGGTCGAGGCGCGCACCACCCGCCGGGTCAGCGTGCCGTAGCCGCCGGCCAGCCGGTCGAAGTTGCGGTTGAATGCGATGAAGAAGCGGGCGATGGGGCCGTGGTGTTCCTCGTGGGCGACGTGGGGCTTGAACAGCACCGCGCACAGCGCCGGCGACAAGGTCAGCGACACGATCAGCGAGAACACCGTCGAGGCGGCGATGGTCACCGCGAACTGCTTGAAGAACTGCCCCGAGATGCCGGGGATGAACGCCGCGGGAATGAACACCGCGCACAGGACCAGGGCGATGGAGATCAGCGCCGAGCCCACCTCGTCCATGGTGGTATGGGCGGCGTCCCTGGGGCTCATGCCCTCGCGCAGGTTGCGCTCGACGTTCTCGACCACGACGATGGCGTCGTCGACGACGATGCCGACCGCCAGCACCAGCCCGAACAGCGACAGGTTGTTGAGCGAATAGCCCATGGCGCCCAGCACCGCGAAGGTGCCGACCAGCGACACCGGAATCGCCGCCAGCGGCACCATCGAGGCGCGCCAGGTCTGCAGGAACAAGATGACCACCACCACCACCAGGATCACCGCTTCCCAGATGGTCTTGACCACCTCGTGCACCGACTGGGCGATGAACTGGGTCGGGCTGTAGGCGATGGTGTAGGTCATGCCCGGAGGGAAGGACTTCGACAGGTCCTTCATCTTGTCGAGCACGCGCTGGGCGGTCTCGAGTGCGTTGGAGCCGGGGCGCTGCAGCACCACCACCGGCACCGCGCTCTTGTCGTCGAGATAGCCGTTGACGCTGTAGTCCAGCGCCGCCAGCTCGACCCGGGCGATATCCTTCAGCCGGGTGACGCGGCCGTCGGCGTCGGTGCGCACGATGACGTTCTCGAACTGCTCGGGCTGGGCCAGGCGGCCTTGCGTCTGCACGCTGAACTGGAAGGCGCCCTGGTTGGCCGAGGGCGGCGCATCCAGCACGCCGGCGGCAATCTGCACGTTCTGGGCCCGGAGCGCGGCAACCACCTCGCCTGCGGTCAGGTTGCGGGCGCTGGCGCGATCGGGATCGATCCACACCCGCATGGAGTACTCGCGCGAGCCGAAGATGCGGGTGTCGCCGACGCCGTCCAGGCGGGCCAGCGGGTCGATCACCTGCAAGATAGCGTAGTTGGACATGTACAGCTGGTCGCGCGACCCGTCCGGCGAATTGAGATGGATGACCATCAGCATGTCGGGCGAGTTCTTGGCCACGGTGACGCCGATGCGCTTGACGTCGTCGGGCAGGCGCGCGGTGGCGATGGCGACGCGGTTCTGCACCAGCACCTGGGCGGTGTCCAGGTTGGTGCCCAGCGCGAAGGTGATGGTCAGGCGCAGGTTGCCGTCGCCGGTGGCCTGGCTGCTCATGTAGAGCATGTTCTCGACGCCGTTGATCTGCTGTTCCAGCGGCGTCGCCACCGTGTCCGACACCACCTGCGCCGAGGCGCCCGGATAGCTGGCCGAGACGATGATGGTCGGCGGGGCGATCTCGGGGTACTGGGCCACCGGCAGCGCGAAATAGCTGATCGCGCCGACGATGGTGATCAGCACCGACACCACCGTGGCGAAGATCGGCCGGTCGATGAAGAAGTGCGACAGGCGCATGGCGCTACTTCCCGGCCGGAGCGGGCTGGGCGGCGGGAGCGGCGGCGGCCGGCTGCGGGGTCACCTTGGCCCCGGGCCGCGCCCGCATCAGGCCGTTGACGATGACCTGGTCGGTAGGCGCAATCCCAGAACGGATCACCCTCAGGCCATCGACCACCGGGCCCAGTTCCACCGGCCTGGGCGCCACGGTGCCGTCGGGGGTGACGGTCATCACCAGCTTGCGGCTCTGGTCGGTGACGATGGCCGCGTCGGGCAGCAGCATGGCATCGGCGGCGGCCGAGGCGGCCATCTGGATGCGGCCGAAGGCGCCGGGCGGGATGGGGCGCTCGGACTTGTCGATGACGGCACGCGCCCGGATGGTGCCGCTGCCGCGGTCGATCTGGTTGTCGAGGAAGTCGAGATGCCCGGTGTGCGGCCAGCCCTGCTCGTCCATCAGCCGCAGGCGCACCGGCACGTCGAGCGCGTTGCCGGGCTCGAGCTTGGCGCCGCTGCGCCGCTGCAGGGCCAGCAGGTCGGCCTCGCTCATGTCGAAGGTGAACTTCATCGGGTCGGTGGCGACGATGGTGGTCAGCAGCGTCCCCGTCCCGCTGGAGCCGCCGGCGTTGACCAGGTTGCCGATGCTGACCTGGTGCAGGCTGATGCGCCCCGACATGGGCGCCAGCACCCGGGTGAACTGCAGGTTCAGCTCGGCCTCGCGCACCGCGGCGCGGGCGCCGTCGACGCCGGCCGACGAGCTGCGCTGCTCCTGGGTGCGCTGATCCAGGGTGCTTTGCGCCAGGAAGTCGCGCTTCTGCAACTCGCCGGCGCGCTGCAGCTGGCGCTGGGCGAAGACCACCGAACCTTGCGCCGAATCCAGCTTGGCCCGCGCCGAGGCCAGGGCGATCTCGAAGGGGCGCGGGTCGATGACGAACAGCAGGTCGCCCTTCTCCACCGTCTGGCCGTCGGTGAAGTGGATCTCGGTCAGGTAGCCGCTGACCCGGGCGCGCACCTCGACCACGTCGGCCGGGGTGAACACGCCGGTGAACTCGATCCATTCGGTGACCGGGCGGACCTGGGGCTGGGCCACCGTGACCGGCGGGGCGCCGCCGGGAGGACCGCCCGCCGGCTTGGCGCCGCCGCCCAGCAACGAATACATCCCGGCGCCGATGCCGACCACGACCAGGACAGCGATCATCAGCAGGGAACGGGGAACGGCGGCAACGGTCGGGCGCGACATCGGGGCGATTCCAAAACTAAACTGAACCGTTTCGTTTTTACCCGGCCCGAGCCGGCGGGGTCAAGGGAACCCCGCGCCTATGGCTTTTGTTCGTGCCGCCGGGGTCAGGCGCGCCGGGGATGGGCGGTGCTGGCCACCGCCAGCGACAGGGCGCGGTCCCAGCACGACACCGCCTCGGCGGCGGCGGAACTGCCGACCCGGTGCAGGACCTCGAGCGCCATCAGATAGGCCTCGGCCGGCTGGCCGGCTTCCAGCGCGCGGGCGGCGAGGTCCAAACGGGAATCATGGGGAGCGAACGGGGAGGTCATCGCAGCGATCCTTCTGATCTGCCTTGCGTCACCCGCTCACCCTAGCACGAGGGGGGTTAACGGGCGGTTGCCGTCAGCGCCGCCGAGATGCCGGCGGCGTCGCCAAGGGCCAGTACGCCAAGGACCGCGAACACCGCCGCGGCCACCGCGCGGACCATCCCGAGCGGGATCTTGTGCGCCGCCGCCTGGCCGACGAACACCGCCGGCACGTCGGCCAGCATCATGCCGGTGGTGGTCCCGGCGGTCACCCACAGCACGTCGTTGAAGCGCGCCGCCAGCGCGACGGTGGCGATCTGGGTCTTGTCGCCGATCTCGACCAGGAAGAAGGCCACCAGGGTGGCGACGAAGGGCCCGAAGCGCTCGAACGGGCGCGGTGCGTCGTCGTCGTCCTTGTCGGGGACCAGCACCCACCCGGCCATCAGCAGGAAACTGACGCCGACGACCACCCGCAAGGCCTGGTCGCCCAGCCAGCCGGCGACCAGCGCGCCCACCCAGGCCGCCAGCAGGTGATTGGCCAGCGTCGCCGCCAGGATGCCCAGGATGATCGGCACCGGCTTGCGGAAGCGGGTCGCCAGCACCAGCGCCAGCAACTGCGTCTTGTCGCCGATCTCGGCCACCGCCACCACACCCGCCGAAACCAGATAAGCTTCCATCACGCATCCCCCCTGCCCGGCCCGTGTTCGGCCGCGCCCGACCATAATTCCGCAGACCCGCGCAAACAACCCCGCCGACACCCTTGATTTTACCCGCCCAAGCCGCTATCAAGACGTCCCGCCCGAGACGTCCCCATCGTCTAGAGGCCTAGGACACCGCCCTTTCACGGCGGCGACAGGGGTTCGAATCCCCTTGGGGACGCCATCTCGCCCGCGAAGGCGCGGAAATCCTCGAAATCGGCAGCCTGTTTGGTGGTTACACACGCCCGGTGGTACACGGGAGTGGTACACGAGATGGCTGCGATGAGCTACCTGCAGAAGCACCCCAAGACCGGCATGTACTGGCTGCGCCGACCTGTGCCGCCCGAGCTGCGGCCAGTCGTCGGCAAGCGCGAGCTCCGCCGCTCGCTCGGCACCAAGGATCTGCGCGAGGCCAAACGCGTCCTCAGCCACGCCATGGGCGAGGTACAGGCGCTGCTCGATGAGGCGAAGGCCCGGCTGCAGAGCCGGCCGCCGTCCACCGGGCTCGCCGTCGAGGAGGCGAGGCGGTGGGCTCGGGAGTGGCTTGAGCGCACGCTGGCCGAGGTGAAGGCGAAGATGGCCGAGCCCGGTGTACGCGAACCCGAGCAGGTGCTGCGTGACATTCATTGCTGCGAGGCGACCGCGGCAGCGTACAGGGACGTCCTGCTGCTCGATCGCCCCGAGCGCCTGCCGACGCCGGTCGAGGCGGTCGCCACTGCCCATGGCATCTCCGTCGTCCACGGCACGCCTGACCATCGCACCCTGGCCCGGGTGTTGGCCGAAGCCACGGTCGACCTGATGGTCGAGGCCGGCCGCTTACACCGGCAGGAACTCGGACGGCCGGACACCGTCATTGCCCAGTTGTGGCCGCTGGTCGGGCTGCAGCCACCACCAACCGTTTCTGTGCCGGCCTCCCATTTGCGCGAGGCGGAACTGCGGCCGCAAGAAAGCAACGGCATGACGATCTCGCAGGCATTCGAGCGCATGAAGGTGGAGAACCGCCTGCGCCCCCAGACTGCTCTGGAATTCGGCACCGCAATCCGCCGGTTCCGTGAGGCGACAGGTGGCGATATTGCCGTTGCCGCCGTCACGAAGGCCCATGTGCGTCGGTATAAAGAGCTTCTGTTGGAAATGCCGCGGGCGCTGCCAGCCGCCGAGCGGGCGTTGGGGCTGCCTGAGATCGTCGCACGCCACCGCGGCAAGGCAGAGCCTCGCATTTCCCTGACGACCGTCAACAAGACGCTGGTGGCCATCCAGTCGCTTCTGACCTGGGCGCAAACCAACGGTTACGTTGAGGAGAATGTCGCCAACGGGATGCGGGTCAAGCTTGGCAAGCGAGGTCCCACGGTGGCCCGGCTGCCGTTCACCAGTGATGATCTCCAGCGTATCCTTGGCGCGCCGCGTTTTAGCGCCTGCGCCCCCGCCGCCCGAGGCACGGACTTCTGGGTTCCGCTCATTGCCATGTTCAGTGGGGCGAGGCTGGAAGAAATCGGGCAGTTGGAAGTCGCTGATGTGCATCAAGAGGGCGGTATCACCTATTTCTCGATCAATGATTTTGGCGAGGGGAAGTCGGTGAAGACCCGTGGATCAATACGACGCGTACCGGCTCACAAGGTCCTTATCGATCTTGGCTTCCTTGACTACGTCGACCGCATTCGGGGCAGCGAGGAGATATTGCTTTTCCCCGACCTCATCCCCGACAGATTCGGCAAGCGGACCGCAACGTTTTCCAAGAAGTGGGCAAAATTTCTGGACACCATCGGCATCCGTGAGCGGGAAAAGGTGTTTCATTCCTTTCGACACGCGTTCAAGGACGCAGCCCGCGATAGCGGGTTGCGTGAGGATATCCATGACGCCTTGATGGGCCACGACTCAGGCGGTGTCGGCCGCAGTTACGGGGTCGGTTTCAGCCTCGAGGTTTTGCGTGACGCCATCGACAGCGTCGTATACCGGGGGGTCTCCCTCCAAGGCCTAAATTAGTTGGCACGCACGATCGGCGTGGTTGCCACTGCCCTTCGCCGGCGGCAACCCCGCTCGCCATGCTCGCCACTAGGCCGTGGCTGCGCGTGGCTCCGCGCCGCTTTCGCGGTGGCCCGCAAGCGGGCCAGGGTTTGCCCCCGGCGCCGGTCAGTGGCCATCGGGCATCCATCAGTTTTCAGAGGAGGCGCCTTCGGCGCCGCCTGAAAACTGGAGGAAGATCATGGACATTCGCGCCGCCATCCGGGCCTATCCGCGCACCACCTTCGTCGCCATCGTCGCCCCCGTGGTCATCGGATTGATCGCCCTCGGAGGTCGCTGGGCTGTCCACGGGCTTGGCATGGCGTTGATTGCTCTGTGGTACCTCTATGCAGATTACCCCTTGCTGCGGAGTGAACGGCAGTAGAAGTTGGGGCGCACCTGAATAACTAATCACCGACTTTGCGGATCCATCTTCCGCAAAGGCGAGGGAGTATTCGGTTCTTGCATGAGTCCTCGTCTTCGGGCCACGAGCCAAGCAAGCTGGTTAGCCTGGCGAGCCCGGCTACCGAGGACGGTATTCTCGGGGGAGCCTTTGGAGATGGTCGCCGTGTGCTTGATTACTCCCAATAGCTCCGCGTCCGTGATGTCGCGGAGCAAGCGTGCCAATTTGGTCCGGTCGGGCTCGAATGCTATTGCCTCGACCGTGTCATTGACGACTGGCTCTGGCCTCGGCAGCACCGAGGGGGAAGATGGATGGGAGATCTTCGGCGATGATGGCACTCGCGTGGGCTGATCCATTTGCGCCGGAGGATGGGGATGCACATTCGGGCGGCAAGCGCCTTGATTCGCTGACCGGATAGAATCCGCCTTTACGCACTCCATGATTTTGTTGATCTCGTCAGGCGTGAATAAACAGAGGATATCGTCGGCATCGGTGGCCGGTTGGGCTGTGTGGACACCAGTCTGCGCTCTTCGACTGGAGTGGAGGAGCCGAGCCCTCGCTTGCTCTAGGTCGGCCCTAGCGACCTCGACGGCTGCGTCTGCCCGGCGACGGTCAGCCGAATGATCGATGTATTCCAGCGCCTCTGCGGCTTCGGCAAGGACACGTGTCCCGGGCTCGCGCATTTGGTTGGGGGTAGAAGCCGCCCGGCTAATCGCTGCGATCCGGCGCCGCGAGCCTGCTTCGACGGCCTCGATACCGAGGTGGATTGCCTCCCGCCACGCGATCGCATCGGCCAGAACTTTGCCCGCAGCCCGAACTTGGTCGCGAGCTTCGGCCACAGTCCCACTGCCCGGGGAGGCATCCGCTTCGCTATTGGCGTTCGCGTGGGCCGTTAAGCGGCCGGCATCGATCTCCCGCATATGATCGTTAAGGCGGAGCAGTGCGTTGCGCAGCCCCGCCGCAGTCGGGATGCCTTGGCGCTCCAGTTCGGCGGCGGCTGACCCAAGGTGCAGTGTCGGCGTCGACGGATCTCCGCGCTCACGATTGGTGCGAGCATCGAATAGTACGAGATCACCGATCTCACCGCCTGCGCTCCGCGATTGGTAGGCGAGCTTCTGGCGGGCCCGGCAAAGCGCGGCCCAGCGCACGCGCTGCTGCTTGGGCCACGATCGATCATGGATCTCACTTATTTTCCCGCCCGTTGCACGCCAGCCATCTCCATCGCGCTTAATGGGGCGGTCGTACAGCATGATGTGGACGTGACGGTTCTTCCCGCCGCGAGGCGGCCGGTGAACTACCGCCAAGTATCCGAGGTTCATACAGTCGAATGGCTCAACGAACTGCCTAGCAATTTCTCTACAGTCCTCCACCGGCAGGTCGTAAGGTAGCGCCGCTACGATTTTATGGGCGACCCGGCCACCCTTCCGTTCGATTCTTTCCGTCCACGCAAAAAACTGTGCGCGCTCCATTGGCGTGGACCCAAGATTGGACAGCAGCAATGGCCCATTACTGTCAGCCTCGATGTCGTCTTGAGCGCCGCGCCCCCGCTGGATGTAGAGGGCGTGGTGGTAAGCGCGGTGCGGAGGCGGCTCATCCCGCGCCTTGAGGTACAGCTGTCTCGCGTTACCCGAGGCCAATTCGGCAACGGCTTTCCGGCTTTGGGGGGTAAGATGCTGGAGGTACTGCCCAGGCACGAGCCACTGACCGCGGTCAGTGCGGATTGCGCCAATTGCGCTCGCTAGTGTCCTGCCAGCTTGGTCGTTTGGGAAAATTGGCACCGGCAACAAACCACGTAGGTCTGCGCCTGCATTTACCCCCATGCGAGCCCGTACCCGCGCAGCCTGAGGACTACCATCCCATCTGCGCAGAATCCTGAATCCACCGGTAGCGCGGTCATGGACGGCTATCTGGTTTGCCGCATGTCGCTCGTCTGCAGTGACAGGCAGCAGGTAGCGATCGGGGTGCCTGGCAAGCTTCGCCCAATCGCGGGGCCGGCCCTTTGATATGCTTTGCACACGAAAGTGGAATGTCTTCGTCGGCAACGGCGCGGACAGCTGCTTAGCGACCAAGGGGGCCACGAGCTTCGGCACGACCACCCTCTCCTGCCCAGCCAAGTTGAGGGCTAAGACATATCCCTTGCCGACCAGCATGATGAAAAAGGCGTTTTCGGCCGGATCATCGACAAGACGGCCAAGCCTGACGGGATCGTCCTCGCCCCATAGTGAGTGCCTCGCCATGTCGCCTCCGCTCCAATTGCCATGAGCCATGCATGACAATTGGGTATTGCGCCTGCAGTCAACACGCATCATGTCA
>JBLNBU010000289.1:0-23086 GCA_050260215.1 Actinomycetota bacterium
ACCAGTCGAAGGCGGTGGCGTTGCCGCCGGGGCGATCGGCCCCCTTGGGCGCCTTGGCGTCGAACAGCAGCCGGTCGGCGGCGGCGGTGAAGGCGGCGGCCTGGTCGAGGTCGGTGGCCGAGGCGACCGAGATCACCTTCATCACCGGCAGCCCGTATTCAAGGCGCACCGCCTCGATGCGCTCCGGGCTCTCGTGGCCGTGGAACTGCAGCAGGTCGAGGCGGACATGGGTCAGCACCTCGTCCAGGGTGCGGTCGTCGGCGTCGACGAACAGGCCGACCTTGATCAGCTCGGGCGGGGCCAGCTCGACCAGCTCGGCGGCCCGCTCAGGCGCCAGATGGCGCGGGCTGGGCGGAAAGAACACCAGCCCGACCATGTCGGCACCGGCGTCGATGACCGCCTCCATGGCGTCGTCGTCGGTGACGCCGCAGATCTTGACGGCGACGGTCTTGGCGGCGGCCATCAGGCCAGCTCCGCGGCGATCTTGCGGGCGGCGTCGGCCGGATCGGCGGCGCCGGTGATGGGACGGCCGATCACGAGGACGTCGGCGCCCTGCGCGCGTGCCTCGCGCGGGGTCATCACCCGCTTCTGGTCGCCGGCCTCGGCCCAGGCGGGGCGGATGCCCGGCACCACCAGGGTGAAGTCGGGACCGGCCAGCGCCCGCACGGCGGCGACCTCCTTGGGCGAGCAGACGATGCCGTCGACGCCCGACTCCTTGGCCAGCACGGCCAGGCGCTCGACCTGGGCCTGGACGGGGCCGGAAATGCCCACCGCCTCGGCCGCCTGCTGGTCCAGGCTGGTCAGCACGGTCACCGCCACCACCTTGGGCCGCGCCACGCCCAGGCGCGCCGCCTCGTCGCCGGCGGCATCCACCGCGGCCCGCATCATGGCGGCCCCGCCCGAGGCGTGGATGGTGGTGATGGCAGGCCCCAGGCGCACGATGCCCTTCATGCCGCCGGCCACCGTGTTGGGGATGTCGTGCAGCTTGAGGTCGACGAACAGCGGCATCCGCACGCCGGCCACGGCCGCCTGCACGCCGGCGGGGCCGTTGGCGTTGAAGAATTCGAGGCCCAGCTTGATGCCGCCCACCAGGCCGGACAGGCGTGCCGCCATGGCGGCGGCGGCGGCCGGATCGGTGGTGTCCAGCGCGACGAAGACGGGATTGCGGCTGTTCATTGGGGCCCCGTGATCTTGGGCTGCATTTCGGCCAGCTGGCGTTCCAGCTCGACGGCGCGGCGGCGCTGCTCGCGGGCGCGGCGGCGGGCGGGCGCCCCCGACAGCCAGGTGATCGCGGCACCGGCCAGCAGGCCGATGGTCAAGGGCGCCATTACCGCCAGGTAGAGCGGCAGGTCCATGGACCACGGCAGCGGCCACAGCTCCACCGTCACCTCTCGCCGGTTGGCCACGGCGAACATGACCAGCAGCACCGCCAGCGGCAGGCCGACGATCCAGTTCAGCACCTTCACGACTTGTCGCCGCCGTCGATGTTCAGGCGCTCGCGCAGCTGCTTGCCGGTCTTGAAGAAGGGTATGGCCTTGCCCTCGACCGCCACCGTTTCGCCGGTGCGCGGGTTGCGGCCCTGGCGGGCGTCGCGGCTCTTGACCGAGAAGGCGCCGAACCCGCGCAGCTCGACCCGGTCGCCGCGGGCCAGGGCGCCGGCGATCTCGTCGAAGATGGTGGTGACGATGCGCTCGACGTCGCGCTGGTAGAGGTGGGGATTGCGCTCGGACAGCCGCGCGATCAGCTCCGACTTGGTCATGGGTCCTCGGGGCATCGAAGGAAGAACAACCGGGCCAGCATGCCCAACCGCCCTAGGGCCCGTCAAGGCAAGCCGTTGAGGGGTAATGCTTTTTTCCTGCCGTCTCCGGCCGTCCCGGGATGCCCGCCCAAACGAAAAGCCCGCCCCCCGAAGGGGACGGGCTTCCGGTAACGAACGACGTCAGGCGAAGAAGATTACTTCTCCTCCTGGGCCTTGCGCATGGCGGCGCCCAGGATGTCGCCCAGGCTGGCGCCCGAGTCGGACGAGCCGTACTCGGCCATGGCCTGCTTCTCTTCGTCGATCTCGCGGGCCTTGACCGACAGGGTCAGCTTGCGGGCGTTCTTCTCGACCGCGGTGACCTTGGCGTCGATCTTCTCGCCGACGGCGAAGCGGTCGGGGCGCTGCTCCGAGCGGTCGCGCGACAGTTCGGACTTGCGGATGAAGCCCGAGATGCCCTCGACCTGGACTTCCAGGCCGTTCTCGGTGACCTGGGTCACGGTGCAGGTGACGATGTCGCCCTTCTTCACCGAGGCCATGGCCTCCTGGAACGGATCGGAGGCCAGCTGCTTGATGCCCAGGCTGATGCGCTCCTTCTCGACGTCGACGTCGAGAACCTTGGCCTCGACCTCGTCGCCCTTCTTGTAGTCGGCGATGGCGGCTTCGCCGCTCTTCTCCCACGACAGGTCGGACAGGTGCACCATGCCGTCGATGTCGCCCGGCAGGCCGACGAACAGACCGAACTCGGTGATGTTCTTGACCTCGCCCTTGACCAGCGCGCCCTGCGGGAACTTCTCGACGAAGCTTTCCCACGGGTTGGACATGGTCTGCTTCAGGCCGAGGCTGATGCGGCGCTTCTGCGGATCGACGTCCAGAACCATCACGTCGACTTCCTGCGAGGTCGACACGATCTTGCCGGGGTGGACGTTCTTCTTGGTCCAGCTCATCTCCGAGACGTGCACCAGACCCTCGACGCCCGGCTCCAGCTCGACGAACGCGCCGTAGTCGGTGATGTTGGTGACGCGGCCGGTGAACTTGGCGCCCACGGGGTACTTGGCCTCGACGCCCTCCCACGGATCGGCGTCAAGCTGCTTGATGCCGAGGCTGATGCGCTGGGTCTCGGGGTTGAAGCGGATGACCTGGACCTTGACGGTCTGGCCGATGTGCAGCGCCTCGGACGGGTGGTTGATGCGCTTCCAGGCGATGTCGGTGACGTGCAGCAGGCCGTCGACGCCGCCCAGGTCCACGAACGCACCGTAGTCGGTGATGTTCTTGACCACGCCTTCGAGGATCTGGCCTTCCTTCAGGTTCTCGATCAGCTCCGAGCGCTGCTCGGCGCGGGTCTCTTCCAGCACCGCACGGCGCGAGACCACGATGTTGCCGCGCGAGCGGTCCATCTTGAGGATCTGGAAGGGCTGCGGGGTGCCGAGCAGCGGGGTGATGTCGCGCACGGGACGGATGTCCACCTGCGAGCCGGGCAGGAACGCCACCGCGCCCGACAGGTCGACGGTGAAGCCGCCCTTGACGCGGCCGAAGATGACGCCGGTGACGCGCTGCTGGTCCTGGAAGGACTTCTCAAGCAGGGTCCACGCCTCTTCGCGCTTGGCCTTCTCGCGCGACAGCACGACTTCGCCGTTGCGGTCCTCATAGCGCTCGACGAACACTTCCACCTGGTCGCCGGCCTTGATTTCGGCGGGGCGCCCGGCAGAGGCGAATTCCTTCAGCGGCACGCGGCCTTCGGACTTCAGCCCGACGTCGATGACGGCGTAGTCGCCATCCACCTCGACGATGGTGCCCTTGATGACCGAGCCTTCGAAAGTGCCACCGAGACCGATGGTCTCGTCCAGCAGGGAGGCGAAATCCTCGGCGCCCTGCGCAAGTGCGGTATTCGGCATAGAAATGTTGTTCCTTTCGTATTTCGGTTTATCCGGCCAGCCGGTTGTATCCGGCGGTCTTTGGTCCAGACTGTAAAAACGCACGAACACCGCCTCCGTTGCCCGGAAGCGGTGGTTTCCTCCAGTTCGCGCCGTTTTGAAGAGGCGCAGCCTGCCTAGCGGGACAGTTTCGAGCGGACCAGGTCCAGCGCCGCGGCAAAAGCCTGGTCGGCGTCGAGCTCGCTCGTGTCCAGCACGGTGGCGTCGTCCGCGGCGACCAGGGGGGCGACCGAGCGGTTGCGATCGCGCTCGTCGCGTTCCCGCATGTCGGCGAGGACGGCCTCTTGTATAGCCGGCAGGCCGCGGTCAAGCAACTCCTTCAGCCGCCGCTCCGCCCTTTTTTCCAGGGACGCGGTGACGAACAACTTGATGGGAGCGTCGGGGCAGACCACCGTGCCGATATCGCGGCCGTCCAGCACGGCGCCCCTGGCGCCCGGCGGGTTGGCGGCGAACAGCCGCTGGAAGTCCAGCAGGGCGGCGCGTACGCCGGGGATGGCGGCGACCTTGGATGCGGCCTGCGCCGCGGCGTCGTCGCGCAGGTCGCCCGCGGCCAGGTCGGCGGGGGCAAGCGCCCGCGCGGCGGCCTCGGCCAGGGCGGGGTCGGCGGGATCGCGGCCGTCGCGGGCCAGTTTCATGCCCACCGCGCGATAGATCAGGCCGGTGTCCAGATAGTCGAAGCCCAACTCGGCGGCCAGGCGGCGTGCCAGCGTCCCCTTGCCGGCGGCGGCCGGCCCGTCGATGGCGATGGTGGTGGCGGTCATGCGGGCTCTCCGATCTTGGCCCCCAGGCCGTTCATCAGCTGGCCGAAGCCGGGGAAGCTGGTGTCGATGGCTTCGGCGTCGTCGACGGTGACGGGCTCCTCGGCGACCATGCCCAGCACCAGGAACGACATGGCGATGCGGTGGTCCAGCGCCACGGCGATGGTGGCGCCGCCCTTGGGCGGGCGGCCCAGGCCGTGGACGGTCAGGCTGTCGCGCTCCTCCTCGACCGACACGCCGCAGGCGGCCAGGCCGCGGGCGATGGCGGCCAGGCGGTCGCTTTCCTTGACGCGCAGCTCGGCCAGGCCGTGCATGCGGGTGGTGCCGTGGGCACAGGCCGCTGCCATGGCCAGGATGGGATACTCGTCGATCATCGACGGCGCGCGGGCGGCGGGAACCTCGACCCCGGTCAGCGCCGACGAGCGCACCACCAGGTCGGCGACCGGCTCGCCGGCCTCCTCGCGCATGGCGTCGAAATGGATGTCGGCGCCCATCTCGCGCAGCGTCTGGTAAAGGCCGGTCCGCAGCGGGTTTACGCCGACGCCGGGCAGCCGCAGTTCCGAGCCGGCGACCAGCAGCGCAGCCACCACCGGGAAGGCGGCCGAGGACGGATCGGCCGGCACCACCATGTGCCGCCCGGTCAATTCGGGGAAGCCGGTGACGGTGATGGCACGCCGGCCGTCGTCCAGGTGCTCGACGCGGACCTGGGCGCCGAAGTGGCGCAGCATCAGCTCGGTGTGGTCGCGGGTGGCCTCGCGCTCGATCACCGTAGTCTCGCCGGGGGCGTTGAGGCCGGCCAGCAGCACCGCCGACTTGACCTGGGCCGAGGCCACGGGCAGCTCGTAGGTGATGGGCAGCGGCGCAGCCGCGCCGACCACCGCCAGCGGCAGCCGGCCGCCGTCGCGGCCGACGAAGCGGGCGCCCATCCTGGCCAGCGGGTCCGACACCCGCTTCATCGGGCGCGAGCGCAACGAGGCGTCGCCGGTAAACAGGGTGGTGAAGGGGTGGGTGGCGACCAGGCCCATCAGCAGCCGGGCGCCGGTGCCCGAATTGCCCATGTCCAGCACGTCGGCCGGCTCGGCCAGGCCGCCGACGCCGCGGCCGTGCAGCCGCCAGGTGCCCTCGCCGGTGCGCTCGACCTCGGCGCCGAGCGCGCGCATGGCCGCGGCGGTGCGCAGGACGTCGTCGCCTTCCAGCAACCCCTCGACTACGCTTTCGCCGACCGCCAGCGCACCGAACATCAGGGCGCGGTGGGAAATGGACTTGTCGCCGGGCACCCGTGCGGTTCCCGACAGCGGGCCGATGCGGCGCGAAATCAACGGTCTCGCCATGACCTCTCCCATGGGCCTGAAGATCCGGGCGCACCTCTAGCACAGCCGGCGGGCGCGGGCTACGGCCGCGTTCCCCCCACCCTTGGTCTGGCGGGCGCTTTTTCGTTTTGACAGGACGGGGCGAACGTGGCAAACGCCCCTTAATGGGGTCAGCGCCCCCAAGGTGGGATTTTCGAGAGGAGTTCTGAGGTGGCCAAGCCGGAATGGGGTCAGAAGCGCACGTGCCAGAGCTGTGGCTGCCGGTTCTATGACCTGGGGCGCAGCCCCATCAGCTGCCCCAAGTGCGGCGCCAACGTCGAACCCGAACTGCCGTTCAAGGTGCGCCGCGGCAGCAGCGCTGCCGCCGCAGTCGTCGAATCCAAGGCCACCGCCGCCGTGCCGGTCGACGAGGACGCCGTCGACCTCGACGCCGACGACGCCGCCGCGCTCGAGGACGACGAGGAAGCCCTCGAAGGCGAAGAGGAAGGCAGCGACGACGACGAAAGCGGCCTGATCGAGGACGCCTCGGACCTGGGCGAGGACGACGACGACATGGCCGAGGTCATGGAGCACATGGACGAGGAGATCGAGGACGAGGTGTAGGCCTCCGGCCTGCCCGGACGGGGCGTTTCACCGCACGCGATTTTTCGCTTGCAACGCCCCCCGGGAATCCATATGTTCCGCCTCCACCGGCGGCACCCCAAGGCCGCCAGCCAAAGTTTCCGGGGCCATAGCTCAGTTGGGAGAGCGCTTGAATGGCATTCAAGAGGTCAGGGGTTCGACTCCCCTTGGCTCCACCAAGATGAAGGGCTCGGCCAGAGATGGCCGGGCCTTTTTGGTTTTGGTCCGGGGCTTGACCGGCACGCGCCTTGTCAGTCTTCCGCCAGATCGGCGCCGTCGTGCGGCACGATCCCCCTGACGCGGAAGAAGTTGCGATAGCCGAGGCAGGTGGTCGTCAGGACCAGCATCCAGATGTTCTGGTAGTCCAGCCACGAGCGGATGTTCGTCGACACGCTTTGCGAAGCGGCCGTGTGAACGAACTGGTCGAGCAGGTCGGCCAGGAAGCGGTGGGCGGCCGCCACCTCCTCGTGCCGGCCGTATCCGTGCCGGCTGACAATGCCGATCTCGAGCGCGGCGTGCCGGGCCATTTCCGCTGCGTAGTGCCGGGCGGTCTCCTCGACGCCGTCGCCGTCGCCGATGCGGCGCTCGATGTCGTTGATCAGGGAGATCAGCCGTTGGCGGTCCGCATCGATGACGGGTATGCCGACGCTGTAGGTCGGTGACCAGTTGATGGCCATGCAGCCTCGCTCACATGGACACAGCGCACTGAAGGCGGGTGATCAACTCCCCGATGACATCGACGCCCTTGCTGGTCAGGACGATGATGGACGACTTGCCGGAAATGCGCAGTTCGACGAAGTCGTGCTTCTCGAAATTGCTCGCCCGCCGGGCGACCGTGCTGCGGCTGATGCCGGTCAGGGCCGAGATGCTGGTGATGTTGGCCGTCTTGCCCTTGACGTGCTTCCTGTGCAGGGCAACGGCAATAATAAGATCGGTGGGATCGTTGATCGGAGGGCTGCGCCAAAGGGAGGAGTCCGAAATATTGTGAATTTTGCAGGCGTTCACAACAGCCCTCCATACCCGTCCGCAGCAAATGGCCGCCCTAACCAAACGGCATATCCGCGGGAGAATGGTGCGTTAGGGCTGTCGAGATTACAACGCGCCCATCGTGCAAAATGAGCGCATGGCTAGAACTATCCGTGCAGGCATTTTCCCCTCCATGCGATTTCGTCTCTTTTTGACGAAAGTCACGCTGACGCCCGGCCGAGGGGAGAGACAACAGGGGGGAACCCGAACATCCAATGGTCATGCCGGGGCAGGGGCGATGGCGGGGGTATGGCCGATCAGCCGCGCCCGGTACCATGCATGGGGGCATGGTCGGGCGAACGCGGCCACCACTGGGCAGCCCAGTGAGAACTAGGGGTTTCCCGGGGGGCTGGTCAGCCCTTCTTGGTCGAATCGACCGCTTGATGCCAGTGGTCCAGGGTGTGGTGCACCGGCTTGGCCGCGGGCGTGGCCGCCTCGGCGGCTGCGGGTTCGGCGGGGCTGGCGGCGGCTGCGGCGGGGGCGGCGGGATCGGCAGGCACCGAATAGCCTTCGGCGACGGCGGTGGCCTCGACCTCGGGGAAGTGGTCGCGCTGCTCGTGCCAGTGGCCGAGGGGATGGGCCGGCTTGTCGGAATTCGGCATGGGGATCTCCGCCCGCGCGGGCAGCCCGCCTGCCCGTCAGCAGGGGCGATGTATAACGCTTATGGAATATTCAGTAAAATATATATGCCGTACCGGTTTACATCCGCTCGATGCGGACGCCGGCCTCGCCGAACATGGCCTCGGCCACCTGGAACTCCTCGGGCGGCATCGAAGTGGTGCCGCTGTCGACCACCACCGCGGTGATGCCGGCCTGGATCAGGCTGCGGGCGCAGCGCGAGCACGGGAAGTGGGTGACGTAGACGGTGCAGCCCTTGAGGCTCACTCCCACCCGCGCGGCATGGGCCACGGCGTTTTCCTCGGCGTGGCTGGTCCACAGGTACTTGGCCGGGCGCTCCATGCGCTCGGGCAGGTCGGCGACGCCGCGCGGCAGG
Organism: Actinomycetota bacterium; assembly: GCA_050260215.1. Classification (GTDB taxonomy): domain Bacteria; phylum Pseudomonadota; class Alphaproteobacteria; order Rhodospirillales; family Magnetospirillaceae; genus JBLNBU01. The sequence goes on from JBLNBU010000289.1 coordinate 8,400, forward strand.
CCGTTGAAGCCGGTCGAGCGGATCTCGCCGTCGGGGCCGATCACCACCGCGCCCACCTGGGTGCTGGGGTCCTTGGACTTGCTGGCGGCGTGGCGGGCGAAGCCCATGAAATAGTCGGTCCAGTTCATCCCTTGGGTCCCTGCCAAAACGGGTAAGCGGCCTGATCCTAATGCAGCTGCCCGCCCGTTGTCACCGGGCGCCGCCCACCCCGGCGGGGCGTGGCGGCCGGGGCCGGTCCGCGGCTAGGATGGTGGCCATGACCCTCTTGGCCCTCATCTTCGACGTCGACGGCACCTTGGCCGAAACCGAGGAAGCCCACCGCGACGCCTTCAACCAGACCTTCGCCGAATTCGGCATCGCCTGGACCTGGGACCAGCCGCTGTACCGCCAGCTGCTCAAGACCACCGGCGGCAAGGAGCGCATCCTTGCCTATGCCCGCGATTTCGACCCCGCCCACAAGGTCGAGGGGCTGGACGCAATGGTGCCCAGGCTGCACAAGCGCAAGACCGAGCTTTACACCGCCCGCGTCGCCGCCGGTGCCGTGCCGTTGCGCCCCGGCGTCGCCGAGCTGATCGCCGAGGCGCGTGCCGCCGGGCTGAAGCTGGGCATCGCCACCACCACCAGCCGCGCCAACGTGGTGGCCCTGCTGGACGGCGCCACCCACGGCCACGGCCACGAGTGGTTCCAGGTGATGGTCTGCGGCGAGGACGCGCCGGTCAAGAAGCCCGACCCGTCGGTGTACGTGATGGCGCTCAAGCGGCTGGAGCTGCCGGCGACCGCCTGCCTGGCGCTTGAAGATTCGACCAACGGCGTGCGCGCCGCGCGCGGGGCCGGCATTCCGGTGGTGGTCAGCGAAAGCGTCTACACCGAAGGCGACGACTTCTCGGGCGCGCTCAAGGTTTGGCCCGACTTTGCGGCCGTGCGGCTGGCGGAGTTGAGCTCCCTTCATTCCTTAGCCTCATCCTGAGCCTCAGGACGGGGCTTCAAAAAGAGCGGTTGCCCTTCTATAACCCTCCCATGATCGTCCCCGACGTCCTGCGGCCGGGCCTGAAGCTGGTGCTGTGCGGCACCGCGCCGTCGCGCGCCTCGAAGGAGGCGGTGGCCTACTATGCCCACCCCGGCAACATCTTCTGGAAGACCCTGCACGAGGTCGGCCTGACCGGGCGGCTGCTGCGCCCGGCCGAGTATGCCGAGGTCCTGGCCTGGGACATCGGGCTCACCGACCTCAACAAGACCGAATGGGGGGCCGATGCCGAGCTCAGCCACGCCGGCTTCGACGTGGCGGCCTTCACCGCCAAGATGCGCCGCTACCGGCCGCGGCTGATCGCCTTCGACAGCAAGTTCGCCGCCACCCGGTATTTCGGCACCCGCTCGGTCGACTACGGGCTGCAGGCCCACACCCTGGACGGCATCCCGCTGTTCGTGGTGCCGTCGACCTCGGGCCGGGCGCGCATGTACTTCTCCATCGAGCCCTGGCGCGAGCTGGCCGAGCGGGTCCGGGCCTGACTGCCTATTTACGCGGCCCCGGGTGGGCGACGTCGCACATGACGCCCGGGCCGGTGATCAATCGTCGGGCAGGGCGTTGGCCAGGTCGTCGAGCAGGGCGATCACCTCGGCCGAGGCGGCGTTCAGGTGCTCGACCTCGGCCAGCGCCTCCTCGATCCGGCCCTCGGCGTGCAGGTCCAGGGCCCGGCGGCCGTGGGCGTGGACGCGCTGGTGCGGGTCCAGCAGGCGGGCGTAGGCGGGGTGGTTGCGGATGGTCGCATCCTCGATGCCGTCGTACCAGCGGCCCAGGCGGCAGGTGTGGTGGTCGGCCAGGCGGTCGGAGGTGACGTCCGAGCGGTCCATCATGGCGTCGATGACGCTGCGCTTGAAGCGGACGTGGTCGTTCTTGGCCACCTCGATCACCGAGCGGGCGGTGCCCATGCGGGCGAACTGCTCGACCCGGTCGTCCAGCACCCGGGTGGCGTTGCCCATGGCGCCCAGGACGTTGCCGATTTCCTCGTAGTTGTGGTTGGACAGCCCGGCGATGCGCGCGGCACCGCCCGAGATCTCGTGGGCGGCCGAGGTCTGCTGCGACAAGATGTCGGCGACGTCGCGCATGGAGCCGGTGACGGCGTCGACGCGCGAGGCGATGCTGTCGAGCTGGCCGGTGACGGCGTCGACTGCCTCGCGCCCCTGGTCGGCGGCGCGCCGGCTCTGCTGCATGGCGGCGACGATGCCGTCCATGTCGGTGCGCAGCCGCTCGATGCGGCCCGAGATGTCCTCGGTGGCCCGCGCGGTCTGGGTGGCCAGGGCCTTGACCTCGCCGGCGACCACGGCGAAGCCCTTGCCGGCGTCGCCGGCGCGGGCCGCCTCGATGGTGGCGTTCAGGGCCAGCAGGTTGGTCTGGCCGGCGATGTCGTTGATCAGGCCGACCACCTCGCCGATGCGGGTCGAGACTTCGGCGAGCGCGGTGACCTTGCCGGCGGTCAGGTCGACGGCCTCGACCAGGGCCTCCATGGCGCCGCGGGCCTGGCCGGCGGCGGCGACGCCCGCCCGGGCTGCGGTTTCCGCCCCTCCCGCCTCCTCGGCGGCGTTGTCGGAATTGCGGGCGATCTCGTTGATGGAGGCGACCATCTCCTCGATGGCGGCGGCGATGGACTGGCTTTCGCTGGCGGCCTTGCGCACCGAGCCCATCATGCGGGCCAGCACCACCGAGGCCTCGTTGCTCTGGATGGCGGCCTCGACCACGCCTTCCAGCTGGGCTTCCATGCCGCGGTGCAGCTCGCGCCGGCCCTCGGCCAGTTCCGAGACCAGCTTGGTCTGCTCCTCCTCGGCATGGGCGACCTTGGCGGCCTCGTCGCGCAGCACCGCCATGGCGCGGGCCATGCCGCCCATCTCGTCGGCGCGGTCGAGGCCGGGCAGGGGGAAGTCGAAGTCGCGTCGGCGGATGCGGTCCATGGCCTCGATCATGGCGCGCACCGGGCCGGTAATGCCGCGGGCCATGATCAGTCCCACCGCCGAGGCCAGCGCCACCGCGGCGACGGCCAGCAGCAAGATGGTGCGCCTGGCCTCGGCCAGCTGGCCGGCATAAAGGCGGGTGTCCATGGCGATCTCGGCCACGCCCACCGGCTTGCCGGCATAGTCGGGCACCGCGCGGCCCAGCACCGCCACCGAGATGCCGTCGCGGGTGGCCGCCTTGATGACCGGGGTGCCGGCCATGGCCCGGGCCAGTTCGTCCGCGGTCAGCAGGCTGTCGGCGGCGGTGTTGGCGAAGGCCTTGAACCCGCCCTCCTTGGCCGGCAGCAGCAGCCCGACGTCGACGGCGTAGGAGCGCTTGAAGTCCTCGAAGAACGGCTTGCCGAAACTCATGCCGAACTCGACCGAGCCGACGTGGCGGCCGTTGTCGGTGACCGGCACCACCCCGCGCACGCCCAAGCCGGCCACTCCGGATTCGAGGCCGTGGGTGGGGACCTTGACGGTGTTGGTGTGGACCACGGTCTGGCGGAACGACGACAGGTCGTCGCCGAACTTCCTTGGCATGTGCACCCGCAGGAACGAGGTCGCCGGAGGGGTGTGGAACTGGAACTGGTCGATGCCGTAGGTCTTGGCCAGCGCCGGGTAGGCGGCGACGAAGCGGGCGTCGAGGGCGGCGCGGTCGCCCGAGCCCAGCTCGGCCGCGACGCCGGGAAGGGACGCCACCAGCGCCGCCATGGCCTCGGCCTGGTCGGCCGAGGCGGCGATGGCGGCGGTCAGCTGGTCGTAGCGGCCGTTCAGCTCGCGGACCTGGGCCTCGCCGATGACCTCGGAGAAATAGCGGTCCACCGCCAGCCCGACAACCAGGGCGGTGGTCAACGACACCGCCACGAGCCCGGCGGCGAAGCGGCCGGTCAGTCCGATCTGCATGAATGTCCCCTGTCGTTCCCCATTGCCGGGCAAAACGGGCCGGCCGCCTCGTGGTTTCATGAGTTCCAGCTGATGTTCCGTCAAGTAGGCCAAGGGTTTATGGGAGGCCCCTCCCATTCGGATTGGGTCTTCCCCGCCGGGACGCGACGGGCCATCTTGTCCGGATGACGGGACGCCTTGCCCTGCCGGTGCTGATGCTGGCCGCTGCGGCAGCAGTGGCCGAGCCGCTCGGCCTGCCCCTGGCCTGTCGGCCGGGGGTGGATTGCTGGGTGATGAACTATGTGGACGACGATCCCGGACCGGGGGCGTCCGACTATCGCTGCGGCCCACGCAGCTACGACGGCCATGACGGCACCGACTTCGCCATCCGCGACCGCGCCGCCATGGACAGGGGCGTCGCCGTGCTGGCTTCGGCCGCAGGCGTGGTGGCGGGCATGCGCGACGGCCAGCCCGACGGCGCCTTCGCCGAGGGGGACCGGGCGGCGGTCAAGGGCATCGAGTGCGGCAACGGCGTGCTGCTGCGGCATGCGGACGGAACCGAGACCCAGTACTGCCACCTGCGCCGGGGCTCGGTGGCGGTGCATCCCGGACAAGCGGTGGCACGGGGCGAGCGCCTGGGCCTGGTCGGCCTGTCGGGCATGAGCCAGTTTCCCCACGTCCACATCACCGTGCGCGTGGGCGGCCGGGCCGTCGATCCCTTCACCGGAGACGCCCCGGCCGAAGGCTGCGGCAGGCCGGGCGCGCCCCTGTGGGCCGACGCGCCGGCTTACGAGCCGGGTGCGCTCTATGCCGCCGGGTTCGCCGATCATGTTCCCGACCCGGCCCAGCTCAAGCGCGACGCCGACAGCCCGCCGCACCTGCCCGCCGACCGCCCGCTGGTGCTGTGGGGGGCGCTGTTCGGGGCCGCCGCCGGCGACCAGGTGCGGCTGTCCATCCGCGGGCCGGGGGGCTCGGCGGTGCTCGACCATGCCGCCAGGTTGGAGCGCACCCAGGCCTGGGCCATGCGCGCCGCCGGCCGTCCCGCTCCGCCCGGCGGCTGGCCGGCGGGGACCTATGTGGGCGAGGCCACCGTCGAGCGCGCCGACGGCACCCGCCTCGCCCGCCAGGCGACGGTCATGGTGCCATGAGCGCGCAAGCCTCCCGCGTCGTCTTCGCCCTGTGCGCCGCCGAGGTGCTGACCATGGCCGGGGTGTTCGCCTTCCCGGCACTGCTGCCCGGCTTCATCGCCGAGTGGGGGCTGACCAACACCGAGGCCGGGTGGATTTCGGGCATCACCTTCGCCGGCTATGCGGTGGCGGTGCCGGTGCTGACGGCCGCCACCGACCGCATCGACGCCCGCAGGGTCCATGTGGCGGGCGCGCTGGTGGCGGCGGTCTCGGCCCTGGGCTTCGCCGCCACCGCGGGCGGCTTCATCTCGGCGCTGCTCTGGCGGGCGCTGGGCGGGGTGGGGCTGGCCGGCACCTACATGCCGGGGCTCAAGGCGCTGGTCGACCGCACCAGCGGCCCAAGTCAGCCGCGCTGGATCAGCTTCTACACCGCCTGCTTCTCGCTGGGCACCAGCGCCTCGTTCCTGGTCAGCGGCTGGGTGGCGGGGCCGTTCGGCTGGCGTGCCGCCTTCTGGCTGGCGGGCGGCCTGGCGGCGGCCGCGGCCGTGCTGGTGCTGGCGCTGGTGTGGCCCATGGCCCCCCAGCCGGTCGGCCAGCCGGCCGGGCTGCTGGATTTCCGCCCGGTGTTCCGCAACCGCGCCGCCATGGGCTACGTGCTGGGCTACGCCGCCCACATGTGGGAGCTGTTCGGCCTGCGCAACTGGATCGTCGCCTTCCTGGCCTTCGCCGCCACCCTGGCGCCCGGCCCGGCCTGGCCGGCGCCGACCGCCGCCGCCACGCTCAGCGCCCTGGTGGCCATGGCCACCAGCATCGGCGGCGCCGACCTGGCGGTGCGCATCGGCCGGCGGCGGCTGTGCGCCTGGGCCATGGTGCTGTCGGCGGCCATGGCGCTGGGTATCGGGTTTGCCGCCGGCCTGCCCTATGGGCTGGTGGTGGCGCTGGCGCTGGTTTATGCCGGCTTGGTGCAGGCCGATTCGGCGGCGCTGACCACCGGCGCGGTGCTGGAAGCCGAACCGGCGCGGCGCGGGGCCACCATCGCGGTGCACTCGCTGCTGGGCTTCGCCGCCGCCTTCCTGGGGCCGCTGGCCTTCGGCGTGGTCTTGGACGCCGCCGGCGGTGCGGGCACGGCGCGGGCCTGGGGGCTGGCGTTTGCCTCGCTGGGGCTGGTGGCGGCGCTGGGGCCGCTCTTCATTCTCCGACGTTGAGCAGCTGGCCGCGGATGCGGGCGACGTGGAACACCCGCAGGAACACGGCGACGCCGATGCCCAGGTAAATGACGTTCAGCCCCACCGCCGACAGCAGCAGCCCGGGCTGGAAGCCCTGGCCGAACATGACCGCGCGCATGCCCTCGAACACATGGGCCGGCGGCAGCGCCCAGGCGATCACCTGCAGCCACTCGGGCAGCACCGAGATGGGATAATAGATGCCGGCGACGGGAGCGACCGCGAACACCAGTACCCAGGCCAGGCTTTCCGCCCCCAGGCCGAAGCGCAGCACCAGCGCCGACACCGACAGCCCGATGGCCCAGCCGGTGACCATCAGGTTGACCCAGAAGGCGATCAGCGGCAGGCCCATTTCGTAGACCGAGTAGTGGTAGAGCGGGATCGCCAGCAGGCTGGCCGGAACCACCCCGATGACGGTGCGGATCAGGCTCATGGTCAGCAGCGACACCACCAACTCGTAGGGGCGCAGCGGGCTGACCGACAGGTGGCCCAGGTTGCGCGACCACATCTCTTCCATGAAGGACAGCGAGACGCCCAGGTTGCCGCGGAACATGACGTCCCACAGGATCACCGCGCCGATCAGCACGCCGGCCGCCTGGGCCACCCATGACGAGTTGCCGCGCAGGAACTGGCTGGTGAACCCCCATACCACCATGTTGACCGCCGGCCAGTAGGCCATCTCGAGGATGCGCGGCCACGACCCTTTCAGGATGTAGAGGTGGCGCAGCACCATGGCGCCGACGCGGCGGAACGAGAAGGCGGAATAGGCGGTCATTCGCGTTTGTCCCTCAGGCGCCGGGCGCCGCCTCCGGCTCGCTCGGACCTGGGCGGGCTCATTGCGCGGCCTCCTGGGGGCGCTGGCGGTCGCGGGCGATGTCCAGGAAGACCTCCTCCATGGTGGCGCGGCCGTAGCGGTCGATCAGGGCGGCGGGGCTGCCCTCGTCGACGATGCGGCCCTGCTTCATGATCAGCACGTCGTCGCACATGCGCTCGACCTCGGCCATGTTGTGGGAGGCCAGCACGATGGTCGCCCCGGTCTTGGCCCGGTAGTCCTCGAACCAGCCGCGCACCCAGTCGGCGGTGTCGGGGTCGAGCGACGCGGTGGGCTCGTCCAGCAGCAGCAGTTCGGGGCGGTTCAGCATGGCCTTGGCCAGAGCGACGCGGGTCTTCTGGCCGGCCGACAGCTTGCCCGCCGGCCGCTTGAGGAAGGGCCCTAGGTCCAGGTCGGCGGCCAGTTCGGCAATGCGGCCCTTCACGTCGGGCAGGCCGTAAAGATGGCCGTAGACGGTCAGGTTCTCGGCCACGGTCAGGCGGTGGGGCAGGTCCACATAGGGGCTGGAGAAGTTGACCCTGGGCAGCACCCGGTAGCGGTGGTGGACCATGTCCTCGCCCAGCACCCGCACCGTGCCCGAAGTGGGCACCAAAAGACCCAGCAGCATGGACAGCGTGGTGGTCTTGCCGGCGCCGTTGCCGCCCAGAAGCGCGGTGATCGACCCGCGCGCCACCTGGAAGTCGACGTCGTCGACGGCGACCACGGCGCCGAAGCACTTGCGCAATTTGCAAACCTGGATGGCGGGTTCGGTCATCGTCGGGATATGGGGGGCTGGCCGGCGGAGTGCCAGTCAGGATGGCCCCCTGGCGCCGGAACCGTCAACCGCCCTCGTCCTCGATGCCGGTGGGGACGACGGCGACGAAGGCCCCCGAGGCGAGGTCGCGGCCGGCGATCTCGCGCCGCGAGTCGATGGGCACCGGGGTGGCCAGGGCATGGCCCTCGCGGTAGTGGCCGTGGGCCAGGAAGGTATCGTGGCCGCAGCGTGGGCAGGTGCCGTCGGCGCCAACGTCGTCCGGCCAGCCGACCGCCTCGCAGCCGGCGCAGGTGACGGTGGGGGTCACGGCCCAGGCCCGCCAGGCGCCCCAGCCGAACACCACCACGATCAGGAATCCCAGCGACAGGGTGCCGTGGGGCAGGCGGCCGGCATCCCAGGCCCAGGCCAGCCCGGCCAGCGCCAGCAGCGCCGCCGCACCCGGGCCGAGCGCCTTCAGGCGCCGGCGTCCGCGGGCGGCGGGATCGAGGAAGTCGGTCAAAAGCGCGCCGGCCGCGCCCCGCGGGCCGGCCCGCGGCGGCGGACATCGGCCCTCAGGGTGGCCGCGATGTGGCGGCCCGGGAACAGGGTGATGCCGACCGAATGGCCGTACTCGACGGCGGACGGGGTGTCGCACCGGCACAAGATGATGCGGGTGACGCCGATGCGCCGGAGCGCGTCGGTCTTCTTGTCCTTCTCCTCGGTCAGCGAGGGGTCCCATACCAGCTTGATCAGGTCGGCGCCCAGGCGCTCGCGGTCGACGAAGGACAGCATGGAGTAGGTCAGGCCGTCGATGCAGATCCGGTAGCCGCGGTCGTGGGCGAAGTCGCGGGCGAACAGGTAGGCGCCGAGGTCGGCGAAGATGTCGACCTTCTGCAGCTCCAGCACGATGGTGCCGCGCATGCCGGCCTTGACGTTGTCGTCGAAGACCAGGAATTCGGGGGACAGGATGGTCGAGACGTTGAGGTTGATGCTGATGTCGCCTTCCAGCGTGCGGTCGTCGTGCTTGTTGAGCAAGGACAGCACCCGGCGGTCCAGCGTCTCGGTCAGCTGCTGGAACAGCCACGGGCTGGAGTTCATGTTGACGTTGGGCATCAACGTCTGGCGCAGGTCGGCAATGGAGATGAACAGCTCGTGGAACACCGGCTGCGGCGGTGCCTTGCCGACCACCGCGCACACCGCCTGGCGGCGCATCAGGTTGGCCAGGTCGGCCGAGCCCAGCGACGACTCCACCCGGGCCAGCAGGTCGGGAGTGAAGGGCGACCCCTTGGGCTTGGCGGCGAAGCGCTGTTCCAGCGCGCTTTTCTCGGCGGCGGCGGCGCGGTTGGCCTGGTCGTCCTGGACCATCTTCTGGGCCAGGGTCAGCAGCACCTCGTATTCGCGCTCGAGGTTGTACCAGGTGCAGAAGGTCTTGGCCGAGGCGCCTTCCTGGGCGACCAGCGGGTCGTCCGAGAACATGAAGCGCATCTTGACCACGGCGCCCTCGACCTCTTCCTGGGCCTGGGCCTTGTAGATGACCATCATGTCCGAGTTGGCCAGGACGAACACCTGGGCCTGCAGCATCTTGACCAGGTTCTCGAAGGTGTTCGAGGCGATGCGCAGGTGATGTTCGCGCCGGTTGACGGCGTCGAGGTCGGACAGGTGGATATGGACCGCCCGGCGGTCGTTGCGGTGACGCTCGAGCCGGCGGACGTAGTCCAGCAGCATGGTCTCGCTGCCGGTCTTCAGCTGGCCGTTGGGCGGCGCGTTCTGCATCAGCCAAGCGCCCGCAACGGTGGGAAGGCGTCCAGCATGTCGTTGTTGCCGCATTCGGCGCGCGGCCGGCCGCTGATGACGCCGTGGCGCTGGGTGCACTGCTGCAGCGTGCACGCTTGCGCCTTGTCGCACTGGGCCATGGTCACCGCCGAGATCATGGCGTCGAGGAAGCGGCCCTGGAACAGGCGGATGCCCTGCTGCAGCCCCCACGAGATCGAGGTCTCGGTGTCGCAGCGGGCCAGGATGACCCGGTCGAAGCCGACGGGGCCCAGCGCCTGCTGCAGCTCGGCCGTCTGCAGGTCGTCGGCCATGTCGGGGCTCCAGTTCACCTTGACGAAGTCGGTGTCGTAGAGCTCGGCGTCCATGAACTGCAGGGTGATGGGGCTCATGCCGTCCAGCACCGACTTGTGTCCGGCCGCGCGCACCTTGTCGCGCACCCGGAAGAAGCCGTCCAGGTCGTTGAAGATGTCGGCCAGCTGGAATTCCACGTAGATGTCGGCCTTGCCGCGCACCGCGTTCTCGAACGACTGGAACACCGGGGTGTTGACGGTGGCCATGTTGAGGTTGACCGAATAGGCCGCCGGGGCATGGCGCAGCGCCATGTCCTGCAGCACCGACAGCACGCGCAGGTCCAGGACCTGCGACAGGTGCTGGAACAGCCAGCGGTTGGCCAGGATGTTGACGTCCGGGGCCAGCACCTTCTGCAGGTCGCCGATGGACATGAAGAATTCCTGGAACGCCACCTCGGCCGTCATCTTCTCGTTGATGCGGATGCAGGCCTGGCGGCGCACCACGCCGGCGATGTCGGTGGTGCCGATGCGTTCGAGCACCTCGGTCAGGTTCTTGGCGTCGAGCGGCTGGATCTGCGGCGCCGAGCGCTGGTCGGCCAGGCGCTTCTTGGCGTCCTGGACCAGCTGGCCGACCAGGGTGAAGAAGGCGTCGTACTCGATTTCCAGGTCGTAGTAGGTGACGAAGCGGTCACGCCCGTCCGTCGATTCGGCGTAGGTGAGCGGATCCTTCGAGAACAGCGCGCGCAGCTTGTAGACGATGGCGTCCAGGTCCTGGATGCGGGCGTCCTTGCAGATCAGCACGATGTCCGAATTGGTCAGCAGGAACATCTGCCCGCGATACATGTCGACCATGGTCTCGAACAGGCGGAAGGCGATGCGGATCTTCGCTTCTTCCCGGTTCTGCGGCAAAAGGCGCGACAGGTGCAGGTGGAGCGCGATGCGGCCTTCGCGGATGCGCCCCACGCGTTCGGCCGCATCGAAGAGCAGACTCTCCGAGGTGACGACTTCCTGTTGCCTGCCGCCGAACGCCGACGCGTTCATCCCATCCCCATCCGAACCCTTGAGCGCATTCACGGCCGTTGTTGCCGGGCCTTGAAACGGGCAAAGTCACACTACGTTAGAAATACCATCGGCTCACCGAACCAGCCTAGCGAAAATGAGCATCCAGAGTTCCCCTCCCCAGCCGCGCGTTCCCGACGGCACCCGTGTCTATGCCGTGGGGGACGTCCACGGACAGTCGGCGCTGCTCGACGACCTGCTCGGGCTGATCGCCGCCGACGCGGGCCGCCGGCCGGCCGAGCGGATGGTGGTGGTGTTCGTCGGCGACTACGTCGACCGCGGGGCGGGGGTGCGCACCGTCCTCGACCGGCTGGTGGCCGGCCCGCCGCCGGGGCCGCTGGCGGCGGCCGAATGGATCACCCTGCGCGGCAACCACGAGGACTACCTGCTGCGATTTCTGGGCGATCCCGGCGTGCTCCATCCGTGGCTGGCCAACGGCGGCACCGACACGCTGAAGGCGTATATGGGCGAGATCGGGGTGCTGCTCGACGACCCGGAAGAGCTGCAGCGCCAGTTCTATCGTGCCCTGCCGGCCCAGCACCTGCGCTTCCTGACCAGCCTGCCGCTCAGCTGGACCGAGGGCGACTACGTCTTCGTCCACGCCGGCCTTCGCCCGGGCGTGCCCTTCGACCGCCAGGACGAGGCCGACCTGATGTGGATCCGCGACGACTTCCTGTACTGCGAAGCCGACCACGGCCATGTGGTGGTCCACGGCCACACCGTGGTGCCCCGCCCCGAACTGCGTCCCAACCGCATCGCCATCGACACCGGCGCCTATCGCACCGGCCACCTGACCTGCCTGGTGCTGGAAGGCACCGAACGGCGGTTCCTGTCGACGTGAGGCACCGCCTTTCCCCTTGAATCCCCGCCCCCGTTGGGTTACCCCCAGCCCATCGCAAGGGTTTTCGGGCGGGGTCCATGACCGAGCTTTCCGTTCTGGCCGAGCGCGTCGAGCGCTTGAAGGGCACTCCGGTGCTGTGCATCGGCGACACCATGCTGGACCGTTTCGTCTACGGCTCGGTCGAGCGCATCTCCCCCGAGGCGCCGATCCCGGTGGTGCTGATCGAGCGCGAAACCTCGATGCTGGGCGGGGCCGGCAACGTGGTGCGCAACATCGTGGCGCTGGGCGGCCAGCCGGCCTTCGTCTCGGTGGTCGGCGACGACTCGGCCGGGCGCGAGGTCACCCGCCTGATCGGCGAGCACTGCGAGATCGACCCCTGCATCGTGGTCGAGCCGGGGCGCCAGACCACCATCAAGACCCGCTTCTTCGCCTCGTCGCAGCAGCTGCTGCGCGCCGACCGCGAGACCCGCGCCCCCGTCGGCGGCGCCGTCGGCGGCCAGCTGATGACCCGGGCCGAGCGGCTGCTCAAGCGGGTGGCGGCGGTGGTGCTGTCGGATTACGGCAAGGGCGTGCTGGCGGCTCCGGTGCCGACCGAGCTGATCGCCAAGGCGCGCGGCATGGGCAAGGCGGTGATCGTCGACCCCAAGGGCTGCGACTATTCCATCTATGCCGGGGCGACGGTGGTCACCCCCAACCGCAAGGAACTGCACGAGGCCACCGGCATGCCCGTCGACGACGACGAGGCCATCGTCGCCGCCGCCCGCCGCCTCATCGAGCAGTGCCGCTTCGACGCGGTGTTGATCACCCGCAGCCAGGACGGCATGACCCTGGTGCAGGCCGACGGCGCCGTCCACCATCTGCCGGCCGAGGCGCGCGAGGTGTTCGACGTCTCGGGCGCCGGCGACACGGTGGTGGCGACCCTGGCCACGGCGGTGGCCTCGGGCGCCAGCCTGCTGGAAGGCGCGCGGCTGGCCAACGTCGCCGCCGGCATCGTCGTCGGCAAGGTCGGCACCGCGGTGGCCTATGCCTCCGAGCTGGTCTCGGCGCTGCACCACGACGACCTGCTGGCCGGCGATTCGAAGGTGGTGCCGCTGGGCAGCGCGGTCGAGACCGTCGACCGCTGGAAGCGCAAGGGCCTGTCGGTGGGCTTCACCAACGGCTGCTTCGACCTGCTCCATCCCGGCCATGTGTCGATCCTGTCCCAGGCCAAGGCCGCCTGCGACAAGCTGGTGGTCGGGCTGAACTCCGACGCCTCGGTGTCGCGGCTCAAGGGCCCTGAGCGCCCGGTGCAGTCCGAGGCGGCGCGGGCCACCGTGCTGGCGTCGCTGTCCACCGTCGACATGGTGGTGATCTTCGGAGAAGACACCCCGCTGGCCCTGATCGAAACCCTGCGCCCGGACGTTCTGGTCAAGGGAGCCGACTATACCGTCGAGACGGTGGTCGGCGCCGCCCACGGGATCGGCTGGGGCGGCAAGGTGGGGCTGGCCCAGCTGGTCGACGGCCAAAGCCCCACCAACACCATCCGCAAGTTGACGGCGAAATGACCGACACGCCTGCGCTGACCCAGCTGGGCCACCACGCCGCCATCCCGGCCGATCCCGACGCCGCGGTGATCGAGACGGTGCCCAATCCCCATCCGGGCACCGACTACCTGGTGCGCTTCACCGCACCCGAGTTCACCTCGCTGTGCCCGATCACCGGCCAGCCCGACTTCGCCCAGCTGGTCATCGACTACGTTCCCGACACCACCCTGGTGGAAAGCAAGTCGCTGAAGCTGTTCCTGGCCAGCTTCCGCAACCACGGCGCCTTCCACGAGGACTGCACCGTCGGTATCGCCAAGCGGCTGGTCGACGCCGCCTCGCCCAAGTGGCTGCGCATCGGCGGCTATTGGTATCCGCGCGGCGGCATCCCCATCGACGTGTTCTGGCAGACCGGCGCCCCGCCCGCCGGCCTGTGGCTGCCCGACCAGGGAGTGGCGTCGTACCGCGGGCGGGGGTGACAAAGCCGCTGTCGGTGGCCCAAATAGAGGCATGACCGACCCCAAGCTCGCCATCCGCGCCAAGGCCCTTGAACTCGGCTTCGCCGCCGTCGGCTTCGCCGCGGCCGAGGCCGATCCGGCCTGGGCCGAGGCCCTGGCCCGCTTCGTCGCCGAGGGCCGCCACGGCGACATGGAGTGGATGGCCGAGACGCCCGGGCGGCGCACCAGCCCCAAGGGCCTGTGGCCCGAGGTCCGCTCGGTGGTGGTGCTGGGCACCAGCTATGCTCCCCACGGCGATCCGCTGGCGCTGCTGGGCGCCCCCGAGCGCGGCTCCATCAGCACCTACGCCCGCAACAAGGACTACCACGACGTGGTCAAGAAGCGCCTCAAGGCGCTGGGCCGCTGGATGGCGGAGCGCTTCGGCCACGACCTCAAGGTGTTCGTCGACACCGCCCCGGTGATGGAAAAGCCGCTGGCGGCGCGATCCGGGCTGGGCTGGGTGGGCCGCCACACCAATCTGGTGTCGCGCCGCTTCGGCGGCTGGCTGGTGCTGTCCGAGATCTACACCACCCTGGACCTGGCCCCCGACCCGCCGGAGCCCAACCGCTGCGGCCGCTGCTCGGCTTGCGTACCCGCCTGCCCGACCGCGGCCCTGGACGGTGGCGGGCATATCGACGCCCGCCGCTGCATTTCGTACCTGACCATCGAGCACAAGGGCCACATCCCGGCCGAGCTGCGGCCGCTGATGGGCAACCGCGTCTACGGCTGCGACGACTGCCTGGCGCCCTGCCCGTGGAACAAATTCTCCCGCCCGACGCGGGATGCCGACTTCCTGCCGCGCGCCGAGCTGGCGGCGCCGCGCCTGGCCGACTTGGCCGCGCTGTCGGACGCGGATTTCCGCCAGGTGTTCTCGGGCTCGCCGGTGAAAAGGGTGGGGCGCGACCGCTTCGTCAGGAACGTGCTG
>JBLNBU010000290.1:0-43452 GCA_050260215.1 Actinomycetota bacterium
GTCGGTATTCGCAGCCGAATCGGTGCCCGGCCTGCTGGGCGCCCAGGCCGGCATGCGCATCGCCGCGCCGCCGTCGCGCCAGCTGGCCATGCTGGCGGCGCTGGCCGGGCAGCAGGTCGAACTGGCCGAGGCCGAGGCCGCCTGGGTGGCCGCGGTGCGCCGCGCCTTGCCCTCCGGGCCGGTGGTGGTGTCGGCCGGCGACCATCTGCCGCCCGAGGCCCACGCGGCGGCTGCTGGGCTGTCGACCGCAGTGGCCTATACCGCGCCCCTGGCCGCACCCAGGCCCGGCCTGGCCGAGCTGACCGAGGCTATGGACGCCGGCCAGGTCGAGGCGCTGGTGATCCTGGACGCCAATCCGGTCTACTCCGCCGGCCCTGAGTTCGCCGCCCGGCTGGTGCGGCTGGGGTTCTCGCTGCATGCGGGCCCCTACGACGACGAGACCGCGGCACTGTCGGCCTGGCACCTGCCGCTGGCCCATCCGTTCGAGTGCTGGGGCGACGGGCGTGCCGCCGACGGCACCGTCACCCTAATGCAGCCGCTGGTGCGCCCGCTGAAGGCCGGCATCTGCCCGCAAGGGGTGCTGGCCACTCTCGCCGGCCGCTTCGACCTGGACGGGCGCGCCATGGTGCGCGACACCTGGCGGCAGCTGTCCGATGGCCAGTGGACGGCGGCGCTGCGGACCGGCTTCGTCGCCGGCAGCACTCCGCCGCCGCTGGACCTGGCCCAGCCGCGCTCGGTGGCCGTCCCGCTGCCGGCGGGCGAGGGCGTCGAGGTGGTGGTGCGCCCGTCCGTCTCGGTGTGGGATGGCCGGCTGGCCAACAATGCCTGGCTGCACGAGGTGGGTGATCCGCTGACCAAGATCACCTGGGACAACGCCGCCACCCTGTCGGCCGCCACCGCGGCGCGGCTGGGCATCGCAGACGGCGACCGGGTGCGCGTCGGCGAAGTGGAACTGCCGGCGGCGGTGGTGGCCCACCATGCCGACGAGGTGGTGGGCCTGTCGCTGGGCTATGGACGGCGGCGCGCCGGCCGCGTCGGCACCGGCGTCGGCGTCGACGTGGCGGCGCTGGCCGGCGTCGACCGCGCCGTGGTGACCAAGGCGGCCGGCAAGGTGGAATTCGCCCGCCTGCAGACCACCCAGCGCATGCACGGCCAGCCCCTGGTCGCCCTGGTCCCGTCGCGCGGCGCCCCGGTGTCCTATGCGTCCGAGACCGACGATTCATTGTATCCGCCCTGGCCCAAGACCGGGCACGCCTGGGGGATGGTGATCGACCAAGACCTGTGCATCGGCTGCAACACCTGCGTGGTCGCCTGCCAGGCCGAGAACACCATCCCGGTGGTCGGCCGCGCCGAGGTGGCCCGTGGCCGGGCCATGCACTGGATCCGGGTCGACCGCTACCTGGACGGCGACATGACCCATTTCCAGCCGGTGCCCTGCATGCACTGCGACCATGCCCCCTGCGAGATCGGCTGTCCGGTGCACGCCACCGTCCACTCCAGCGAGGGGATCAACCAGCAGGTCTACAACCGCTGCATCGGCACCCGGACCTGCGCCGTCTATTGTCCCTACGAGGTGCGGCGCTTCAACTTCCTGGACTATTCCCACAGCGACGAAGAGCTGCCGCGCCTGCAGCGCAATCCCGAGGTCACCGTGCGCGGCCGTGGGGTGATGGAGAAGTGCACCTATTGCATCCAGCGCATCGAGGCCGCCCGCATCGACGCCGAGGTGCAGGGCCGCCCGCTGGCCCGCGACGCCGTCACCCCGGCCTGCGCCCAGGCCTGTCCGACCGGCACCATCGTCTTCGGCGACCTCAACGACCCCGGCAGCCGCGTCGCCGGAGCGCGCGGCAGCCCGCGCAACTACGCCTTGTTGCCCCAACTGGGCACCCGCCCGCGCACCACGTATCTGGCGCGGGTCAGGAGGGAGGTGGGAAATGGCTAGGGCGCCTGTTCAGCCGTCATGCCCGGACTTGATCCGGGCATCCATGCCCCCCCGGGTCGAGACCGGGGGTGACGAGAGGAGTGGGCACTGATGCCCCTTCTGCCCGACCAGAGCTTCACCACCGTCTCGCGCGAGGTTGCCGGCATCGTCCAGGACTTCCCGCTGCGGCGGCGCTGGTGGGTGCTGCTGGGCTTGAGCGCGCTCGGCGTGGTGCTGTTCGTCGTCTCGGCCACCTGGCTGTTCACCTGGGGTGTGGGGGTGTGGGGGCTCGACATTCCCGTGGCCTGGGGACTGGCCATCGTCAATGTGGTGTGGTGGATCGGGCTGGGGCACGCCGGCACCTTCATCTCGGCCATGCTGCTGCTGCTGGGCCAGCCGTGGCGCAACTCGCTCAACCGGGTGGCCGAGGCGATGACCGTGTTCGCCGTGCTGTGCGCGGTGCTGTGGCCGATCCTGCACCTGGGGCGGCCGTGGATGTTCTACTACATGCTGCCCTATCCCAACACGCTCGAGGTCCAGCCCCAGTTCCGCAGTCCGCTGCTGTGGGACGTGTTCGCCTTCGGCACCTATTTCACCGTCTCGGTGATCTTCTGGTACGTGGGCATGATCCCCGACCTGGCCACCTTGCGCGACCGCGCCCGCAGCCGGGCGGGGCAGGTGGTCTATGGGGTGATGGCGCTGGGGTGGCGGGGCAGTGCGCGGCACTGGCAGCGCTGGCGCCAGGCGTACCTGCTGGTGGCCGGGTTGGCCATGCCGCTGGTGGTGTCGGTGCATTCCGGCGTGTCGCTGCTGTTCGCGGTGGGGCCGGTGACCGGCTGGCACAGCACCATTTTCCCGCCGTTCTTCGTCATGGGCGCGGTCTATTCGGGCTTTGCCATGGTGCTGCTGATCGCCATCGCGCTGCGCGCCACCTTCCGGCTGCAGGCGGTGCTGACCGAGCGGCACCTGGACCTCTTGGGCAAGTGGGTGCTGCTGACCGGACTGTGCACGGGCTACGGCTATGCCTCAGAGACCTTCGTCGCCTGGTACTCGGGCGACGCGGTCGAGTGGGGGCGGGTGCTGGAACGCACGCTGGGCACCTATGCCGGGGTCACCTGGTTCACCTATGCGGTCAACCTGGGCGTCATCCACCTGTTGTGGCTGCGAAGGGTGCGCACCTCGCCGCGGCTGGCGGGCATCGTCGCGGCGCTGGTGGTGGTGGCCATGTACACCGAGCGGTACATGCTGGTGATCACCTCGCTGTACCACGGCTGGATGCCGGGCAAGTGGCGGGTCTATGTGCCCACCTTCTGGGATTGGGCGATCTATTTCGGCACGGTGGGGCTGTTCTTCTTCCTGATGCTGCTGTTCATCCGCTGGCTGCCGGCGGTGGCCATCGCCGAGGTCAAGGAAGTGGTCATGGAGCAACGCCATGCCGACTGAGCGGGTGAGCGCGTCGTTCCCGAGCGCCGACGCCATCACAGCCGCGGCGGCCGAAGCCCGCGCCCTGGGCCGGCTGGACGCCTTCACGCCTTTCCCGGTCAAGGCGCTCAACGACCTGATCTCGGGCCCCGACCCGGCCGTCCCCTGGGCGACCTTCATCGGCGGCGCGGCGGGTGCGGCAATCGGCTTCTGGCTGGGCTGGTTCATCAACTTCGTCGAGTTCCCCCTGGACGTGGGCGGCCGGCCGCTGTTCTCGTGGCCGGCCTTCATGTTGCCGGCGTTCGAGCTGGCGGTGCTGCTGGCCACCTTCGGTGCCATGGGGGCGATGCTGGTGCGCAACCGCCTGCCGCGCCTGCACCATCCCGACTTCGACCTGCCCGGCTTCGACCGGGTCACCGACGACCGCTTCATCCTGGTGGTCGACACCGACCAGGCCGATGCGGCGCGCAGGCTGATGCGCCGGCATGGGGGAACGTGATGGGTAAGCGTTTGCTCGCCCTGTGCTGTGTCGGCCTGCTTGCCGCCTGCAACCAGGACATGGTGACCCAGGAAAAGGCCATGCCGACCGAGGCGTCCGACGTCTTTGCCGACGGCAAGGTCGAGCAGGCGCCGCCCGTCGGCACGGTGTCGCGCGAGGTGCTGCCGGCCCGGCCCGAGTTGACCCCGGCACTGGTCGAGCGCGGGCGCGAGCGCTTCGGCGTGTGGTGCGCGCCCTGCCACGGGGTGGCCGGCGACGGCGACGGCATCATTCCCCGCCACGGGTTCCCCCATCCCCCCAGCTACCACATCGACCGGCTGCGCCGGGCCCCGGCCGCCTATTTCGTCCAGGTGATCGGCGGCGGCCACGGGGTGATGTACTCGTATGCCGACCGCGTCGCACCCGCCGACCGCTGGGCCATCGCCGCGTGGATCGAGGTGCTGCAGGCCAGCCAGGGCACTCCCGTCGCCCAGTTGTCGCCAGAACAGCGCGAACGGGTGGAGGCCGGGCAATGACCGCGGCACTGGTCGTGGTCGTCCTCGGGCTGGCGGCCATGGGCGGGATCGGTCTGGGCTGGGGAACGGCTGCGCTGCTGCACGGCTGGCTGGCGGCGGCAATCGCGGTGCACGGGCTGGCATTCGGCGGCCTGCTGCTGCTGCTGGTCGACCATGTGATCCCGCAGCACTGGTCGCTGCGGGTCGAGCGCGCCGCCGAGGCGGCGGCGCTGACCATGCCGCTGGTGGGGCTGGCCTTCGTTCCCGTGCTGGCGGGGATGGCGGCGGTATGGCCATGGGCGTCGGTTGCGGCCTGGCCCGAGGACTGGCCCAACCACGCCTGGCTGGCCCCCGGCTTCTTTGCCGGCCGCACCGTCGCCTTCTTCCTGGCGTGGAGCGTGCTGGCGGTGCTCGCCGCCACCCGCACCCGCAAGGTGGCCCGCCCGGCGGTGGCGGCGGTGGGGCTGATCGTGTGGGCGCTGTCGGGCAGCCTGGCCGGCTTCGACTGGCAGATGAGCCTGGAACCGCCCTTCCGCTCGACCATCTTCGGCCTTCTGTTCCTGGAGGACCAGACGCTGACCGCGGTGGCGTTTGCCGTGCTGGTCTCGGCCGGGCGGCAGGGGACGCGGCCGGGCCCGCTGGCCGCCGTGCTGCTGTCGGTGGTGCTGCTGTGGAGCTACCTGGCCTTCATGCAGTACCTGATCATCTGGTCGGCCGACCTGCCGCACGAGATCGGCTTCTTTCTGCGCCGGCTGGACGGCGGCTGGCTGTGGTTGGCGCGCGGCCTGGCCGCCACCCTGGGCGGCGCCGCCTTCCTGGTGCTGCTGCCCGGCTATGTCCGCCATTCGGTGCCGCGGCTGCGCGCGGTGGCGGCCTTCGTGCTGGCCTTGCGCCTGGCCGAGACCGCCTGGCTGGTGCTGCCCGCCTGGCCCGGTCCGGCGCTGCCCGGCGTACTGGCCTTCTGCGCCGGGCTGGCGGCCCTGGGCGGGCTTTGGCTGCTCCTGTTCCGGAGGCTGGTCCATGCCCGGCCATGAGCGGCGCGACATCGACATCCGCCTGACCGCCTGGTCAGTGGCCGGGCTGTTGGCCACGGTGGCGGTGGTGGCCGGGCTGATGGCGCTGCTGCTGTGGGGTCTGGGCGGCGGCGGCCGGCCGTTGCCCGCTGCGGTGCCGCATGCCGAAGGGGTGCAGGACGTGGACGAGCCCGCCCGCCTGGCGGCCGAGAAGGAACCGCTGCTGGGCCAGTGGGGATGGGCCGACGCCGCCCATCGCCTGGCCCGCATTCCGGTGGACGAGGCGGCCCGGATGGTGGTGCGGCGGGGGTGGCGATGACCTGGTGGCCGGTGGCGATCTCGGACTATGCCCGCAGCATCGACTGGCTGTTCGCCGCCCTGGTGGCGGTCACCGCCGCGGTGGCGGTGCCGGCGCTGGCGGCTCTGGTGTGGTTCGCAGTCAAGTACCGCGACGGCAGCCCCGCCGACCGCCGCCAGCCGCCGCGGCGCAAGGTATGGCTGGAAGTGGGCTGGACGGTGGTGCCCTTCGCCCTGACCCTGGTGGTGTTCCTGTGGGCGGCCTCCCTTTACCGCGACCACGCCGACCTGCCGGCCGAGGGCCTGGAGATCACCGTGGTCGCCAAGCAGTGGATGTTCAGGATCGAGCATCCCGGCGGCCGGCGCGAATTGGACGAACTGCACGTGCCCATGGGCCGGACGGTCAAGCTGTTGATGACCTCGGAAGACGTCATCCATAGCCTGTTCATACCGGCGCTGCGCATCAAGCAGGACGTGCTGCCGGGCCGGGTCACCGCCCTGTGGTTCAAGGCAGACCGTCCCGGCGTCTATCACCTGCACTGCGCCGAGTACTGCGGCACCAACCATTCCCTGATGGGCACCCGCTTCGTGGTGATGCGGCCCGAGGACTATCAGGCCTGGCTGGGCCAGGGCGGCGAGGATGCCGCCCTGGTCGCCCAAGGCGCGCGGCTGTTCCGCGAGGTCGGCTGCAGCGGCTGCCACGAAGGCCGCACCGCGGCAGTGCGTGCCCCCAACCTGTGCGGCGTGTTCGGCTCTCCGGTGGCGCTGGCCGACGGCCGGGTGGTGGTCGCCGACGAGGCGTATGTGCGCGACAGCATCCTGCTGCCCGGCCGCGACATCGTCGCCGGCTACCGCGACGACATGCCGTCGTTCGCAGGCCGGCTGTCCGAGGCCCAGGTCCAGGCGCTGGTCGCCTATGTGAAGTCGCTGGCACTGGCCGGCGACATGACCTTGCCCGCCCCCCAGGGGGCCGTCTGCCGCGGAGCGGTGCCATGAACACCTCGTACCTGGGCGCGGGATACGGCCTTCGCTCGTGGCTGCTGTCGACCGACCACAAGCGGGTGGCGGTGCTGTACCTGGTGGCGATCACCGTGTTCTTCTTCGTCGGCGGGGCGGCGGCGACCCTGATCCGCCTCAATTTGGCGGTGCCCGACAGCACCTTGATGACGGCCGACACCTACAACCGCGCCTTCACCCTGCATGCGGTGGTGATGGTGTGGTTCTTCCTGATCCCCTCGATCCCGGCGGTGTTCGGCAACTTCCTGCTGCCGCTGATGATCGGGGCGCAGGACCTGGCCTTTCCGCGCCTGAACCTGGCGTCGTGGTGGGTATTCATGGCCGGCGGGCTGGTGGCGCTGTGGGGGCTGGTGGTCGGCGGCGTCGACACCGGCTGGACCTTCTACACGCCGTTCAGCTCCACCTATTCCAACAGCCACGTGGTCACCGTGCTGGCCGGGGTGGTGATCGCCGGGTTCTCGTCGATCCTGACCGGCATCAACCTGATCGTCACCACCCACACCCTTCGCGCCCCCGGCATGGTGTGGAGCCGCCTGCCGCTGTTCGTCTGGGCCATCTACGCCACCGCCGCCATCCTGATCCTGGCCACGCCGGTGCTGGCGCTGACCTTGGTGCTGGTCGCCGGCGACCGCATCTTCGCGCTGGGGCTGTTCGATCCCCGGCTGGGAGGCGACCCGCTGTTGTTCCAGCACCTGTTCTGGTTCTACAGCCACCCGGCGGTCTACATCATGGTGCTGCCGGCCATGGGGGTGACCAACGAGCTGATCGCCTGCTTCTCGCGCCGGCGCATCTTCGGCTATCGCTTCGTGGCGGCGGCGACGCTGGGCATCGCCTCGATCGGCTTCCTGGTGTGGGGCCACCACATGTTCGTCGCCGGCATGAGCACCTATGCCAGCTTCGTCTTCTCGCTGCTGACCTTCGTGGTGGCGGTGCCGTCGGGGATCAAGGTCTACAACTGGACCGCCACCCTGTACAAAGGCCGGGTGCGCTTCGACGCGCCGATGCTGTTCGGGCTGGGCTTCATCGGGCTGTTCGTGGTGGGCGGGGTGACCGGGCTGTTCCTGGCCTCGCTGGCCTTCGACGTGCACGTCACCGACACCTACTTCGTCGTCGCCCATTTCCACTTCATCATGGTCGGCGGCACCGTGTCGGCCTATATGGGCGCGCTGCACTTCTGGTGGCCAAAGATCACCGGGCGCATGTACCCCGAGGGATGGGGCCGAGCCAGTGCGGTGCTGATCTTCTTCGGCTTCCTGCTCACCTTCCTGCCGCAGTACTGGCTGGGCTGGCTGGGCATGCCCAGGCGCTACTGGCACTACCCGCCCGAGTTCCAGGTGCTCAACGTGCTGTCGTCGGCCGGGGCGTCGATCCTGGCGGTGGGATACCTGCTGCCGCTGGCCTACCTGCTGTGGTCGGCGTTCCGCGGTCCCCGTGCGCCGGCCAATCCGTGGGGGGCGGCCGGGTTGGAATGGACGGTGGCCTCGCCGCCGCCCCGCGACAATTTCGCCGCCACGCCGGTGGTCGACCGTCCGGCCTACGACTACCCCGAGGAGGACGCCCATGGCCGATGACGCCGCCGAGACCAGTGCCCCCTTGGGCATGTGGGTGTTCCTGGCCTCGGAGATCATGATGTTCGGCGCCCTGTTCATGGCGCTGGCGGTGACCCGCTGGGCCGATACGGCGGGCTGGGTGCAGGGAAGCACGCGGCTGCACCTGTGGATGGGCACCGCCAACACCGCGGTGCTGCTGGCCAGCAGCGGCGTGGTCGCCATGGCGGTGGTGGCCGTCCACCGCGGGCGGCGGCGCGAGGCCGCCTGGGAACTGGGCGTGGCCGCGCTGCTGGGGGTGGTGTTCCTGGCCATCAAGGGGACCGAGTGGGTGCTGGAATGGCAAGACGGGCTGATGCTGCCCCAGGCGGCGGCCTTGCGTCCGTTCTTCGAGTTCTACTTTCTCGCCACCGGCCTGCACGCGTTCCATCTCACCTGTGGGGTGGCGTTGGTGGCGGCGCTGGCACTGCGGCGCTCGGGCGAGGCGGCGGTGCGCCTGGGCGGGCTGTACTGGCACTTCGTCGACGTGGTGTGGATCTTCCTGTTCCCCATCCTCTACCTGGCACGGTGAGCCATGGGGCGGCTGGGCGTCGTCACCGTCGGGGTCGCCTTGCTGCTGCTGCTGGCAGCCACCGTGGCCGCCACCCTGGCGGGGCTGGGCACTTGGGCGAACCTGGCCATCGCCGCGGCCAAGGCCGGCCTGGTGCTGTGGTTCTTCATGGAACTGCGCGCAGCGCCACCGCTGCTGCGCCTGATCTGCCTGGGCACGGTGGGATGGCTGGCGATTCTGTTCGGCCTGGGATTCGCCGACTGGCTGGCGCGTTGATGGCGGGTGAGCTTGTCGGTCAGCCCACCGGAAAGGCGATGGTGGTGATCAGCGCCAGCGCCGCCTGGCGACTGTCCAGGCGGGTGTGCTGGACTACCACCGGCACGTCCGACTGGATCAGGCTGGCATAGTCGGTGTCGCGCGGCACCGGTGGATCGCCCAGATCGTTGAAGCGGATGTGGCGGGTGCGCCGTGCGGGCACGGTGACGTGATAGGGCCCCACCGGGTCGACGTCGGCGAAGAACAAGGTGATGGCGATATGGGCGTCGGCATCGCCGGCGTTGAGAATGCACGCGGTCTCATGGCTTTCCAGCGCCCGGCCGCCGCCGGTGCTGGCGCCCGGAATCCAGCCTTCGGGAATGACCCACGCCTTGTGTCCGATCGCCTGTCCCATGCCCGGACAAACGCGAGGGGCGGGCGCCGGGTTCCGGCGCTCAGGGCCTGGGGGCGGTGGGGCTGGCGCCGACGCGGCGGACCATGCGGATCACCAGCGACGAGGCGCGTTCGGACACCTGCAGCCGGTGGCGGCATTGGCCCACGCCCGAACAGGCCAGCGCACCGGCCACGCGGTCGAAGCACTGCTGCGGTGACGCGCCGGCGTCGAGATCGCGTTCGGCCAGGTCGATCTCCTGGCTGCAGGTGCAAATGGTCGAGACGTCGAACTGGCCCATCCTCATCTCCCCTTGCCGGGCTCGTCGGCCGGCGACCAGAGTTCCCGTGACGTGGTGCGGTTCAGGCGAATCATCGCCTCGACCTCTTCGTCATTGACGCCCTGGCGGGCGCGACAGAACAGGTCGTTGACGAATTCCAGCCGGTGGCGGGGCAGGGCGCGGCCCAGCGCCGGGCCGACCAGGCTCAGCCACAGCCGGCCGTTCATTTCGACGGCACGGATGAAGGCCTGGGGATCGCGGGCCGCTTCCAGGCGGTCGGCGGCAGCATCCAGGGACAGGGCGAGATGCCGTGCCGCCCGTGCTCCGTCGCCGTCCCAGTGCGAGTGACCCATGCCTTCCCTCCTGAACGACAAGCCGGTTTCCATGGACGGATGGTAGCGGCCGCAGGTCGCGGCATGTATTTGGCGAAAGCCATAGGACATGGGTTCAAATGGATATTGGTGGATATTAGGTGATATTCATGAATTGTCGTGCCCGGGCAGCCACGAATCGTGGGGCCGGGCGGTATCCACACATCATCTTGTGTCCGCTGTCGCCCAGATTGCTTGGTGGTGCAAGCTGCTGCCATCTGCGGATGCGCACGTTGGTATTAGTACGTTCGCCAGTCCGCGACACAAATCGCTACAGGGTGTCAGTGGCACCTATGCTCCCCCTCGGTCTATGGGTTGAATGGGATGGCGGGAGCTGCCGGCCGGCGCGCTTCCTCCCTATGGATAGGCCTTTGGTTTTCCAAGGATTTGCCGTCCATCAGATATTGCTAATTGGCTTCCTGCCTGCCATAAGGCCGGCGGGAAGATGATGGGGTGGAACTACCATGCTCGAGAACTTGCGGCTCGGGGCCAAGCTGATGCTGGCCATGGGCGCGGCCATCGTCGCGGTCGCGGCGTTGCTGACTTTCGCCAACATGCGGACCCTGGATGCGGTCGTCGGCCAGGCCGAGCGCAACGAGCTGGAGGGGCACTACAAGGCGCTTACCGACGCCATCGCCCTGGAAAGCCGCATGGCCGAGGCGCTGGCGACCATGACCGCCTCGGTGCCGCTGGTCCAGGACCGCTTCGCCGCCGGTGACCGCGCCGCGCTGACCGCGCAGCTGCTGCCCGCCTTCAAGTCCATGGCCGAGGGATTCGGGGTCGAGCAGTTCCAGTTCCATACCGCGCCGGCGACCTCGTTCCTGCGCCTGCACAAGCCCGAGAAGTTCGGCGACGACCTGTCGTCGTTCCGCCACACCGTGGTGCGCACCAACGAGAGCCGCAAGCCCACCCGCGGGCTCGAGGGCGGTGTCGCCGGCCTGGGCATCCGCGGCGTGGTGCCGGTGGTCCACCAGGGCCGCGCGGTGGGCTCGGTCGAATTCGGCATGACCTTCGCGCAAGGCTTCTTCGACGCGTTCAAGGCCCAGCACAACGTCGACGTCGCCCTGCACCTGTTCGGCGACGGCAAGGTGGTCACCTTCGCCTCGACGCTGGGCAAGCAGCCGCTGTTCGAGCAGGCGGGGCTGGCCAAGGTGTTCGCCGACGATCCCCAACTGATGCACACCGTGGTCCAGGGCGTGCCGCGCGCCGTCTATGCGGCGCCGCTGGCCGACTTCTCGGGCAAGCGCATCGGCGTCATCGAGGTGGCCATGGACCGCAGCGCCTATGTGGCCTCGGCCGCCGAGGCCCGCAACACCGCCCTGCTGGTCGCCGCCCTGGCGCTGGTCCTGGGGCTGGGCCTGGCGCTGGCCACGGCGCGGCACGTCACCGGCCGACTGCACGGGCTGGTCGAGGGCGTGCGCCGCGTCGCCCAGGGCGACCTGACGGTCGACATCCACGCCGCCGGCCAGGACGAGGTGGGGCTTTTGGGCCACGCCGCCGCCGACATGCGCGCCCAGCTGCACGACCTGGCCCATGAGGTGCGCGCCCATGCCGACCAGGTCTACAAGGCCGCCCAGGAGATCACCGGGGCGGTCGAGGGGCAGGCGGCCACCTCCAGCCAGATGTCGGCCTCGGTGGCCGAGATCACCTCGACCATGGAGGAGCTGTCGGCGTCGTCGACCCAGATCGCCGAGCATTCCAAGTCGGTGGTCGACATCGCCAACCAAACCTGGGAGCAGAGCAAGAAGGGCGCCGAGGCCATGGGCCAGCTGATGGCCAAGATGAGCGACATCCAGGACGACAACGAGAACAGCCTGCGCGAGATCCTGGAACTGGGCAACCGCTCGAAGGAAATCAGCAAGGTGATGGCGATCATCAACACCATCGCCGACCAGACCAAGCTGATCGCCTTCAACGCCGCCCTGGAAGCCGCCAGCGCCGGCGAGGCCGGCCGCCGCTTCGGCGTCGTCGCCGCCGAGATCCGCCGACTGGCCGACAGCGTCACCGATTCCACCGGCGAGATCGAGACCAAGGTCGCGCAGATCCAGGACTCCATCTCGCGCCTGATCATCACCTCGGAGAAGGGCGCCAGCGGCATTACCGACGGCATGTCGGCCACCAGCAACACCGCCTCCATGCTGGGCAAGATGGTCGAGGCGGCCCGCCAGACCACCAGCGCCGCCCAGCAGATCTCGCTGTCGACCCAGCAGCAGAAGACCGCCAGCAACCAGGTGGTGGTGGCCCTGCGCGAGATCGTCACCGCCAGCAGCCACACCGCCCAGTCCATCGGCCGCATCTCCGAGGTCAGCCGCGACATGACCGGCATGTCGGCCGAGCTCGACCGCCTGGTCGGCCGCTTCAAGCTGGCCGGACCCGGCGCCGCCCTGCCGGCCGAGCCGGTGGCGCGCCGTCCCGCCGCCCTGGTCTAGAGCGAGGGGGCGGGCGCATGGGCGATCCGATCCGCGTCCTGCTGGTTGACGACAGCAGCCTCGCCCGGTCGATGCTGCGATCCATCCTCGAGGAGGACGGCGGGTTCGAGATCGTCGCCGAGGCCGCCAACGGCCGCGAGGCGGTCGCCCTGGTCCGCGAGCTGCGGCCCGAGCTGGTCACCATGGACCTGGAAATGCCGGTCATGGACGGGCTCGAGGCCATCGAGGAGATCATGTGCTCGAAGGCGGTGCCGATCCTGGTGGTCAGCGGCGTCGCCGATGCCCAGAAGGCCTATGCCGCGGTGTCGCGCGGCGCCATCGAGGTGGTGGGCAAGCCCGGCCTGACTCCGGCCGAGGCAGCCGACTTCGTCGACAAGGCTCGGCTGGTGTCCAAGATCCCCGTGATCACCCATCCCCGCGCCCGCACCGCTCCGCCGCCCCCCCCTGCAGCCGGGACTTCGCGGCCGGTGGCGGCGCCGGCGACGGTCAATCCGCGCATCATCGCCATCGCCTCGTCGACCGGCGGGCCGCAGGCCCTGGCCGAGATCCTGGGCAAGCTGCCGGCCGGGCTGGGCTGCCCGGTGGTGGTGGCCCAACACATCGCCGACGGGTTCGCCGCCGGCATGGCCGACTGGCTGTGCACCGTCTCGCCCGTGCCGGTGCGGCTCGGTGTCGACGGCGAGCTGCTGGTGCCCGGTACCGTCGTGCTGTCACCGTCGGAGACCAACATGACGGTGACGCCGTCGCGGCGAATCGCGCTGGCCCCGCGGATTGCCGGCCAGGTCTACCGCCCCAGCTGCGACGCCCTGCTGGCCAGCGTCGCCGCGGCCTGTGGGCGCGACAGCGTCGGGGTGATCCTGACCGGCATGGGCAGCGACGGGGTCAAGGGCATGGAGGCCATCCGCGCCGCCGGCGGGATGACGCTGGCCCAGGACGAGGGCAGCTCGGTGATCTTCGGCATGAACGCCATCGCCATCGACAAGGGCTGGGTGCAGAAGGTGCTGCCGCTGGACGAGCTGGCCCGCGCTCTGGCCCAGCTGGGCCAGGGGGTGCCGGCATGACCCGCGCCTTCGACCCCACCCCGTTCAAGGAACTGATCCGCGTCCGCTGCGGCCTGATGCTGGAAGGTGGCGACGAACCGTTGGTACTGGCCGTCCACAAGCGCATGGCCGCCACCGGGGCCGCCAATCCGTCCATGTATTTCGCCCGTTTGGTGGGCCAGGAGGACGAGTTCCAGGAATTCGTCACCCTGCTGACCATCAACGAGACCTACTTCTATCGCCAGCCCGAGCAGCTGGCCCTGCTGGTCGAGCGGATCATGCCCCAGCTGCTGGCCGACGACGGCGGGCGGCTGCCCATCCGCATCCTGTCGGCCGGCTGCTCGACCGGCGAGGAGCCGTATTCCATCGCCATTGCGATGCTGGAAAAGTTCGGCGAGGGGGCGGCACGGCTGGTGCAGATCGTCGGCGGCGACATCGACCATCACGCCCTGGCCAAGGCGCGCGCCGGCCGTTATGGCGCGTTCTCGTTCCGCGGCATGCCCCAGGCCCTGCGCGAGCGCTATTTCCATCCCGCAGGCCGCGACGGCATGGTGGTCGACGACCGGGTCAAGGCGATGGTGTCCTTCCAGCGCCTGAACCTGCTGGCCGAGGGCTTCGGGCCCGAGTTCGACGACCTGGACGTGGTGTTCTTCCGCAACGTCTCGATCTATTTCGACGAGGCTACCCGCCGCGCCATCCAGCACAGCTTTCGCCGGGCGATGACGCCGCGCGGCCGCCTGGTTATCGGCTCGGCCGAGACTTTGGCCAACGACCTGGGCGTGTTCCGCATGGTCGAGGACGGCGGCCAGTTCTATTTCATCAAGGACGCCGAGGCGCCGGCGCGGCCCAAGCCGGTGCTGGCCTGGGAGGCGCCTGCCGTCGTTCCGGTGTTCGAAGCTCCGCCGCCGCCGCCGCCGCCCCCGGTCCCGGCCCCCGCCGCCTTCGACCTCGACGAGGTCCGCGCCCTGGTGCGCGACAAGCGCTGGGACCGCGCCCAGGCGGCCCTGGCGGTGCGCAATGCCGCCGCTCCCGCCGATGCCGGCCTGCTGGCGCTGGAAGGCTATGTCCGCCTGATGGGGCGCGACTTCCCCGGGGCCGCCGAGCTGGCCGGCCGGGCGCGCGCCGCCGACGAATGGTCGGTCGACGCCCTGGTGGTGCTGGGGCTGGCGGCCAAGTGGCAGGACCGCGCCGACGAGGCGGTCAAGGCGCTGAAGCAGGCGGTGTACCTGCGCCACGACTGCTGGCCGGCCCACTACTACCTGGGCGACCTGTACCGGGCGCAAGGGGCGGCTGAGCTGGCCCGTCGCAGCTACCGGGTCGCCCTGCAGCTGCTGACGGCCCGGCCCGACCCCGACGGCGGGCTGGTGCTGCCCCTTGGCCTGCCGGTGGCCGAGGTTCGCTTCCTATGCGAGCGCCATGCCGGCGCCGCCGTCGCCGCCACGGCGCGGAGGTAGTCCGTGGCGCTCGACATCAAGCGTTTCACCGCCCGCTTCGTCGACGAGGCCCGCGATCACCTGCGCCGGGTCGAGGAAGGCCTGGCGGCGCTTGACGCCGACCCCAATGACCGCGACGCCGTCGCCGCCATCTTCCGCTCGGCCCACACGGTCAAGGGCTCGTCGCGGATGCTGAAGCTGACGCCGATCACCGAGACCGCCCACAAGGTCGAGGACGTGCTGGGCGCGCTGCGCGAGGGCTCGCTGGGCTGGAGCGCCGAGCTGAGGCGCCTGCTGCAGCGCGGGGTCGACACCATTGCCGGCCAGGTCGATACCGTGGCCGACGGCGGCGAGCTGGCCCCTCCCGACGAGGCCTTGTGCGCCGCCCTGGCCGCCGCCCTGGGGGGCAAGCCCGACGCCCCGCCGCCCGCCGCTCCGGCTCCGCCGCCGCCGGCCGCCGAGCCCGCCGCCCAGCCGGCCGCCCCCGAGGTCAAGCTGAAGGCGGCCGATACCGTCCGCGTGCAGCTTACCAAGCTGGACGAGTTGATCCGGCTGATGGGCGAGGTGGTGTCCAGCCACGCGCGCCTGCGCCAGCGGCTGGCAGACATCCGCCAGCTGCAGCGCGACGGCGCCGAGGCCGGCGACTTCGCGGGGCTGGATGGGTTCGCCCGCGACCTGCGCGACGACGTTTTCGCCCAGGAACTGCTGATGGAGGAACTGCACTCCAAGGCCCTGGTAATGCGCATGCTGCCCTTGGCCATTGTGCTCGACCCGGCGGCACGGCTGATCCGCGATCTCGCCCGCTCGCTGGGCAAGGAGGTCGAGTGCACCGTCAGCGGCACCGAGATCGAGCTGGACCGCCAGCTGATCGACCGTCTCGGCGATCCGGTGGTGCATCTGCTGCGCAACTCGGTCGACCACGGCATCGAGGACGCCGACACCCGCCGCGCCGCCGGCAAGCCGCCCCACGGCACCATCCGCCTGGGAGCCCGCCAGGACGGCGGCTGGGTGGTGGTCGAGGTGGCCGACGACGGCGGCGGCCTGCCGCTGCCCGCCATCCGCGACAAGGCGGTGCGCAAGGGGCTGGTCACCGCCGAGCAGGCGGCTGCCATGTCCGACGCCGAGGCCATCGACCTGATCTTCTCGCCCGGCTTCAGCACCAGCGCCATCATCACCGAGGTGTCGGGCCGCGGCGTCGGCATGGACGTGGTCAAGCGCACCATCGTCGACGACCTGCAGGGCGTCATCGCCGTCGAGACCGTGCCGGGCAGGGGCACCACCTTCGCGCTGCGGCTACCGCTGTCGTTGGCGGTGATGCGGGTGCTGATGGTGTCGTCCGGCGGCCAAAGCTTCGGCTTCACCGCCCAGTACGTCGCCCAGCTGCTGGAATTGCCGCCCGAGCGCCTGCTGACCGTGGCCGAGCGCGAGGCGGTGGTCATCGACAACGAGTTCGTTCCCGTGGTGCCGCTAGCCCAGCTGCTGGCCTTGCCCGCGGCGCCGCCGCCCAAGGACACCTTGCTGCTGGTGGTGGTCAAGGTGCGCAACGAGAAGCTGGCGCTGCGCGTCGACGAGCTGCTCGACGAGCGCGACATGGTCATCAAGCCGCTGCCCGAACACCTGCGCCACCTGCCGCTGGTCGCCGGCATGGTCATGACCGGCCGCAACACCCTGGTCAGCGTGCTGCACGCCCCGGTGCTGCTGGACATGGCGCGCAAGGCGCGCACCGGGGCGACGGCCGCGGCCGCCGCCACCCAGGGCAGGATCCGCGTGCTGGTGGTCGACGACTCGCTCAACACCCGCGAGATCGAGAAGGACGTGCTCGAGGCCCACGGCTATGCGGTGACCCTGGCCGAGGACGGGCTCGACGGCCTGCAGAAGGCGCGGGCGGGCGACTTCGACGCGGTGCTGACCGACGTCGAGATGCCCAACATGGACGGTTTCAGCCTGACCGCGGCCCTGCGCGAGGAAGAGCGCTACCGCGACCGGCCGATCGTCATCGTGACCTCCCGCGAGAAGGAGGAGGACAAGCGGCGCGGCATCCAGGTGGGTGCCGACGCCTACATCGTCAAAGGCGACTTCGACCAGAGCAGCCTGGTCGACACGCTGCGCAGCCTGCTGGGCTGAGCCAAGGGGAAAAGGGCGAAGCATGAGGATCCTGGTTGTCGACGACGACCCCATGGCGGGGGAAATGACCGGCGCGGTGCTGGAAGACGCCGGCCACGAGGTGGTGCTGGCCGAGAACGGCGTCGAGGCCATCGACCGGCTGGCCGACGACGACGCCTTCGACATGGTGGTCTCGGACATGAACATGCCGCTGGTCACCGGCATCGACCTGTTCCGCGCGCTGCGCGACCAGGGCGCCGAAATCCCGTTCCTGCTGCTGACCGGCGACGAGCCCGGTCCGCTGCTGGCCGAGGAACCGCGCCTGGACGGCTGCCTGACCAAGGATTTCTCGTTGGAAACGACGCTGATCGAGGCCATCGACGCCGCCTTGGCCCGGCGGGCCAAGGCCTGAAGGCGAGGGAGGGCGGCATGGAGCAACGCAAGCCGACATTGCGCGAGAAGGTGCAGAAGCTGCGCCGCGCCTTCCTGGACAAGGTCCCCACCACCGTGGCCCAGGGCCGCGAGCTGTGCGCGCGCCTGGCCGCCGCGCCCAAGGAGCCCGGCGTCCTCGACGACCTGTACCGCACCTTCCATTCCATCAAGGGCACCGCGGCGTCGTTCGGCCTTGACGACATCAGCCGCCAGGGCGGCGCCGGCGAGGAGGTCATCGTCGCCTTCCGCGGCCGCGACGACGCCGACCGCATCGCCACCGTCGGCACCACCGTGGCCAAGCTGGACGCGCTGCTCGACAAGGTCGAGGCGCTGGCGGCAGGCGCCCGCGACGCCGAGGCCCAGCCCGACGCCGATCAGCCCGCCTTCGACCTGTCGGGCAGCGACGACGGCGGCGCCCCGCGCAAGCGCATCTTCATGTGCGACGACGACGAGTTGGCGGGCGAACGCCTGGCGGTGCAGCTGTCGTGCTTCGGCTACCGAGTGGTCAACTTCACCTCGCCCGACGCCCTGCGCGCCGCCGTGCTGGCCAATCCGCCTGACGCGGTGATCATGGACATCATGTTCCCCGGCGGCACCAATGCCGGCACCGATATCGTCTCCGGCCTGCGCCGCGACATCCCCAAGCCGCCGCCGGTGGTGTTCGTCTCGGCCCGGCGCGATTTCGAGGCGCGCCTGCGCTCGGTCCAGGCCGGGGGGCTGGCCTATTTCACCAAGCCGGTCAAGCCCACCGAGCTGATCGAGACCCTGGACACACTGACCAGCCGCCAGGAACCCGAGCCCTATCGCATCCTGGTGGTCGACGACGAGCCCGAGGTGGCCGAATACCACAGCCTGATCCTCGAGGAGGCGGGCATGGTCACCCGCCTGCTGCACGAGCCGTCGGGCATCCTCGACGCCCTGGCCGAGTTCCGGCCCGACCTGGTGCTGATGGACATGTACATGCCGCTGTGCACCGGCCGCGACCTGTCCAAGCTGATCCGCCAGATCCCCGACTTCATCAGCCTGCCCATCGTCTTCCTGTCGTCCGAGACCAACAAGGTCACCCAGGTCTCGGCCTTGCGGGTCGGGGCCGAGGGCTTCCTGACCAAGCCGATCCAGCCCGAGGACCTGATCAGCGCCGTCGCCATCCGCGCCGAGCGCATGCGGGCGCTGCGCTCGCTGATGGTCCGCGACGGGCTGACCGGTTTGTTCAACCACACCTTCCTGGCCCAGTACCTGGAAACGGCCCTGGCCACTGCCCGCCGCGAGCGGAGCAAGGTGTGCATGGTCATGCTGGACGTCGACCACTTCAAGAAGGTCAACGACACCTACGGCCACCCGGCAGGCGATCAGGTGCTGGTGGCGCTGGCCCGCCTGCTGCAGCAGCGCCTGCGCCATTCCGACCTGGTCGGACGCTACGGCGGCGAGGAGTTCGCCGTGATCATGCAGAACATCGGCCCCGAAGAGGCCCGCGGCATTGTCGACGCCCTGCGCGAGGATTTCGGCCGGCTGAACTTCCAGGCCGGTGACGCGGTGTTCTCGTGCACCTTCAGCGCCGGCATCGCCGGCTTCCCCGAGATCGGCCAAGACGCCCTGGTCGAGGCGGCCGACCAGGCGCTGTACGCCGCCAAGCGCGGCGGCCGCAACTGCACCCGACTGGCCGAGGCACCGCGATGACCGACACTGCCGAGCCTTCCCTGGACCAGATCCTGGAAGCCCGCCGCGGCGAGACCCGCGACATCGTCAACGTCGACGAACCCCAGGTGAAGCTGGTGGTGCTGACCCTGGGCGGCGACTGGTTCGCCTTCCACGGCGACAAGGTGCGCGAGGTGCTGCCCGACAGCCCTGTCTTCCACCTGCCGGGCTGTCCGGCTTCGCTGGAAGGGGTGATCAATGTCCGTGGCGACATCGAGACGGTCATCGATCTGCGCGCCGTGCTGGGCTATCCGCCGGCGGCGACGGCCGCGCAGTCGCGCATCCTGCTGTGCCAGGGCGGCGGCATGAAGAGCGGCGTGCGCGTCGACGCGGTCGAGGAGGTCATGGACGTGCCCCAAAGCATCGTCCAGGCGCCGCCCCACACCATCCCCGAGCACCGCAGGCACGTGGTGCTGGGCATCGTCGCCTTCGCCGGGCACCTGGTAACCTTGCTGGACCTGGACCGCATCTTCGCCGACTACCGCGCCGGGCTTGGTGGATGACCACGGACGCCGGCCTGCAGGTTGTCCGCTTCGAGCTGGGCGGCAGCCGGTTCGCCATCCCGGCCGCCTGCGTGGTCGCCATGCGCCAGGCAGCGGGCGCGACCGGCCCGGGCATCGGCGAACTGCTCGGCCTTCCGGGCGACCGGGACGACGCCCCGCACCTGCTGGTGCTGCGTGCCGGCCAAGGCGAGGTGGCGGTGCGCTTTCCGGGGGCGGTGACCCTGGATACCTTGTCGGCCGCCGCCATCCATCCGCTGCCGGTCCTGGTCGAGGCCCGCGCTGGCGTCGGCGGCCTGGCGGCGCTGGCGGTCGATGCTGTCGGGGTGGTGATGGTGATCGATCCGCGCCGCCTCGGCGCTCCTCCGACGTAAGTTGGATTTTGTCCGCCTTTTCTGCCGTTGATCACCCATAGGTATGGGGTTAGGCTGATAACCTCGGGTTGGGGGCATTCGGCGAGGAGTGTCCGGTGGAAGGTTCTAGACGGCCACGGTTGCGGCAGGCCATGGTCCGGTTGGGTACTGCCGTGATGGCCTTGAACCTGCTGGTCTTCGCCATTACCGGCATGTCTCTGTACCGGGGCATGGTTCACCAGCGCAATGAGGCGACCCAGGTCGCCGACAACCTTTCCCGTGTCCTCGAGGAAAATCTCGGCCGCTTCATCGAGAAGATCGACCTGACCCTGCTGGCGGTGGCCGACGAGGTGCTGCGCCAGCAGTTGGCCGGCGGCATCGACCGCCCGGCGCTCGAGGCGTTCCTGGCCCGCCACGACGGACGCCTGCCCGAGGCCCTGGGCCTGCGGGTGGTCAACGCCAAGGGCGTCATCGAATACGCGGTCAGCAACGTGGTGACCGGCGGCGCCGCCAGCGTCGCCGACCGCGAACACTTCCTGCGCCATCGCGACGATCCCCAATTGGGCCTGTTCATCTCGCCGCCCGTCGTCGGGCGGCTGAACCCGCAGCCGATGATCATCCTGGCCCGGCGGCGCACCGGCCCCGACGGCGAGTTCGCCGGCATCGTCCACGTGGCCGTGTCGGTGGCCTCGCTGCAGCGCATCCTGTCCACCGTCGACCTGGGCGAGCACGGATCGGTCGGCCTGTGGAACCGCAGCCCCATACTGGTGGCGCGCACCTCCGCCATCGACCCCGCCGCCCCGCCGCCGCCGTCGCCCATCCTGCGCGAACTGATCGCCGCCAACGCCCCGCCGACCGCGTACCAAACCCGGTCCGGCGTGGACGGGATCGAGCGGATGTTCTTCTATCGCAAGATCGGCCCGTGGCCGCTGTTCCTGGTGGTGGGAATGGCCGACGAGGACTATCTGGCCTCGTGGTGGCGCGAGGTGTACATCCTGGGCGGCCTGTCGGCCATGTTCATGCTGGCGTCCATGGCCGCCGTATCGGTGATCGCCCGCGCCCTGAAGGCCAGCGAGGGCGCCCGCGCCGAGGCCGAGGCGGCGCAGCGGCGCAGCGACCTGATCCTGGCCTCGGCCGGCGAGGGGATCTGCGGCGTCGATCGCGACGGCCGGGTCACCTTCATCAATGCCGCCGCCCGCTCGCTGCTGGGGTGGGGTGAGGACGAGGGCCTTGGCTGGGACTTCCACAAGATCGCCCACCACACCCATGCCGACGGCAGCGCCTATCCGACGTGCGACTGCCCCGCGACGCGGCTGGTCGCCGACGGGGCCACGGCGTCCCCGCGCCAGATCGACGGCGAGGTGTACTGGCGCCGCGACGGAACCAGCTTCCCCGTCGAGTATACCGTGGCGCCCATCGTCGAGAACGGCGAGGTCATGGGCGTGGTCAACCTGTTCCGCGACGTCAGCGAGCGCCACCGCATCGAGGCGACCTTGCAGATGAGCGAGGAGCGGGCCAAGGCGCTGTTGAACGCCCCGACCGACGTGGCTTTCCTGATGGACCGCGACGGCATCATCCTGGCCGGCAACGACGCCTTCTCCCTGCGCTTCGGCAAGCCTGTCGAAGAGATGGTGGGCAAGTCATTCTATTCCCTGCTCAGCCCGGTGCTCGCGGCGCAGCGCCGTATCGTGGTCGAAAGCGTGCTGACCAGCGGCCGGCCGGTCGAAACCCACGACCAGCGCGACGGCCGCGAGCTGGACAATCGCATCTATCCGGTGACCGATGCCGACGGCGTCGTCGTCCAGGTCGCGGTGTTCTCCCGCGATGTCACCGAGCAGCGCCGTGCCGCCCAGGCCGTCGAGCGCGCCCTGGCCGACCTGGCGCGCTCCAACGAGGAACTGCAGCAGTTCGCCTATGTGGCCAGCCACGACCTTCGCCAGCCGCTGCGCATGGTGTCGAGCTATCTGGGGCTGATCGAGAAGCGCCTGGGCAGCACCATGGAGGGCGAGGTCAAGGACTTCATGGCCTTCGCCATCGCCGGCGCGCGGCGCATGGACCGGCTGATCATCGACCTGCTCGAATACTCGCGCGCCGGCCGTGGCACCGCCCCGTTCCAGCCGTTCAGCCTGGGCGAGGCGGTGAGCGACGCCCTGTTCAACCTGAAGGTCGCCGTCGACGAGTCCGGCGCCGAGGTGGTGGTCGCCGCCGACCTGCCCACCGTCACCGGCGACGGCGGCGAGCTGACGCGGCTATTCCAGAACCTGGTCGGCAACGCCATCAAGTACCGGGCCGAGGGGCGCACCCCGCGCATCGAGATCGGCTGGCGCCCGGAAGGCGAGGGCGCGGTGGTGTGGGTGCAGGACAACGGCATGGGCATTGCGCCCGACGACCGCGAGCGCGCCTTCCGCATCTTCCAGCGCCTGGTGCCCTCGGGCCAGTGCGAGGGTACCGGCATTGGCCTGGCCATCTGCCGCAAGATCGTCGAGCACCACCGCGGACGGATCTGGATCGAATCCGAACCCGGCCAAGGCAGCACCTTCCTGATGAGCTTCCCGTCGCCCCAGGACGCCATCGCCGAATAAACGGGCTGCGCCGGGCGTTCACCTGCGCCGGGTTGCCGGGGTTTGGTCCTTGCATAATCGAAAGGCGAGGGTAAGGTGGGCGGCAATCCACGATTGACCGACGAGCCGCCCATGAACGCCAGCGCCGCAGTGACCACCTACCAGGGCCTGTTCGACCATTCCGACCAGGCGGCGATCCAGGCCGACCTTCGTGCCTATTTCGGCCCCAACGCCGATCGCTTCATCGCCTTGTATGAAAAGATGCGAGGCCGCGAGCCGGCCAAGCGGTTCGGCGCCCGGTCGTGGAACTGGCCGGCGTTCTTCCTGACCTTCGTCTGGTTCTTCTATCGCCGGCAGTGGGTGTACGGCATTGGCGTGATCGTGCTCAACCTCGTCCTCGCCTTCGTTGCCGGAAGCGCGGCCGGCGCCATTGTCGGCGGCATGTGCGGCATCCTGGCCAACACCCTTTACGTCCAGAAGGCCATGATGGCCGTGGCCGCGGCCGACCAGGCCGGCCTGGCCGGCGAAGCCCGGGTGGCGCAGCTGCAGGCGGCCGGCGGCGTGTCCAAGCTGGCCGGCGGCATTGCCGGCTTCGTCCTGGCGGCGCTGATGGCGCTTGCCGTGATTGGCGCCGTTGCCGGTCAGCAGGCGGCGGGCTGACGGCGGGTTCTAGTCCTCGCAGTCGCCTTCCGGCGGTGCCGCCGGGCGCCCGTTCATGGCGGAAATCTCGGGCCAGACCGGGCTGGTCCTGAGGCGGCACGCGAACATGGCGTGGTGGAAGTCCGCCTTGCCGGAAACTTCGGGCCGCCAGCCCTGGTCGAACAGGCGGTCTGCCGCATCCAGGTTGCCCTGGTAGGCCAGGTCGAGCGCCGTGGCCCACAACAGGGGCGGAACCTCGCCCCGTTTCCACTCCGGGCGGTCACGCAGCCGGCGCGCCAGCTCCGCGATCCTTTGCGGCGAGGGCGGCGGCTTGCGCATCAGGTCGGCGGCAAGGCGCCAGCCGCCGTCGGCAAAGCGGAACAGCAGCTGCGGCGCCGGCGATTGGACCAGGCTGGTCCGCCACAAGAGCCAGGTGTTGTCCGCGCCGACGGCGATCCACCCGCTCTCGCCGGCTTGGCGGCGCAGATAGGCCTGGCCGTCGCCGCCGACGGGAACCGCGATGATGCGGGGGGCGGGGCCGATCTCCACGATATTCATCGTCACGCAGCAGTGGGCGCCGCCGCTCCAGCCCTGGACCAGCAGCTGCGGGGCATGGCCGCCGGTAAGGTTGGTTCCCGGCCTAGGGAAGGGCGTGTTGTCCGGGGCGGCGAGTCACCCGTCGACCTCGATGCGAAAGTCCTCGACGCTCAGCGCCACGGTGCCCTGGATGACCACGTCCAGGCGTTGGCCGGCGTCGCGGTCGGCCTCGGGGTCGGCGGGCACGTCGCGCAGCTCGATCGTCGCCGTGGAAACCTGCCATTGCCGGACCAGCCGGGACCCCTCGGCCCGGGCCGCGTCAGGCGCGCACAGGCAGCAGGCGACGAGGGCGCCGGCCAGCCGGCCGCAGCGGGTCACGGCGCACCTGCCCTGACCACCTGGGCGGTCTGGTCGCGGCCGTAATGCCGGCGGGCCTGGTAGCTCAGCGTCTCCTTGAGGTAGCGGTCCAGTTCGTCCAGGCTGACCTTGCCATCCTTGTCGTAGTCGGCCTTGCCGCCCATGCCTTCCAGGAAATGGGCCAACAGGAGAAGAAACGCCACACCGGCTAGCTTCCAGGCCATCCGCGTCCTCCCCGGTCCAGAGATGCGCCCCAACCGAAAAGCAACGACTGACATGATATTACCGGTATCCAAGGTTGAAGAGCCTTGAAAATCTCAGGCCGGTCCCCCGCTTTGGGATGGCGCTGCCGGACGACCACTTCTGCTCCCTGGACCGGCCAATTGGCCGACACGACTTCCATGGAAATTGGAGCGCAGGGAGTTCGCCATGGGAACGTCGTTTGAGAAGCGGGCGATGGCCAGCCCCGATGAACGCAGGGCCTTCGACAAGGGCCATATTGAACTCGTGACTCTGAATGGAGTCACCTTCGGGCGGGCGACCCTGGAGCCCGGCTGGCGATGGTCCGACTGCGTCAAGCCGGTCGTCCATACCGAGAGTTGCCAGGCCCCGCACCTGCAATATCACGTGTCGGGACGTCTGGCCGTGCGGATGGACGACGGCTCGGAGGCGGAGTTCGGGCCGGGTGACCTGTCCAGCATTCCGCCCGGACACGACGCCTGGGTGATCGGCGATGACCCCGTCGTCCTCATCGACATCACCGGGCTGGTGGAGTTTGCCAAGCCTGCGCCGACCTGATCGCGGTGACCGCGCTCACCGATCGCCCCGCCGCCCTATACCTAGGGTAGAGTTACATTTAAGATAAATTGCTGATATAGGAAAAGGGTTGATTGTGGCCCAACTAGCTGCGGGACGGTCATGGAGGCCCAAGTCACCCTGGGGAGTTCGACCCGGGACAATCTGCTGTCCTTGAAGAATGCCAAGGCGCTGGCCGACACCAGCGCCAAGCGCATCAGTTCGGGGCTGCGGGTCGGCTCGGCGTCGGATGATGCCGTCTCCTACTATCAGGCCGGCGCGCTAAGCGCGCGCGCCGCCGATTTCCTGGCACTCAAGGACGGGGTGGACCAGGGGATCCAGACGCTCGAAGCCATGCAGCAGGGCAGTTCGACCGTCGAGCAAATGATCAAGCAGCTAAAGGGACTGGTGCTGTCGGCCGCGGGCAAGGGCGGCAACGAACTGGCGGCGGTGGCGTCACAGTTCGATCAGATGCGCCAGCAGATCACCCACGTCGCCACCGATACCATCTACGGCGGCAGCCAGTTGCTGGCCAACGGTCCTTCCTTGTCGGTCGCCGTCTCTCCCCCGCCCAACGAGCGGAACAGGATCGACATTCCCAGCCGTGACCTGCGTGTCTCGGCGACCGGACAGGTGGACGACATCAAGCTGGCGTGGATGGATGATTCCGATCTGAACGGCGTCAATCGGGTGGGCACGCGGACCTTCTCCACCGCCCTGCAGCCCTCCACCAGCGAAAGCTTCGGCGCCCAGGACCCCTCGGTCCAGGGTTCCCTGACCATCGCCGAGCTCACCGGCGGCAACACCGTCGTCGGCTGGGACAACGCCTTCAACGCGGGCACCATCCAGGTCAAGGACTCGTCGGGTGCCGTAACCAGCACCATCAGCCTCACCGGCGTCGAGAGCGGCCTGCGGCTGACGGCCCTGACCGGCGGGCGCTTCGCCGCGACCTGGCGCGATGCCACCACCAACGACATCCGCTATGCGGTCTACGAGTCCGACGGCGCCGAGGTGGCCAAGCCCGCTGACGTGGTGTCGGCACCCCTATACACCAATGTCTTCCCGGCGATCACCGCCACCGCCGACGGCGGCTTCAACGTGACCTGGAGCTCGACCGCTGCCTCCGGTACCGCCCAGCGCGATGTCTTCACCCGCAGCTACGACAGCGCCGGCGTGGCCAAAGGGGCACCCGCGCAGGTCAACGACCCGGCCGGCAATGATTCGGACCAGTCCAGCGTGTCCGGGCTGACCGGCGGCGGTGCCATCGCCGCCTGGTACGATGCCACCACCCAAGGCATCATGGCGAAGCCCATCGCCGCCGACGGCACCTTGGGGACCCAGGTCCGCCTGGACGCCGGCACCGCGGTCGCATGCGACAATCCCCGAGTTGCCGGCCTGGCCGACGGTGGCTTCGCCGCCGTGTGGGACGCCTCCGACGGCGCCCAAATCGATGTGATCGGCCGAATCTTCAACGCCGATGGCAGTCCGCGCACCAACGAATTTCCCATCAATCCGGCAACGGCGGGCGACAGCGAGCATACCTACGGCATCGTCGCGCTGCGCTCGGGCGGCTTTGCCGTCACCTATACCAACACCGATGCCGGCGGCCGGAGCGACTGCTTGATAGCCAGTTTCGGCAAGTCGGGCAGCCTTGCCGCCGGGCCGACGGTGATCTCCCAGACCACCACCAATGATCAGATCAAACCCGCCATCGCCAGCGGCTCGCTCTACGACCTGATGCAGGTCAACGGCGGGGATGAAGGCGGGCTGCACGTGCGTACCGCCGCCGCCTACGGCAATTTCGCCACCGCCGACAGCCGTGTCGCCGCGATGCGCGACATCGACAACGCCCTGGCCGAGGCGCAGCGCACCACCCAGCAGTTCGCCCTGAACACCGCGCTGCTGAAGGTCCGGCTCGCCTTCAACCAGAACCTGTCGAGCACCCTGACCGGCGGTGCCGACAAGCTCACCCTGATCGACCTCAACGAAGAATCCGCCAATCTTCTGGCGATGCAGGTCCGCACTCAGATGGCCACCCAGGCCCTGACCTTTTCCGGGCAGTCGGATCAGTCCATCCTCCAACTGTTCCGCTGATCACTGATCGGTTGGCCGATCGTTCAGGCGGAAATAGGCCATGCTGTCGGAAAGGGCCTTGGCCTGGGTCGCCAGGTCGGTGGAGGTTGCCGCCATTTCCTTGGACGAGGTGGCGGTGAGCTCTGCCGTGCCGGCCAAGCCCTCGACGGCGCGGCTGATGTCACCGGCATTGCCGTTCAGGGTTCGGCAAGCGGCGGTGATTTGTTCGACCAGGGCCGATGTGGCGCCGATCGCCGGCACCAAATCCGCCAGCATCGACCCGGCAAGCTGAGCCCGTTCGACGGTGGTGGCCGACAGGCCGTTGATCTCGGTGGCAGCACGCTGGCTGCGTTCCGCAAGTTTGCGCACCTCGGAGGCGACGACGGCAAAGCCGCGGCCGTGTTCACCGGCCCGCGCCGCTTCCACGGCGGCATTCAGGGCCAGCAGATCGGTTTGCCTGGCAATGTCTTGGACGATCTGGATCCGCTTGGCGATGGCCTGCATGGCCTCGACCGCTCCGGCCATGGCCTCGCGACACTGGCTGGCGCTTTCGGCGGAGTGGGTGGCGATGCGTTCGCATTCCAAGGCATTGCGGGTGGTGTCGCCGATTCCTTCCGCCATTTCGGCGACAGCGGCGGCTGACGTGCGGCTGGCCTCGGTCTGGATTGAAGCGCCCTGGCTGAGCTTGCGCGAGGTCATGGAGAGCCGCTCGGCTCCAGCCTCCACCTGGCGGGCAGCCGCGGTGCTGTCGCCGACCATGCGCGACAACGTTTCGACCATGGTCTTCAGCGACTGCCCCAGCGAGTCGTGCTCGGACAACTGCTGCACCTTCACCGCAAGGTTGCCGTTGGCGATATCTCCCGCCGCGGCCGCGATGGCCGCCATGTTGTCGGCCAGGCGCTGCATGGCCTCGGCCATGCGGCCGATTTCGTCACTGCGGGCACTGTGCGGAATGATGCCGGGACGCAAGCCCCGCGCCAGGTCGACCACCCGGTCGGTCAGGGTCCTGAGCGGCGCGGTGATGCGCCGGTCGATGGCGACCCCGATGGCGGCCAGCAGCAGCAGGCTCACCGCCAGCATGGCCCCGGCCAGGACGACATCGGCGACCGCCCGCTGGCGCTTGCCGTCGGCCACCCGCCTGGCCTCGGCCACCGCGACGTCGCGGATGCCCATGATCGACTGCAGCATGGGCTGGGTCAGGCGTCGCCATTCGCCGACCTCCATCCCATAGTCGCCCGACGCCCCGCCGGCTTGGATGACCTGCCGGCGCAGCCGGTCGAAGGGCTCGACGAAGGTGGCGCGCACCTCGGCTAGCACCTGGGGCAGGGCGGGGGCTCCCTCGACGTTTTCGGCGACGGTGGCGACGCGGCCCCACAACTGCTCCACCTGGCCGTCGAAGTTGTCGAGCTGCCGGGCCTGGGCGGGCCCGAGCGGCGTGCGGTTGGTGATGGCCTGGGTCAGCACGGTGACGCGCCGGCCGCTGATGTCGCGCAGTTGCCAGGTGGCCTGGATCAGGGTGGCGATGTTGCCGACTTCGGGTTCGGTGGTGAACAGCCGCCGCTCCAGCCGGTTGCTGAGCTGGCCGAGACCCGAGGTCAGCCCCAGGATGTCGGTGATGAAGCGCTCGGCCGCCTGGGTGTTGCCCGAGCCGGCAGCGCGGTCGGCCAGGGCGCGGACCTCGGCCAGGCCGGTGCGGAAGTCGGCAAGGGCGGACACCATGTCGGGACGGCCGGGGAAGTCGGTGGCGGCGGCGAAGGCCTCGGCGGCCGCCACCGCCGCGTCGACGCGGCCGCGCGACTGGGCCAGCGAGGCGAGGGAGTCATTGTCGGCCCTGCGGAAGATCACCAGCCCGGCGCCGCGCTCGGGGGCGATGCCCTCGGAAATGGCGGTGATCGCCGCCAGGGCGTCGACCAGCCGGCCGGCCTCGGCGGCGGCGCGGGCCACGGCGACCTTGTCGGCGACCATCAGGCCCGACAGCAGCAGCACCGCTGCCAGCAGCGCCGCCATCACCGCGCCGAACTGGGCCTTAATCGACATTGCGCTCACTCGCGGCCACCGCCTCGCGGCGGACCTCATCTTCTTGGGCCTGGCGCATTGCGATGAGGTTCAGCACGTCCAGAATCAGGGCGACGCTGCCGTCGCCCAGGATGGTCGCCCCCGAGACGCAGCGGACGCCGCGATGCAGGCGGCCCAGCGACTTGACCACCGTCTGGTGGCCGCCGAGCAACTGGTCGACGACCAGGCCTGTGCGATGTTCGCCGGAGATGGCGATCACCACCTTTTCGGCGGCGGGCCTTGGATCGGGCATTTCGAACAGCTCGCGCAGGCGGATGAACGGCACCAGATCGTCGCGCAGGGTCAGGAAGTTGCAGTTGGGGTCGATGTCGCCCGGCAGTTCGACGCATTCCTCGACCGCCGACAATGGGATGACGAAGCGCTGGTCGGCGATGCGGACCAGCAGCCCGTCGATGATCGCCAGGGTCAGCGGCAGCCGCAGGGTCATGGCGGTGCCCAGGTTGGGCTGGCTGGACACCTCGATGACGCCGCGCATGGATTCGAGCGCGGTCTTGACCACGTCCATGCCGACCCCGCGGCCGGACACGCTCGACACCCTTTCGGCGGTGGAGAAGCCGGGGCGGAAGATGAAGTCGAACAGCTCGGCATCGGTGATTTCGGCACCGGGATGCAGCAGCCCCAACGCCTCGGCCTTGGCGCGGATCAGCCCGCGGTCAAGGCCCTTGCCGTCGTCGCTGACGGTGATCAGGACCTCGGCGCCGTAGTGGTCTGCCGACAGCATGACGGTTCCCTCGGCGCGCTTGCGCCCGGCGGCACGGCCGGGCCCATCCTCGATGCCGTGGTCGACGGCGTTGCGGATCAGGTGGATCAGGGGGTCGTGAAGGTGTTCGACCATGGCCTTGTCCAGCTCGGTCTCCTCGCCCTGGGTGACCAGGCGCACCTCCTTGCCC
The DNA here is from genome assembly GCA_050260215.1 of Actinomycetota bacterium. GTDB lineage: Bacteria > Pseudomonadota > Alphaproteobacteria > Rhodospirillales > Magnetospirillaceae > JBLNBU01. The sequence goes on from JBLNBU010000290.1 coordinate 29,971, forward strand.
AGCTCGTGGGACAGGTCGCGCACGACGCGGCGGAAGCGGCCGAACAGCGCCCCGATCGGCACCATGCGGATGCCCATGGAGGTTTCGCGCAGCGACGCGGTCAGCCGTTCGATTTCCTCGGCTACTGCCAACAGCTCGGGATCGTCGCGCCGCTGGCTGAGCTGGCGCAGGCGGGCCTCGGCGATGACCAGCTCTCCCACTTGGTCCATCAGCCCGTCGATGCGCTCGGCCGGCACCTTGACCACCGATTCGAGCGGCGCCGCCGGCTTGGGCGACGGTGGCGGAGGGGCTGGGGGCGCCACCTCCTCGATCACCAGGCCTGCGGACTGGCTGTTGAACAGGAACACCGTGTCGATGTCGCTGCGCGGCCGCCGGGTGGCCAGGGTCACCGTCCAGGCGTCGCCATCGGCTTCGGTCGATCCCTCGCCCAGCGCCAGCAGCTCGTCGACTAGCGGCTTGGCCTCGTCCGCCGGCAGGGTGAAGCGGATGCGATAGCGGGTGGCCGGCGCGGCGGTTACGGTTCTGGCGCCTTCCCGGCGCTCGGCGGCGGCGAGGGCGGCCAGCAGTGCCTCGCCGTCGGCGGCGTTGGCCGATCCATCGAGCAGGCCGCGCATGTGGTCCCGGGCGGCCAGGGTGGCGCCGATCAGGGCGGGTCCGACTGCCAGCTCGCCGGCGCGCACCCGCTGGAACACGGTCTCGACGTGGTGGGTGAATCCGGCCAGGGCGTCGAAGCCGAACATCGAGCCCGAGCCCTTGATGGTGTGGAGCGCGCGAAACACCGTTCCCACCAGGTCGAGGTCGCCGGGACGACGTTCGAGGTCGAGCAATGCCTGTTCCAGCTGCTGGAACAGGTCCTCGGCTTCCTGGCGAAAGGTCGCGGACGGGTCCTTGCCTATCGACACTGGTCGAGGACCTCCCGCGCGATGTGGTCGAGGGGAACGACCGCGGTGGCGGCGCCGCGGGCGATGGCCTCCCTGGGCATGCCGAAGACGACGCAGGTCGATTCGTCCTCGGCGACGGTGTAGGCGCCGGCTTGGCGCATTTCCAGCAGCCCCTGGGCGCCGTCGTCGCCCATGCCGGTCATGATCACGCCGACCGCGTTGGCTCCGGCGGCGCGGGCGGCCGAACGGAACAGCACGTCGACCGAAGGGCGGTGGCGCGACACCAGCGGCCCGTCCTTGACCTCGACCACGTAGCGGGCGCCCGATCGCTGCAGCATCATGTGCTTGTTGCCGGGCGCGATCAGTACTCGGCCGCGCAACACGGCGTCGCCGTCGACCGCCTCCTTGACCTGGACGTCGCACAACGAGTCGAGCCGCCGGGCGAAGGTGCCGGTAAAGCTTTCCGGCATGTGCTGGACGATCACCACCCCGGGGCAATCGGCCGGCAGCATCTGAAGAACCACCCGCAACGACTCGGTCCCGCCGGTCGAGGCGCCCATGCACACCACCTTCTCGGTGGTCTTGGCGGCGCCCCAGGCCACCGGCGGCGGCAGCATGGCGTCGGCGGTGAGCTTGGGCTGCGACTGCTTGGCCGGGCGCGGTGCGGGCGTTTGGGCCGTGCGGCCGCGCAGCCGGGCCACCGCGGCGGCTTTGACCACGTCGCAGATGCGGACCTCGGATTCGCGCAGGAATTCGGTGGTGCCGACCTTGGGCTTGAGGATGACGTCGACGGCGCCGGCTTCGAGCGCCTCCATCAGCACCTGCGAGCCCTCCGCGACCAGCGACGAGCACATCACCACCGGCAGCGGCTTCTGGCTCATCAGCTTGCGCAGGAAGGTGATGCCGTCCATGCGCGGCATCTCGACGTCGAGGATGATGACGTCGGGCAGCTCCTCCTGGATGCGCTTGGCGGCGACGAATGGGTCCTGGGCCGGCGGCATCACCTCGATGACGGGGTCGGCCGACAGCACCTGGGTCAGCGTATGGCGGACGCTGGCCGAGTCGTCGACGATCAGTACCTTGATCCGGCTCATCGCTCGCCCTCGCGCAGGAAGAAGGTGGCGGCCACCGGCCTGAGCGGCAGCGACAGCCCGGTGATGCTTTCCGAATGGCCCAGCACCAGATAGCCGCCCGGTCGCACCATCCGGCACAGCCGTTCGAGCACAAGGCGCTGGGTCTGCTTGTCGAAATAGATGATCAGGTTGCGGCAAAACACGATGTCTTGCTGCTGGCGCAGGCCGTAGTCAGAGTCCATCAGGTTGATGCGGAAGAACGACACCAGGCGGCGCAGTTCGGGCGCGATGCGGACTTCGTCGCTGAGCGGGTCGCGCAGCAGGTAGCGCTTGCGCATCTCCATCGGGACCGGCTCGATGGCATGGTGGGGATAGATGGCGCGCGCCGCCTCGGACAGCATGGTGGTCGACAGGTCGCTGGCGGCAATCTCGAAACGGAACCGCGGATGGCGGTCGGCGAAGTCCTGGCAGACCATGGCCAGGGTATAAGGTTCGGCCCCGTTCGAGCATCCCGCGCTCCACACCCTCAGCGGCTGCTCGCTGCCGCGGCCCATGGACAGCAGCCGCGGCAGCGCCTCGGTGGTCAGGTGGTCGAAGTGGTGGGGCTCGCGGAAGAAGTCGGTCTTGTTGGTGGTGACCGCGTCGAGCAGGGCGGTCTCTTCCTCGGCCAGGCCGTTCTCCTCGAACAGCCAGTGGCAATATTCGTCGAAAGCGGCGAAGCCCCGTGCCGGCAGACGCTTGCGCAGCCGGCCTTCGAGGAAGGTCTTCTTCGACGGCGGCATCTTGATGCCGGCGCGGGCATGGATCAGCTCGGCCAGCCGGTGGTAGTCGCCGTCGGCGAGAAAGTGCATGACCTGGAACGGTGGGGCGCCGGGGACAGAAGTCATGGCACCGCTTGCAGGCTGGCCATTTCCTCGCTGCTGAACAGCCGCTCCATGTCGAAGATGATGACGAAGCTGCCGCGCAGCCGGCCGATGCCGCGGATGTATTCCGATTTCCAGCGCACGCCGACATCGGGGGCGCCGTCGAGGCCGCCGGCGTCGAACTCGGCGACCTCGAACACTCGGTCGACCAGCAGGCCGATGGTCAGCCGCCGGTCCTCGAGGTCGATTTCGAGCACCAGGATGCGGGTGTTCTCGGAGACAGACCCTTGCGCCAGCCCCAGCTTGAGGCGCAGGTCGACCACCGGCACGGTCTGGCCGCGCACGTCGATGACGCCGACAAGGTAGGGCGGCGCATGCGGCAGGTGGGCGGCCGGGCGATGGTCGAGGATCTCGCTGACGTACTTGACGTCGACGGCGAACACCTCGTCGCCGACGCCCATGGTGACGTAGCTGCTGGCGCTGGCTGCGGCGGCGGTCATGGCGCGCCCCCTCTAGTAACGGTCGAAGCGGCTATCCTCGGTGTCGGCTTCCCCCATGTCGAGGGCGAAGCCCTTGGCTGCGGCCGGCGCCGGCTTCGCCTGGCCGTTGGCCCGCTTGGCCTTGGGAGCGGCAACCTTGGGCGCGGAAGCCTTCGCCGGCAGGTGGGCGACCTCGACGCTGCGGGGCGGGCGCGGGGCGGGGGCGGGCGCGCGGCCGCCGCCGTCGAGCTGGAAGAAGCCGATCATCTGCTGCAGCTGGTCGGCCTGGGCCGACAGCTCCTCGGACGTCGCCGACATCTGCTCGGAGGCCGCGGCGTTCTGCTGGATGACCTTGTCGAGCTGCTGGATGGCGGTGTTGATCTGGTCGGCGCCGATGTCCTGCTCGCGGCAGGCGGCGCTGATCTCTTCCACCAGTTCGGCGGTCTTCTTGATGTCGGGCACCAGCTTGGTCAGCATCTCGCCGGCGGCCTGGGCGGTGCCCACCGTCTCGGACGACAGGGCGCTGATTTCGGTGGCGGCGCGTTGGCTGCGTTCGGCCAGCTTGCGCACCTCGGAGGCGACGACGGCGAAGCCCTTGCCGTGTTCGCCGGCCCTGGCCGCCTCGACCGCGGCGTTCAGCGCCAGGAGGTCGGTCTGGCGGGCGATTTCCTGGACGATGGAGATCTTGCTGGCGATGGTCTGCATGGCCTGCACCGTCTTGACCACCGCCTCGCCGCTTTCCAGGGCCGCCTTGGCCGATTCGCGGGCGATGCGCTCGGTCGTGCCGGCATTGTCGGCGGTCTGCTTGATGTTGGCGGCCATCTCCTCCATCGCCGACGAGGCTTCCTCGGCGGCGGCGGCCTGCTCGGTGGCGCCCTGGCTCAGCTGCTCGGCGCTGGCCGACAGCTGGTTGCTGCCCGACGACACCGCGGTCGACGAGCCGATGGCCTCGTCGACCACGGTGCGCAGGCGGGTCAACATGGTCTCCAGGGCAGTGCCCAGCACGTCCCTGTCCGAGCGGCGGCGGGCATGGACCGACAGGTTGCCCTTGGCGATCTCGTCGGCGACGGCGGCGGTGGCGCGCAGATTGGCGACCATCTGCTTCAAGGCGCCGATCAGGTCGGCCAGCTCGTCGTTGCCGGTGGCGGCGGTCTCGTGCGACAGGTCGCCCTCGGCCACGGCTTCGGCCAGCTTGACCGCGCGGGCGACATTGCCGCTGATGGACAGGGCGATGTAGGAGCCGGCGGCAACGGCGATGGCCAAGCCGGCCAGGGCGACGCCCAGCAGCAGCAGGCGGATCGAGGCATAGGACTGCTCGGCAGCGGCCTTGTCCTCGGCCATGCCCGCCTCGGCGCGGTGCACCAGTTCGTCGAGTATCTCATCGATCTTGGTGGCGGCGGCGCGTACTTCGGTCTTGGACAGGGTAACCGCCTTCAACTCGGTGTTCTTGCGGGCCCACTCGAGCTGCCGCTCGAACAGCTTTTCCCAGGCGGCGAACTTGTCGCTGAATTCGGCGAAGGTGCGCTGGTCGGCCTCGCTGGCCATGGCGCCGCGGATCTCGCCGATCAGGGCATGGACCTTGGCCATGGCGTCGGGCACCGGCTTCAAGGCCGCCTCGGTCGCCTCGTCGTTGTCGGCCATGGCCGACTCGCGCATGGCGGCGCGCACCACGGCCCAGGTGGAGATCATCGACTGGATGCGCTCGGCCAGGCGCACGCTGGCGATCGGGGCGTTGGGGGCCTCGCCGGCCAGCACCATCGGCATCAGCACGGCGATGGCGGCGGCGGCGGCCGGCTTGCCTTCGGCGATCAGCTCGCCGGTCCTGGCGTTGGAGTGGATGCGGCCCAACTCGCGGACCTTGTCCTGGGCGGCGACCAACTGGGCGAACAGCGCCTCGACGGTGGCGAGCTTGCGCAAGCCCTCCTCGTCGGCAACCTTGCGCCTTTGCTCCATCAGGGCCTTGAACTCGTCACGCCGGGCCAGCATGGCCTTGTCGAAGCGGTCCAGGTCGGCGGCGTCCGAGCTCAGCAGGAAGTTCTTTTCCTCGCGCTGCAGCAGGAAGACAGTGCGCTCCATCTCGACCGACAGCTTTTCGCGCGGGGCGGAATAGTCGACCAGCTTGCTGATATTGCGGCTGAGGTCCGCCAGCCCGTTGATGGCGACGACGGCGGACAGTGCCGCCAGTCCGATGACGACTCCGAATGCCAGCGCCAGCTTGGCCATGATCGAGACGCGCATCTTCTTGACCTCCGTTCTTCCTTAAGCCTCGGCGACATAGGCCTGCTCGGCCGAGGCGAAGACTTTGCCGATATCCAGAACCATCACGAACTCACCGTTGCGCCGGCCGATGGCGCGCACGAATTCAGGCCGCCAGCGCATGCCGACGCGGGGAACCTCGTCGGTGACCACCGCATCGAGGTGGGCGACCTCGTAGACCTTGTCGGCGAGGATGGCGACCACCGTGGGTTCGCCCTCGACCTCGATTTCCAGCACCACCACCCGGGTGTCGATGGTGGCTTCGGCTGCCGGCATGCCGAAGCGCAGGCGCAAATCGGCCAGCGGCACGACCCGGCCGCGCACGTTGATCAGGCGGCCGACGAAGGCCGGGGCGGTCGGCACCGGGGTGACGGGCCCCAGGTCGAGGATCTCGCGCACGATGGTGGCCGGCAGGGCGAAGGTCTCGCCACCCAGGCCCACCGTCAGGATTTCGGCGATGTCGGTTGCCGCGGTCATGTCAGGTCCTCATCCGCTCTTCGCGGCTCTGGCCGAAGTCGATCAGGTGCAGCACGTCGAGGATCAGCACCACCCGCCCGTCGCCCAGGATGGTGGCGCCCGAGAAGCACTGGACGTCCTTGTGCAGACGGCTCAGCGACTTGATCACCGTCTGGTGGTCGCCCAGCAGGGCGTCGACCACCAGGCCGACACGGCGGTCGCCGGAGGTGACGATCACCACCTTTTCATGGGCCGGCGCCGGCTCGCGGATCGAGAATAGGTCGCGCAGCCGCAGGTACGGGATAAGTTCGTCGCGGATTTCCAGGAAGTTGCTGGCCGTGCTGGCCTTGGCGTGGTCGGCCAACTCGACGCATTCCTCGACCATGGTCAGCGGGATGACGTAGCCGTTGTCGCCGACCGTCACCAGCAGCCCCTCGACGATGGACAGGGTCAGCGGGATACGCACGGTTATGGTGGTGCCCTTGCCCAACTCGGTGGCGATGTCGACCGTACCGCGCAGGGCCTCAATGTCGCGCTTGACCACGTCCATGCCGACGCCGCGGCCCGACACCTCGGTCACCTCCTTGGCGGTGGAGACCGCGGGGGCGAAGATCAGCTCCAGGGCCTCGCGTTCCGAGAGTTCGCGGGTGGCGTCGATGATGCCCTTGGCCCGGGCCGAGGCGACCACTCTTTCGACGTCGATGCCGCGGCCGTCGTCCCTGACCTCGATGACGATCAGGCCGTACTGGTGGTAGGCGGCCAGAGTGATCTCGCCCTCGGGCGCCTTGCCGCGGGCCTGGCGGTCGGCCGGCAGCTCGACGCCGTGGTCGAGCGCGTTGCGGATCAGGTGCTTGAGAGGCCCGCTGATCTGCTCGGAAACCTTCTTGTCGACCTCGGTGTCGCGTCCCGACAGGGTCAGGCGCACCTGCTTGCCGGTGTCGCGGCAATAGTCGCGGACCAGGCGCTGCATGGGATCGAAGGCGCCGCCGATGGGGACCATGCGGATGGTCATCGCCTGGTCCTGCAGTTCGCGCAGGGTGCGCGACGAATCGTCGAGGATGGCCAGCAGGTCCTCGGCCAGTTCGGCGTCGCGCGATTCGACGGTGGACTGGAAGCTTTCCAGCCGGGCCTCGACGGTGATCAGCTCGCCGACCAGGTTGACCAGCTTGTCGAGCTTGCCGGTGTCGACGCGGATGGACGACAGCTTCTGCACCGCCTGGGCGTCGGTCTTGTCCTCGGCAGCCGGCTTGCGCAGCGGCGGCAGTGGTGCCGGTGCCGGCGTTGGTGCGGGGGCAACGGGTTGGGGCGCCGGGGTGGGCTGGGGGGCCGCCGGTGCCGCGCCGGCAGCCAGCACGTCGTGATCGATCCCGTCGACCGCCGCATCGATCCTGGCCTGGTTCTCGGGCGCCTCGGGCAGCAGGGTGAGCGCTGAGACCTCCACCTTGTGCAGGCCGGCCCATCCGGCCAGGGCTGCGTTTACCGCCGTCTCGTCGCCCTCGCCGACCAGATGGAAGGTGCGCCACAGATAGTGCTGGTCGGACTTGCGCTTGTCGTCGGGCGGCAGGCTGTGTTCGTGCGAGACCACCAGCAGCTCGCCCAGGGCGGCCAGCCGGGCAACCGTATCCTCCAGCTCGGACGGCAGCGGAAAGAAGTCGGGCTGGCAGCGGATCTGGACGATGAAGGTGTTGAGTTCGGGCCCCAGCGCCGCCGGGGCTGGCGGGGACGGTTCAGCCGGTGCGGGGGCAGGGGGCGGCGCTGCCGCCGGGGCGGGCGCCGGGCCGCCGCCCTTGCCCATGGCCACGAGGATGCGGGTGCGGCTGCCCTCTACAGCCTGATGGTCGAGTGCGCCTTCGCCGAGGGCCTCGGCCATGAACCCTTTGAGGAAGTCGAGCGCTTCGAGCAGCAGCGACACCAGACCCGACGACTGCGCCAGCGCCCCCTTGCGCACCTCGTCGAGCATGTTCTCGACCGCATGGGTGTAGTGGGACAGCGCGTCGAGCCCGGCCATGCCGGCGCCGCCCTTGATGGTGTGCAGGTTGCGGAACAGGCGGTCGACCAGCGCGCGGTCGCCGGGTGCCGTCTCCAGCGCCAGCAGGTCCTTCTCGATGTCCTGGACGAGCTCCCCCATTTCCTCGAGGAAGATCGCGCGCATCTCCTGGGCGTCGTCGCTCATGGCGCTACTTGCTCTTCATGGCGAACGACCCGTCCCAGTCGGCGGGCGGCGGAGTATCGGCGTAGTAGTTGCAGCGCTCGATGAACACGGTGGCGGCGACGTCGCCGGGGACGGCTTCCAGGCAGGCCTGGAACGCCGTGCGCGCCTGGCGCCAGGACCGCTGGCGGTAGAGCTTCAGGGCAGCGGCGAAGCTTTCGGCCAGGGCACGGGCCCGTTCCAAGGGCTCGCCGCGCAGGTCCTGGTAGATCTCGTAGATGCCGACCGGGGCATGGCGGCCCTTGACCGAGACGAAGTCGAGTTCGCGCGCCTCGAACACCGCGTGGTCGAGCAAAGCCCAGGTATCCTCGGAGACGATGATCCGGGCCCCATAATGCTTGGTCAGCCCTTCGAGGCGCGACGCCAGGTTGACGGCGTCGCCGATGACGGTGGAATCGATGCGGGTGGAACTGCCCAGCGTGCCCAGCATCACCGTGCCGGAATGGATGCCGACCCCGCAGGCCACCGGCTTGTCGGGCGGGCCCGAGCGCTCGGCGTTCCACTCGACCAGGCGCTGCTGCATGCCGATGGCCGACTTGACCGCGGCCTCGGCCTGCTCGGCGCCCTCCTGGTCGAACAGGGCCATGATGGCGTCGCCGATGAACTTGTCGACGAAGCCGCCGTACTGGTCGATGGGGCCCTGCATCTGGGCCAGGTAGTCGTTGAGGAAGGCGAACAGCTGCTGCGGCGTCAGTCCTTCCGAGATGGTGGTGAACGAGCGCAGGTCCGAGAACAAGGTGGTGATGCGGTTGGCCTGGACGTTGCCGGCCTTGACGTTCTCCAGCCCCTCGCCGGCGATACGCTGAAGGAACTGCTTGGGCACGAACTTTTCGAACACCCGGGTCATCACCGCCACCGCCTGGGTCTCGGCCAGTTCGATCTTGGCGGCCTTCAACTCGGCATAGGCCTTGCGCTGGGCCTCCAACGCCCGTTCCAGGCCCTGGGTGGCGGCGCGGCTGGCGTCCTCGGCCTTCTTGGCGCGCACCAGCGACTTGACCCGGGCCAGCATCTCGGCCGCATCGAACGGCTTGGGCAGGTAGTCGTCGCAGCCCAGGATCGACAGGCCCTTGACGATCTCGGCCTTGTCGGCCTGCGCGGTCAGGAAGATCACCGGGATGGTCTTCCACACCGGGTCCGACTTGAGGATGCGGATGGTGGCGTCGCCCGACACGTGCGGCATGTTGCGGTCGAGCAGGATGACGTCGGGCAGGTGGTCGAGCGGCGTCTTTTCCAGCAGCTTCAGCGCCTCGCCGCCGTCGGCTGCCTCCGCCACCTCGAATCGCGCCTCGTCGGCGCCCTCCAGCAGCTTGCGGACACGGACGCGGACGGTGCGGGAATCATCGACGACAAGCGCGCGGGCTTCCAAAAACCACTCCCCCTGGTCCCGGCCCCAGACCGCCGGTATACCCGAACGGTAGATCCTACGCCCTTCGTATTGTCCGTCTATCCGCGTGGCGTCACCACGGCTATCCGAATCGCGCCATCAGCCGGACAGTGTTCGGCGGCGATCGAAAAGTGGTGAAAAATCATAATATTGATGTGACTACGTATCCGATTTGCGTCAGCCCTAATGTCCATCCAGCGACAGCAAGAAACGCAGGCCTTCCATTTCCACCGCTGCTTTGCGTCCGTCCTGGACATGATGTATATCTTGTCCTGTGCTAATGTATAGGGTGGGGCAATCCAAGGTGGCGACACGGACTGGGCAGGGGGCGATGCTCCTCAAGGGGGGACTCACCGCGGCGGCTTTCATCGCCGCACTGGCGCTGGTGCTGACCGGCTGGCCGACCGCAGCGGCGGCATTGCTGGCAGCCTTGGCCGCGCTCCTGCTGTTCACCGGCGACAGCCGGGTGAGTGGCACGGGCGAGCGGACCGACGCCCTGAAGTCGGTGGCCGAGAACATCGACCAGGAAATCCACGCCGCCATCGCCGACATCCGCGGCCTGACCGATTCCATGACCCAGGACGCCGAGAAGCTGCTGGGCGTGGCTGCCACCACCAGCGGCAACGCCACCTCGGCAGCGGCCGCCGCCACCGAGGCGATGGCCAACGCCGAGACGGTGTCCTCGGCCACCGAGGAGATGCACGCCTCGATCAACGAGATCGCCCTGCAGGCGGTGCAGTCCCGCGACATCGCCTGCAAGGCGGTGGCCATGGCCGAGAATACCCAGGCCATGGTTTCCGCCCTGCACGCCGCCACCGGCACCGTCGAGGCCATCGTCGGCATCATCAACAATATCGCCGCCCGCACCGACCTGCTGGCGCTCAATGCCGCGGTCGAGGCGGCGCGGGCCGGCGGCGCCGGCAAGGGCTTCGCAGTGGTGGCCGGCGAGGTCAAACGCTTGGCCAACCAGACCCAGGACGCCACCGTCGACATCGGCAACCGCATCGCGGAGATGCGCCTGGCGGCCGCCCAGGTCGGCACCGCCATCGACGCCGTCGCCGCGGTAATCCGCGAGGTCGAGGTCATCGCCGGCAGCATATCCTCGGCCGCGGAGCAGCAGACGGCGGCGACCAGCGAGATCTCGCGCGCCGTCGCCGAGGTGTCGGTAGCCTCGACCGGCGTCGCCGATCTGGCCGAGAGCCTGTCAGGCGCCGCATCCCTGGCCCAGGAACTGGCCGAGGAGGTTCGCGCCGACAGCGGACGCATGACCGAGACGGTGGGGGGGCTGGGACGCGCCCTGTCGCGGGTGGTGCGCACCTCGCACCGCGACATGGATCGCCGCCGTCATCCGCGCTTCGGCACCTTGCTGAACGCCTCGGTGGCGGTGGGTGGGACCCCGGCAGAGGTTTCCGTAACCGATTTCGGCCCCGAGGGCTGCGCCCTGGTGTTCCCCGACCGGACGCTGGCGCGCTCCGGCCAAGCGGTGCAGGTGGTGTGTGCCGACTTCGGCCCGCCGCGCAACGGCTCGATCGTGGCGACCGACGGGTTGGTCGCCCATGTCCGCTTCGCCACCGGCGACACCTTGGACGGCGATCTCGTCGACCGCCTGGCCACCGCCGGCAGCCGCCTGATCATCGACAAGGCCAAGTCGGACCACCGCGCCTTCGTCCAGTCGGTACGCGCCGTGGTCGAGGGCAGGGCGACCCTGAAGTCGGCCGACCTGGCCAACCACCACACCTGCCGGCTCGGCAAGTGGTACGACCGCGTGGTCGACCCGCGCATCCTGACCAGTCCGGTCTACCGCTCGCTGATGGAACCCCATGTCCGCGTCCACCAGGCCGGCAAGGAGGCGCTGAACGCCTTCCATTCGGGGGATCGCCACGCCGCAGGAAGGGCCGTCGAGCGGCTGAAGGCGTCGTCGGAGGAGGTGATCGCCATGCTCGACCAACTGGGACGCGAAGTGGCGGCGCACTGACCCGCGATGGAATTCGTTTAAAATGGGGCATGCTTTCGGCTAGTATTCACCCTGGGGTTCGACGAATGGATGGGGGTGTGGGTGCTGGAGCGCCACGCATACATTGACGTCGACGACCCAGAGCAGGCATCGGACCTGGGGTCGCAGCTGTTCTTTCCCATGCGCCTGCGGCCGCAGGCCGACGACGGCTTCCGGGCCGTCGTCAACCACGCCGCCCTTGCCCGTCTCGACATCAATTTCGTCCGCTTCGGCGGGCGCTGCGGCATCGAGCCGGCCTTTCCCGAGAACAGCTACGTCCTGACCATTCCGTGCCGCAAGCTGGCCCGCATCGAATCGCCGGATGCCTCGGTGACCCTGCGGCCACGCGCGGTCGGCCACCTGGTTTCGCCCCGGCACGCCTATAGCGCCAGCTACGACCGGGGCGCCGAGACGGTCTCGGTGGTCATCCGCGCCGACGCCTTGCGCCGGCACGAGGAGATGCTGGGCGGGCAGGAGGTGACGGGCGCGCCCCATTTCGCCGAAACCGTGGACCTGTCGCGGCCGCCCGGGGCGACCATGGCCGAGGTACTGTGGCTGATGATCGCCGACCTCGAGCGCGAAGACGGGCTGTGGCGCCATTCGCCGATCGCCCTCGGCTACCTGCAGGATGCAATCCTGACCACCCTGCTGACCACCCAGCCCCGGCTTCGGCAGCCCGATGGCCCGGCCAGGACCGCCCAGCCCTCGGTGGTGCTGCGGGTGGAAGAGCACATGCGCCGGCACGCCTGGTCGCCGTTGAGCCTTGAGGACCTTGCCGCGGTCGCCGGGGTCAGCGGCCGCAGCCTCCAGCGCACCTTCCTGGCGGTGCACGGCTGCGGGCCGATGGCGCGGCTGCGCGACATCCGCCTGGGCCTGGCCCGCGACCGCCTGCTGGCGGCACAACCGCACGAAACCGTCACCGCCGTCGCGCTCGACTGCGGCCACTTCCACCTGGGCCGGTTCAGCACCGAATACCGTGCCCGCTTCGGCGAACTTCCCTCCGAGACCCTGCGTCGGGCCCGGGGCGCGCCGCTTGTCCGGAAGTGACGCGCGACGCACCAGCGTCCGGACCCTTCTTCACCGGCTTTAGCGGCGGATTCTGGGGGCGAAGCGTGGAGCGCTGGCGTGGACGGCGATGCCATCTGGCTGTTCGGCGGGCACGGAAATGACGGCGAACTGCTCAATGCTGGCCAGTTGCGCCTCGGCCTGGCGGATGCGCTCCCGGATCGAGTCGGTGACCAGGCCGGACGAATGCGACTTGGAAAAGTGCTGAAGGTCGCATTTCAGCGCCACCAGTTGGCTTCTGAGATCGGCTGCCGCCTTGTCGGCGTCGCTCGGCCTGCGGCCTCTCCGGTCCCGGCTCTCGCTCAAATCCACCTCCTCTGCTACGTACGCAGTCGAGATGGGGCGCGCCGTCGTGGGACTCAACCGGCGCTTGAGTACCGATTGACAAGCCGTCCGGGGCGTTCAGCGCGTCGGCGAACGGGTCACCGACTTAATGTTGGGACGCGGCTGGCCGGAAACGCCCGCCAGCTCCCTGTCCTGCTGCTCGATGATGGCGCGGGCCGGGGCGTCGCCGTCCAGCCCGCCGAGGCACGACGCAGGCACCCGGCGGTTGGAGCGACGGGAGCCATCCTCGTACAGCACGTCGAACAATACGAACTCGGTTTCCGCCTTCGCCTTTTTGCGAGCCAAGGGGGCTGTCTCCTCGTGTGGGGCCTTCGGCCGGCATCGAAGGGGGTTCGATGGGCAGCGCGGCGTGCCGCAACGGCCTCGGCCGTGGGGCGCAGCCGCCGGGACGCCATCCGAAGCTTCGTGCCAGGGATGGGAAGTGGGCCGGCGCCCGCCCGCCCCCTCCAGCACCAGAATAACAATGCGGCCCGCCCAT
>JBLNBU010000291.1:0-9380 GCA_050260215.1 Actinomycetota bacterium
GGCCGCCTCGATGCCGCGCTTGTAGTGGAAGTGGATGTCGGCGATCAGCGGCACCGGCGAGCCCTTGACGATGTGGGGGAAGGCGCGCGTCGACTCCTCGTCGGGGCAGGAAACCCGGACAATGTCGGCGCCCGCCTCGGCGGCGCGGCGGATCTGGGCCAGCGTCGCCTCGACGTCCGTGGTCGGCGTATTGGTCATGGTCTGCACCGAAATCGGCGCGTCACCGCCCACGGGGACGGATCCGACGTGGATCTGCCGCGACTTGCGGCGGTGGATCTCGCGATAGGGGCGCAGGCTCATGGCGATGCCTTCATGTCAGCGGATGACGCCCGGACTCGTCGCCGAGCCGGGGGGACGGGTTATAGCGCATTTGACGCCGTGCAACAAATGCCCTGGGGGGCGCCCCCCTCGGCAGGGGCCCCGTGAAGACCACCTATACGAACGTTTGCCACCCTATGGTATATTAGCCGGAAGCTATATTGCCCTGCGGGCGATGGAGGGGGTCATGGCAAAACTCGGCATCAAGCACAGGCTGGTCGCCAGCTTCGCCGCACTGCTGGGCCTGGTGGTTGTCGGGGTGGTGCCCCTGCTGCTGGGCCAGATCTCGTCGACGATCATGCGGGCCGAGACGCGCGAGCTGAAGGGCATCAACGACGCCTTCGCCGCCGCGGTGGCCACCGCGTCGGACAGCGGGGCCGGCATGGCCTGGCTGGTCGCCGGCATGCCCGAGGTCCAGCAGGCCTTCGCCGCCGGCGACCGCGACCGCCTGCTCGGCATGTTCGTCCCCGGCTTCGAGTCCCTGAAGACCAAGGTCGGCGTCGACCAGTTCCAGTTCCACACCCCGCCGGCGACCTCGTTCGCCCGCGTCCACCTGCCCAAGAAGTTCGGCGACGACCTGTCGGGCTTCCGCTTCACCGTGCTCGAGGCCAACCGCACCCGCCAGGCGGTGGTCGGCCTGGAAAGCGGCGTCGGCGGCCTGGGGGTGCGCGGGGTGGTGCCCGTCACGGCCGAGGGCCGCGCCATCGGTACGGTCGAGTTCGGCATGGCGCTGGGCAAGCCGTTCGTCGAGGCGTTCAAGCGCCGCTTCGGCGTCGACGTCGCCGTGCTGGTGCGCGACCCCAAGGCCAACACCTTCAAGGTACTGGCCGGCACCAGCGACGACATGGTGCTGGGCGAGGCCGACTTCGGCCGGGCCATGGACGGCACCCAGGTCATCCGCCAGGCCGAGCGGGCCGGCCGCCCCATCGCCGCCATGGCTGCCGCCGTTCCCGATTTCTCGGGCAAGCCGGTGGCGGTGGTCGAGATCGTGCTGGACGCCCGCGAATACGTCGACGAATACGTCGCCGCCCGCAACACCGTCATCATGGTGGTGGTGGCCACGATCGCCATCGGCCTGGCCGCCGCATGGCTGCTGGCCCGCGGCATATCGGCGCCGCTGGTCGGCATCACCGCGGTGATCCGCGACCTGGCCCACGGCAACCTGGCGGTCGAGGTGCCGTCCACCGCCGCCACCGACGAAGTGGGCGAAATCGCCCGCGCCGTCCAGGTGTTCAAGACCAACGCCGTCGACAAGCAGCGCATCGAGGAGGAAACCAGCCGCCTGCGCGATCAGGAGGACAAGGCCCGGGCCGAGCGCGGCCGGGTCGCCCAGGAACACGCGCTGGGAGTCCAGGCCAAGGTCGAGGAGGTCGACCGGGCCACCGCCGGAATCCGCATGACCGCCAAGACCATGAGCGAGCAGTCGCAGCGCGGCGGCAGCCTGTCGGTGCAGATGGGCGACGCCGCCAGGATGTCGAGCGAACGGGCCGCCGCCGCCTCGGAGGCGACCCGCCAGCTGTCGCAGGCGGTGGACGAGATCGCCGCCCAGGTCAGCCACGCCAACGACATCACCCGCAAGGCGGTGGTCGGCGTCACCGGCACCGCCCAGCAGATGGACGGGTTGGCCCAGTCGGTCCAGCGCATCGGCGACGTGGTCAAGCTGATCAACGACATCGCCAGCCAGACCAACCTGCTGGCCTTGAACGCCACCATCGAAGCGGCTCGTGCCGGCGAAGCCGGCAAGGGCTTCGCGGTGGTCGCCGGCGAGGTGAAGAACCTGGCCAACCAGACCGCCCGGGCCACCGAGGACATTGCCCGCCAGGTCGCCGAGATCACCGGCTCGACCCGCGGCATGGCCGCCAGCATCACCGAGGTGGTCGACGTGATCCATTCGCTGGAGGAGGTCTCGGCCGCCATCGCCGGAGCGGTGCAGCAGCAGGATGCCTCCACCCGCGAGATCGCCGAGAACGTCGGCGGCGTCGCCACCCAGGCCGACCTGGTCGCCCAGGCAGTGGGCCAGGTGGCCCGCGGCTCGGCCCAGACCTGCGCCGGTACCATCCGGGTGCTGTGGAGCGCCAAGTCGCTGACCGACGTGGTCGACAGCCTGACCGGCGAGACCGACACCTTCCTGGCCCGCCTGCGCGACGCCAGCTAGGCCTTCGTCAGGGGCGCGGGCAGGTTCGTTTTCCGTGCGGCCGACTGGCTGACCGGAAAAATGCGCACGGGTCGGCGCGCCTGCCGCGTGTAAGAATGGACAACGGAACCTCAGAAGGAGAGCTTCCATGGCCATCACTTCCCTCGGCGCCCCGCCGCCGGGCGCCCGCGACCGTCTGCTTGCCGACCTGCAGAACAGCGGGTTGTCGGCCGACAAGGCCAAGCTGGTGCAGTCGGACATCGAGTCCGCCGTCGACCAGGCCAAGGACGCCTCCGCCGGCAGCCGGCCGGACCGCGCCTCGGTGCGCGACGCCATCGACAAGAAGCTGACTGCCGACGTCTCGGCCGGGAAGCTCACCTCCCAGGAGGCTGACCAGGTACGCCAGACGCTCGACCAGATCGACCAGCGCATGGCCGCGGGCGGGCCACCCCCGGGCGGGCCGCCCCCCGGCGGGGCCGGCGGCGGCGGCGGCGGGGCCGGCGCCAGCCAGGATTCGTCCTCGTCCAAGACCGAGGTCAGCCGCACCAGCACCACTTCGGGCAACGTGACGACCATCGTCATCACCTATTCCGACGGCAGCAAGGAGACCAAGACGGTCTATGGCGGCGCGGCGGCGGCCACTTCCAACGCCTCGGGCGCCGACCAGCTGCTGGCCATGCTGAACGACACCTCGGCCACCGACCAGACCAAGGCCCGGCTGGCCGAGTACCTGAAGTCGCTGATGGGCGGCAACCTGCTCGACATCCAGGCCTGAAAACGCCAAGGGCCGGGCCGTCCTCGCAGACGACCCGGCCCCTTGCCTCTTGCCGGTCAGTGACCGCCGGCGAGCGCGCCGACGATCTCTTCCGTCATCTTCTTCGCGTCGCCGAACAGCATCATGGTGTTCGGGCGGAAGAACAGCTCGTTCTCGACGCCGGCATAGCCCGACGCCATCGAGCGCTTGATGAACAGCACCGTCTTGGCCTTCTCGACGTCCAGGATCGGCATGCCGTAGATGGCCGAGCTGGGGTCGGTCTTGGCCGCCGGGTTGGTGACGTCGTTGGCGCCGATGACGAAGGCCACGTCGGCAGTGCCGAACTCGTGGTTGATCTCGTCGAGCTCGAACACCTCGTCATAGGGCACGTTGGCCTCGGCCAGCAGCACGTTCATGTGGCCGGGCATGCGGCCCGCCACCGGATGGATGGCGTAGCGCACGTCGACGCCTTCCTCCTTCAGCACGTCGGCCATCTCGCGCAGGGCATGCTGGGCCTGGGCCACCGCCATGCCGTAGCCCGGAACGATGATGACCTTGGACGCGTTCTTCATGATGAAGGCCGCGTCGTCGGCCGAGCCGGCCTTGACGCCACGGTCGCCGCCGGGGCCGCCGGCCGCGGGGCCCGCAGTCTCGCCGCCGAAGCCGCCCAGGATCACGTTGATGATCGAGCGGTTCATGCCCTTGCACATGATGTAGGACAGGATCGCACCCGACGAACCCACCAGCGCGCCGGTGATGATCAGCAGCGGGTTGCCCAGCGTGAAGCCGATGCCCGCCGCCGCCCAGCCCGAGTACGAGTTGAGCATGGACACCACCACCGGCATGTCGGCGCCGCCGATGGGCAGGATCAGCAGGAAGCCCAGCGCCAGCGACAGTACCACGATCAGCGCGAACAGGCTGGCCGAGCCGCCCGACATGGCGAACAGGATCACCAGCACCACCAGGCCGATGCCCAGCGCGGCGTTCAGCGGATGCTGCATGGGGAAGACCAGCGGCTTGCCGCTGACCAGGCCCTGCAGCTTGGCAAACGCCACCAGCGAGCCGGTGAAGGTGATGGCGCCGATGGCGGTGCCCAAGGACATCTCGACCAGCGAGCCGGCCTTGATGCCGTTCTCGCCCATGATGCCGTAAGCCTCGGGCGCGGCCAGCGCCGCACCGGCGACGAACACCGCGGCCAGGCCGACCAGCGAGTGGAAGGCGGCGACCAGCTGCGGCAGGGCCGTCATCTGGATGCGCTTGGCCACCACGGTGCCGACGCCGCCGCCGACGATGATGCCCAGCGGAATCAACAGCAGCGAGGTGTTGGGCGACAGGATGGCGGTGACCACCGCGATGGCCATGCCGACCATGCCGTAGGTGTTGCCGCTCCGCGCCGTTTCGGGGCTGGACAGGCCACGCAGCGCCATGATGAAGCAGACGCCGGCGACCAGGTATGCGAATTGGGTCAAGCTATGCACGGCCGCCCCCTCACTTCTGCTTCTTCTTGAACATGCTGAGCATGCGCTGGGTGACCAGGAATCCGCCGAAGATGTTGACGGAGGCCAGGGTCACGGCCAGGAAGCCCAGCGCCTTCGAGGCGACCGAGTCCGCCGAGGTGGCGATGATGGCGCCGACGATGATCACCGAGGAAACGGCGTTGGTCACCGCCATCAGCGGCGAATGCAGCGCCGGGGTCACCCGCCACACCACGTAGTAGCCGACGAAGCAGGCCAGCACGAACACGGTGAACAGCGACATGAAGGCGCCGGCGTGGTCACCGCCGGCAGTGCCCAGTTGGCTGGCCTGGTGGGCAAGCGCGGCGGCCTGCTGCGCCAGGGCCTGGGCGTCGTTGGCGAGCTTGGCCGCGCCGTCGACGATGTCCTTGGGATCCATGGGTCTTCCTCCTTAAGCCGCCAGCGCGGGGTGCACGACCTGGCCGTCGCGGCAGACGCAGCACCCCTTGAGGATCTCGTCCTCCCAGTTGAACTTGATGGCCTTGGTCTCCTTGTCGACCAGGGGCGTGATGAAGTTCAGCAGGTTCTTGGCGTACAGCGACGAGGCGTCGACGGGCAGGCGGGCCGGCACGTTGCCGTAGCCGACCAGGGTCACGCCGTGCTTGGTCACCACCTTGTCCAGCTCCGAGATCGGGCAGTTGCCGCCGGCCTCGACCGCCAGGTCGACGATCACCGAACCGGGGCGCATGTCCTTGACCATGTCCTCGGTGATCAGCACCGGGGCCGGCTTGCCGGGGATCAGGGCGGTGCAGATGGCGATGTCGGTCTTCTTCAGCGTCTCGGCGATCTTTGCCGCCTGCTTGCGCTTGTAGTCCTCGCCCATTTCCTTGGCATAGCCGCCCTTGGTCTCGGCGTCCTTGGTCGCCTCGGGGTCGACTTCGACGAACTTGCCGCCCAGTGATTCGACCTGCTCCTTGACGGCGGGACGCACGTCGAAGGCATAGACCACACCGCCCAACCGCTTGGCGGTGGCGATGGCCTGCAGGCCGGCGACGCCGGCGCCCAGGATCAGGAAGCGCGCGGGCGCCACGGTGCCGGCGGCGGTCATCATCATCGGCACGGCGCGGCCGAATTCATGCACCGCGTCCAGCACCGCCTTGTAGCCGGCCAGGTTGGCCTGGGACGACAGGATGTCCATGCTCTGGGCGCGGGTGATGCGCGGCACCAGTTCCATGGCGAAGACGGTGACCTTGCGGTCGGCCAGCTTCTTGACCAGCTCGCCGCTGGTCAGCGCGGCCATGGCGCAGATCAGCACCTGGCCGGCGCCCAGCAGTTCGACTTCCTCGTCGGTGGGGCGCTGCACCTTCAGCACGACGTCGGCGCCGGTGATGGCGGCCTTGGCGTCGGCGGCGATGGTGGCGCCGGCCTCCTTGAACACGTCGTCCGAGATCGAGGCCCCGGCGCCGGCGCCGGCCTCGACGACGACGTCGAAGCCCAGTCCGACGAACTTCTTGACCGTGTCGGGCGAAGCGGCAACGCGCGTTTCGCCGGCACGCCGCTCCTTCGGTATGGCGATCTTCATTCTTCGTTTCCCCTATGGGTGAGACGGACTGCCTCTTCGTCGCGAAAACAATGCCCCTCGCCCGGACGTTTGCCAAGCGCCTTTGCGCCGCCTCGGCTAACCGTCCCGGACGCGGATCTACCGTTCGTCGAGGGAGTCCCCACCCGCCCTGGCCGACCGGATCATGCTGCACCGCACCATGACGGGGGATGCCTTACACCACCTTGGCGCTCCAATCGAGAGGTCCGTGCGGACTATGCCGTCCGAGTAGCAACCGTGGATAGGCAATCCCCGCCCGTGCGGGTGGCCGTTCGCATGACCCTCGTCAAAGCACGGCGCCGCCACCACTTCTACCATGGCGTCAGAAGGGGGATCGCGGCATGGGCGAGACCAAGCGATGGATGGCGATGGCGGCAGTGCTGGCGGGCGTGGCCGCCGGCCCGGCCGCGGCCGAGCCCGTCGGTTACCGCTACGACATCTACTGGGGCGGCCTGCATGCCGGCGATCTGGCGCTGACCCGCGACGAGACGGGGGCGCACTACCGCTCGGACATGGCCATCTCGACCGCAGGGCTGTTCGACCTGCTGCTGCGCCTGCGGTTTGCCGCTGAAAGCAGCGGGCGGATCGGCCCGCGGCCCCTGCCCGACCACTATCAGACCCATTCGCGCTCGCGCCGCGAGGAACGCCTGCTGCGCCTGTCCTTCGACCCCGCGGGCGAGCCGGGCGCCGTCGACGACCGCCTGCTGGCGGTGTTCCAGCCCCATGACGACGACGAGCCCGCCGCCCCGGTGCCGCCGGCCATGCAGCAGGGCACGCTCGACCCGCTGACCAACATCGACCAGGTCGGCCGCGGCGTGCGCGCCGCCCTGGCCGGCCGCGGTCCCGACCGCTTCACCGTCGCCAGTTGGGACGGCCGCCGGCGCTACGACTTCGCCGTCACCGTGCACGCGCCCCACCGCATCCACATGGGCGAGCGCGACTACGACACCGTGGCCATCGCCATGGAGATGATCCCGCTGGGCGGGTTCAAGCCCAAGTTCCTGAAGATGTGGGAGGGGGCGGCCTATCAGGTCGACCTGGACCCGGCGACGATGTTGCCGCTGCGCATCGCCTCGGAAAGCTTCGGCGCCGCCCTGGTCATCTCGGCCACCGCTCCCTGCACCGTGCCGGCCGCCCAGTGCCGCGAGCAGATGGCGGCGCGGTAGGCCGACGCCGTCGTCACCCCCGGGCTTGACCCGGGGGCCATGACGAGAGTGCTAGTGACTCATCAGCACCGGCACGGTCATGTGGCGCAGCAGGTGGCGGGTGGCGCCGCCCAGGACCAGTTCGCGCAGGCGCGAGCGGCCGTAGGCGCCCATGACGATCAGGTCGGCATCCTCGTCGGCGGCGCGCGACAGCAGCATCTCGCCCACGTTCAGGTCCTCGGACTGGATGTGCTCGCACACGGCGTTGACGGCGTGCCGCGACAGGTGCAGGCAGACGTCGGCGCCGGGAATGTCGCCGTGGCCAGCCATGCCGCCGGTGGGATTGACGGCGATGACGTGCACCTGCTTGGCGCCCTGGAGGATGGGCAAGGCGTCGTGGACGGCGCGCGTCGCCTCGCGCGAGCCGTTCCAGGCCACCAGCACCCGCTGGCCGATCTCGGCGAAGCGCCCGGCATAGGGCACCACCACCACCGGTCGGCCGACACCAAGGATCAGGTGCTCGGCCAGCGAGGCGGCCGCCTCGTCGGGGTCGGCCTGGCCGATCACGGTCAGGTCGGCATAGCGGGCGTGCAGCGCCACCGCGTCGGCCAGTTCGCCGGTAACGTCGCGCCACTCGACGGTCAGGCCGGGGGCGGCGGGCACGGCATCGACCAGGGCGCGGGCCTGGGCGGCCGCCTGGGCGTCCCAGCGGTCGCGCATGGCGGAAATGTCGTCGAACTGGGCGCGGATGTAGGGCGGCAGCTCGGGCTCGGAGCGGACGTTCAGTGCGATCAGGTGGGCCTGCATGCGCGCCGCCAGCCGGCCGGACAGGCCCAGGCGCTCGGCGCAGCGCGCCCCGTTGTCCACATGCACCAGGATGTCCTTGTATGCCATGGCGCTTGATCCTTCACGGGTCGGTCGAAGGCTCATGATAATGCGGCCGCCCACTTGGCACCAGCCGCACCCTTGCAACTCGGCCAGCCGAAAGCCTTATACAAGCATATCCGTTCGGCTAAGCGAGGTCCGGCCATGTTCGGCATCACCCGCGCTCCCGATTTCGACCGCCCGGGCCTGTCCTGGTTCAACGTGGCCGAGCCGCTGACGCTCTCGGACCTGCGCGGGCGGATCGTCGTCCTCGACTTCTGGACGTTCTGCTGCATCAACTGTTTCCACGTGCTGCCGACACTGCGGCGCATCGAGGAGACCTTCCCCGCCGAGGTCGCGGTGATCGGGGTGCACAGCCCCAAGTTCGACCACGAGCGCGACCTCACCGCGGTGGCGCGCGCCATCGAGCGCTACGACGTCCGCCACCCGGTGGTCCACGATCCCCACCTGACCCTGTGGCGGGAATACGCGGTGAAGGCGTGGCCGACCCTGGTGCTGGTGTCGCCCGACGGCTACGTCATCGGGCAACTGGCCGGCGAGCCCCATCCCGACCTGCTGGTCCAGGGCCTGGGCGACATGGTGGCGCAGTTCTGGAACCGCGGCGAGCTGATCCCGGGCCGGCTGCCCCTGGCCCCGACGCGGGGCGGCGGTGACGGCCGGCTGCGCTTTCCCGGCAAGATCCGGCCGTGCCCGGGCCCAAACGGCACCAAGCAGTGGGCCATCGCCGATGCCGGCCACAACCAGGTCGTGGTGGTCGACGACGACGGCACCGAGGTGCGGCGCTACGGCCGCGGGCGTAGCGGCTTTTGCGACGGCCCCGCCGCCGAGGCCGCCTTCGACGGGCCCGAGGGGCTGGTGTGCGATGCCCGCTCCATCTGGGTGGCCGATACCCGCAACCACGCCATCCGCCACATCGACCGCGCCAGCGGCATGGTCAGCACCGTCGCCGGCATCGGCTGCCGCGGCGCCATCCTGCGCGGGTCCGAACCCGGCGGCGACACGGCGCTTGCCTCGCCCTGGGACCTGGCGCTGGACGGCAGCCGGCTGTATTTCGCCAATGCCGGCAGCCACCAAGTCGGCGTGCTGGACC
>JBLNBU010000292.1:0-7053 GCA_050260215.1 Actinomycetota bacterium
GGCGGGCGGCGCCGTGACCCATCAGCGACGACAGCGGGAAGCGGTACATCAGCGCCCCTTCGGGGGTAGGCGTGCGCGAATAGAACATCAGTTCCGCCGCCAGCACCATGGGGCCCTCGGGGCCGTCGCGCACCTCGGCCCGCGACCGGCCGCCGCCGATGGTCGCCGTCAGCCAGGCCATCTCGTCGGGGCCGAACGGCGTGGTGCCGTTGGTGGCGATGGGGTTGCCCTCGAAGTCGGCGAACAGGATGTCGACCGGGATGCCGTCGACCTGCCGGACCGAGCTCAGGAACGGCAGTAGGTAGGTTTCCTTGCCGAAGGTGTCGACCAGGGCGTTGGCCAGCAGGCTGTTGCGCGACAATGCCTCCATGGACGCCGCCATGGCGCGCAGTTGGCCGCCCACACGCTCGGCCACCAGCGAGCCTTCCTGGCGCAGGCTGGACCGGTGGTGGCGTTCCAGCTCCTGGCTGGCCAGCGTCCAGGCGGTCAGCCCGATGACCAGGATGGCCAGGCCGGCCAGTCCCGCCGACACCGCGGCGAAGCGCTGGCCGAGCGTCAGGGTGCGGAACAAAGGTGCAGGCTGCTGCCACATGCAGGTCACTCGATGGGGACGATGGCGCCGTCCTTGCGGAAGCGGGCCATGAACAGGTCGTGGGCGGACAGGCCTTCGTGGTTGTCGGCCGTGAACGGATGCTTGAAGAAGCGGATAAGCCCGTCGTAGTTCTCGACCCGCTCGAGCGCGTCGCGCACGGCCGAGCGGTCGTCGGTGCCGGCCAGGTCTATGGCGCGGGCCAGGATGTGCGTCAGGTCATAGGCCTGCATGAAGCCGACGGGTGACTCGATCTCCTCGATGCGCGAGCGGCCGAACAGCCGCCCCGTTCCTTCCAGCACCCGGGCGACCTTGCGGGGATCGGACTTGAACAGGCTGACGGTCTGGATTACCGAGAAGTCGACCTGCCACAACGCGTCGCCGGCCTGTTCGACGAACGCCCCGCCGGTGACCCCCCAGTGGCTGAGGATGGGGATGCGGTCGGCCTTGGGCAGCACCGCCACCTCGCGCACCAGCACCGCCGCCTCGTCGTCGTTGGCGACCAGGACGATGGCGTCGGCCCCGGCCTTGCGCAGGGCTTCGTATTTCTCGATCAGGGTCTGGTCGCGCCAGTTGTACCAGGCGGTGGCGGCCAGCTTGGGCTCGCCCCCGCCGGCGAAGTACCGCTCCGCGGCGGCCAGCGAACTGCGGCCCCAGGCGGTGTTGGTCAGCAGCAGGCCGACCTTCTTGGCGCCGATGTGGGAGGCATGCTTCAGCATCGCCGGCATCGCCAGGCTGTCGCGAAGCGACAGGCGGAAGACGTAATTGGGCTTGCTGCCGTTGTCGACCACCATGTCGGCGGCCGACCACGGGGCCAGCAGCAGGGTCTTGGTGTCGAGGATGGTGGGCAGTTCCTCGATCAGCACCGGGCTGAAGCGGCCGCCGAACACCGCCACCAGGCCCGGCATCTGGGCGAATTCGCGGATGTTCTTGATGCCGCGGGCGGGCATCGAGCGGTGGTCCTTGGTCACCAGCGTCAGCGGCCGGCCGCCCAGCACGCCGCCGGCATGGTTGATCTCGTCGACGGCGAGCAGGATGCCGCGCTCGATGGACTGGGCCGAGGTGCTGTTGGTCAGGCCGAACTCGCCGTCAAGGCCCAGCAGCACGGGCGGTCGGTCCGCGGCGGTCGCAGGCGACAGGCACGCAAGCCCGGCGGCGCAGCCGAACCCCAGCATGGCGGCCCGCCGCCCCATCAAGGGTCCCCTGGGCAACGACACCACTCCCCCCTACATCGGTATAGTCCTGGGGTATTAGACTACGGCCAAGCGGGGCGTATTTCGATCATTAATTTGCACGGGCGCATGGGTTGATCACCAGTGTTCCGTCTTCGCGCCTGAGGGCGCCCCGGCCTTCCAGTCGCCTGAGCGCACGGTAGAGCGCCTCGTGTGTCAGGCCGATCTCGGAGGCGAAGGACTTCAGCGATCCGGCCAGGCGCACGCTGCCGTCCGGGCCGGCGCGCAGGGACAGGGCCGCCATGATCCGGTCGCCGGCCGAGCGGATGTCGCGCAATTCCACCTGGCTGCGCAGCCCCTGGACGAGGCGGGCCAGGCGGGCGGCGAACGCCATGGCGAAGTCGGTGTCGGTGGCCAGCAGGGCGCGCGCCGCCTGCTTGTCGATGACCGCCACCAGGGCGGGGCCGTCGGCGACGGCGTCGCAGTGGTAGACGTCCGAGAACAGCGACGCCTCGGCGAAGGTCTCGCCGGCACGGGCCACGTGCAGGGTGATGGCGCCGCCGTCGAAGCCGTGGCGGAGCAGCCGCACCGAGCCCTCGACCACCGCGAACAGGCCGAAGGTGGCGTCGCCCTGGCAAAACAGCGTCGCGCCCGCTTCCAGGCGGCGACGGCCGCCGCCGGCGCGGCGCTCCAGTTCGGCTCCGTCCATTCGCGCCTCCGTTTCTTATGATCGCAATCATATGGCAGGGCGGTTGCCGCGGCTATGATCCATCAGCTCGACAAGGGAGGATGATATGAAATTCAGGACCGCCTGCACCGTGGCGCTGCTGCTGGCCGCCTTGCCCGCCCGGGCCGAGGACGCCCGCCAGCTGGTCAAGCTGCCCGCGCCCATGCAGGAGCACATGCTGGCCAACATGCGCGACCACCTGGCGTCGCTGAACGACCTGCTGGCCGCCCTGGCCGCGGGCGACGTGCAGAAGGCCGGCGACATCGCCGAGAACCGCATCGGCATGTCGTCGCTGGGCGCCCACGGTTCGGATCACCTGGCCCAGTTCATGCCGGCGCCCATGCGCGAGATGGGCATGAACCTGCACCACGCCGCCAGCCGGCTGGCGGTCGCCGCCGCCGATGCCGAGGTCGAGAACACCCCCGCCGCCCAGCGCAAGGTCTATGGCGCCCTGCACGACATCACCGACGCGTGCAACGCCTGCCACACCGCCTATCGGGTCCGCTAGCGCACTATTTCGTAGAGCGCTACCGCCGCGGCGTTGGAGACGTTGAGGCTTTCCACCGCTCCGGTCATGGGCAGGCGGACCAGGAAGTCGCAATGCTCGCGGGTCAGGCGGCGCAGGCCCTCGCCTTCGGCCCCCAGCACCAGGACCACCCGGCCCGACAGCTTCTGTTCGGCCAGGGTGGCGGGCGCGTCGGCGGCCAGGCCGGCGGTCCAGAAGCCGGCCTGCTTCAGCTCTTCGAGGGTGCGGACCACGTTGGTCACCCGCACCAGCGGCACCCGTTCCAGTGCCCCCGAGGCGGCCTTGGCCAGCGCCCCGGTCTCGTCGGGGGAGTGGCGGTCGGGAACCACCACCGCCAGGGCGCCGAAGGCCGCGGCGGTGCGCAGGATGGCGCCGACGTTGTGCGGGTCGGTGACCTGGTCCAGCACCACCACGATGGCGGACTGGCGGGCGGCACCCTCGCGGGCGACGTCCTCGATGCCCGGCATGGCCAGCGGCTCGACCAGGGCGGCGATGCCCTGGTGCACGGCGCCGGGCGGCAGCAGGCGGTCGATGTCGCTGCGCTCCAGTGCCTCGGGCGGCGGTATGGGGCGTTCGGCGCGCAGGTCGTCCAGCTTTTCGGCCAGCGCCCGCGCGGCATCCGGCGTGGCCACCAGCCGGCGCAGCCGCCGCTCGGGGTTGGCCAGCGCCGCCATCACCGCGTGATTGCCGTACAGCCACACGCCGCCGGCCGGCGGCTGGCGGTCGGGCTCGCGGCGGCGGGGTTCGGGGTCGCGCCGCGAGGGGCGGGAGTCACGTTTGTTGTCTCGTCTGCTCATCGGGGCGGTTTAGCCCGCGCTTTTCGGATTGACAAGGCACATCGATTCTTCCTATCTACCGGGCTCCCGACGCGGCGGCCCTCTCGCAGGACCGTCCGACGGCCGGAGGGGTGGCCGAGCGGTCAATGGCAGCAGACTGTAAATCTGCCGACGGAAGTCTACGAAGGTTCGAATCCTTCCCCCTCCACCACTTTCCCTAACGCGCTCCCGCCTTCATCCGGCGGTCGAGGAAATCGAACATCCGGGCCTGCGAGTCCGCGGTGATTTCGGCGTCATAGCGGTACTGCACGTTGTGGCCGCGCACGTCGACCTTGCGGAACCCGTCCAGCTGGCGGCAGTCCCAGCAATGGGTGGCGTCGGCATAAAAGTGGGTTTCGATCGGCGCTCCCGCCGCCTTGGCCGGTTCCAGGCGGTCCTGGCAGTCGCGCGCCGGGGTCTCCGTGTCCTCGCCGCCCATCAGCACCAAGAGCGGCCTGTCGATGTCGTCGCGGGCGATGTCGGTGGTGGGCGCGTTCGGTCCCTGGCTGCCGAACTGCCGGATCTTGAAGCAGCCGGGATACATGGACACCGCCGCGTTGAAGCGGCGCCCCTCGCCCAGGGCGTCGGCCCAGTGGTGGCTGCTGGCCAGCAGCCCGATCATCGCCCCCCATGACCAACCGGCGACGGCGACGCGGTCCTTGTCGACGAAGGGCTGGGCGCGCAGGTGGTCGGCCGCCTGGAAGGCGTCGCGCACGCCACGGGCGAAGGTGACGTCGTTCTTCGGGCCGTAGCAGACCTGGTCGACACCGCGCGGACCGAGCGAATCGATCACCAGCGCCACATAGCCGTGGGCGACTGCCGCCTTGGCCCACTCGACCATGGACAGGTTGGGATGCTTGCCCGTCAGGCCGCCGCACTGGTGGACCAGCACCAGGGCGGGGAACGGGCCGGCGCCTTCGGGCTTGTACATCATCATATGGGGGGAATCGAAGGCCGAGGGCGCGGTGGCCTCGGTGGGAAAGACCAGGTCGGCTGCCCTGGTGGCGGCGGCACGCAATTCGGCCGCGTCGAACGGTTCGGCCATGGCCGCCGGCGCCAGCAGCGAACAGGCCAGTGCGGCAAGCAGGCGTATGCGCATGATCCCCTCCCGGTCGGTGCGAGAGGGCCAGGATAGGCAATAATGCGGACGGCCAAAAGCTGGTCCTGGGTATGGCCGGCGGCCAGGCTCCGAGGGGGAATGCGCTCCCGGCCCGGTTGCGGGGCGCACCGCGTTGCGGTAAACGGGTGCTCGCCGGCCCAAGCCCAAGGGAGTGCCCATGCTCGACATCGACTTCATCCGCACCTCGCCCGACCAGGTCAAGAAGGCGGTCCGCGACAAGAATTTCGACGTCGACGTCGATCGCCTGCTGGCGGTGGATGGCGAGCGCCGCACCCTGATGGCCCGGCTCGAGAACCAGCGCGCCGAGCGCAACCGCATCTCCAAGGAGATCCCCAAGCTTCCGGCCGACGAGCGCCCCAAGGCGGTGGCCCAGGCCAAGGCCATCAACGAGGAGTTGACCGGGCTGGAGGCGCGCTTCGGCGAACTGGATGCCGAGTTCAAGGACCTGTTGATGCGCGTGCCCAACGTGCCGCTGCCCGAGATCCCCGTCGGCAAGTCCGACGAGGACAACGTCGAGGTGCGCCGCTGGGGCGACCCCCGCCAGTTCGACTTCGAGCCCAAGGACCATGTGGACCTGGCGCTGTCGCTGGGCCTGGTCGACTTCGAGAACACCCGCGGCTACGCCGGCGCGCGCGCCTATTCGCTGATGGGCGACGGCGTGTTGCTGCACCAGGCGGTGCTGCAGTTCGCCCTGGAATTCGTGGTCAGGAAGGGCTTCCTGGCCGTGTCGCCGCCGATCATGGTGCGCGAGAACGCCATGACCGGCACCGGCTTCTTCCCCTTCGGCATGGAAGAGACCTACTGCCTGCCCAAGGACGACCTGTTCCTGGCCGGCACTTCCGAGGTCAGCCTGGTGTCCATGCACTATGACCAGGTGCTCGACGCCGCCAAGCTGCCCATCCGCTATGCCGGCATCTCGGCCTGCTTCCGCCGCGAGGCGGGTGCGGCGGGCCGCGACACCCGCGGCTTGTACCGGGTGCACATGTTCCACAAGGTCGAGCAGGTCTCCATCGGCCCCAACGACCGCGACTGGTCGGACAAGGAGCACGAGTTCCTGCTCAACAACTCGGAAGGCATCCTGCAGGCGCTGAACCTGCCGCATCGCGTGGCGCTGGCCTGCACCGGCGAGCTGGGCATGGGCCAGGTGCGCAAGAACGAGGTCGAGACCTGGATGCCTAGCCGCAAGGCCTACTCCGAGACCCACTCGTGCTCGACCATGCTGGAGTTCCAGGCCCGCCGGGCCAACATCCGCTACCGCGAGGCGGGCGGCAGCCCCCGGTTCGTCCACACGCTGAACAACACCGCCATCGCCAGCCCCCGCATCCTGGTCGCCATCCTCGAGAACTACCAGAACAAGGACGGCAGCGTGACCGTGCCCGAGGCCCTGCGCCCCTACATGATGGGCAAGGACGTCATCGAGCCGCGATAGTCGTTTGTCGTCCCTCGCCGGGCGGGGCGCATCCGCGCCCCTTGGCCGCCGCCTCGACGGCGGCCGATCGGGACAAGTTCGGCGAGGTTCGTCTCCGGCGGCCATTGAGTCCGCGGCCAAGCGGTCGGAGACCGCGCCCGGCGAGGGACAATCAAAAAGCTGGAGCGGGCGAGGGGAATCGAACCCCCGTCTTCAGAGTGGAAATCTGTGGCTCTACCATTGAGCTACGCCCGCGCCGGTGGGGCCAGGAAAGTTGTTGACCCCGCGCCGTGGGTTTGATAATCGCTTCCCTCCGCTTCGGCAAGTGCAATGTTCCTCATGGGGCATGCGCGCAGGCGGAGGGTTCGAACGGGGTGCCGAGCCCGCCCGAAAGGGACGGACGGCAATCCGGAAGCAGGACGCGGGATTACCCCTGACGTCGGCGTCGCTCAAGGACGCGGACGGGGGGTGGATTTCCCCGCGCGTTCGGCTTTCCGGGTCCCGACAGGACCCTTGGCCGGCCGGAACCAAATGTCCACCGCGGCCCACGCCGCCACCACA
The DNA here is from genome assembly GCA_050260215.1 of Actinomycetota bacterium. GTDB lineage: Bacteria > Pseudomonadota > Alphaproteobacteria > Rhodospirillales > Magnetospirillaceae > JBLNBU01. The sequence continues at coordinate 6,919 of JBLNBU010000292.1, forward strand.
CGGATTGAAGAGTCATGGCGAAGGCGAAATTCGAGCGCACCAAGCCGCACTGCAACGTCGGCACGATTGGTCACGTTGACCACGGCAAGACCTCGCTGACGGCGGCGATCACCAAGGTGCTGGCGGAGACTGGCG
>JBLNBU010000293.1:0-31350 GCA_050260215.1 Actinomycetota bacterium
TAGGGAAGGCCCAAGGCGGCGTGCACCTCCTCGGGGACGGCATCGCCATAGAACACCGCGCCGCCGGCATGGGCGTCGCCGCCGTGGTGGCGCGGCGCCGCGGCCAGGCCGCGGGCGGCGCATTCGGCCAAAAGGTCGTTGTCGGGCGCGGCCTCGGTCAGCAGCACCACCGCCTGGGCGCCGTCGCGGCCGTGGCGGCGCTGGTAGAAGTCGGCCAGGCGCAGGATGTGGGCGACGTTGCCGGTGGCCCCGGTGATCTCGAAGCGCCGTCCCAGGCGCTCGGCCTCGTCGCGGGCCACCCGCAGCATGCCCAGCGCCGCCGAGTCGATGAAGGTGGTCGCAGACAGGTCAAGGGCGACGGTATGGGCGGGCGAGACGGCGATGCGCGCCAGCAGCGTCTCGAAGGCGCTGTAGGCGGCGAAGCCGAACTTGCCGGACAGCATGCAGACCAGGCGGTCCTCGTGTTCGAATGCTTCGATCAGCATGCTGTCCTCAAAGCCCGGGGCGCGCGCCGCCCTCATCCCTCGTCAAGCCCGCAGGGTACGCCTTTGGTATTGTCGGCGCAATCCGACCTCAGTACTCGGTGGGCACGTACATCTCGGCGGGCACGGGGTGGCGGATGTAGTCGGGGTTGCGCACCCGGGCCGGCAGCTTGACCGGTGGATGTTCCACCTCGCTGTAGTCGATCTGGGTCAGCAGGTGGTGGATGCAGTTCAGGCGCGCCCGCTTCTTGTCGTTGGCCTCGACCACCCACCAGGGGGCCTCGGGGATGTGGGTGCGGCGCAGCATGTCTTCCTTGGCGGCGGTGTACTGTTCCCAGCGCCGCCGGGACTCCAGGTCCATGGGGCTCAGCTTCCACTGCTTGATGGGGTCGGAGATGCGCATCTGGAAGCGGAAGTGCTGCTCCTCGTCGGTGATCGAGAACCAGTACTTGATCAGGATGATGCCGGATCGCACCAGCATGCGCTCGAACTCGGGCACCGAGCGGAAGAACTCCTCGACGTCGTCGTCCGAGCAGAAACCCATGACCCGCTCGACGCCGGCGCGGTTGTACCAGCTGCGGTCGAACAGGACGATCTCGCCGGCGGCCGGCAGGTGGGCGATGTAGCGCTGGAAGTACCACTGGGTGCGTTCGCGCTCGTTGGGGGCGGGCAGGGCGGCGACCCGGCAGACGCGCGGGTTCAGGCGCTGGGTGATGCGCTTGATGACGCCGCCCTTGCCGGCGGCGTCGCGGCCCTCGAAGATCACCACCACCTTCAGCTTCTTGTTGACCACCCAGTCCTGCAGCTTGACCAGCTCGCCCTGCAGGCGGAACAGCTCGCGGAAGTAATGACGGCGCTGGGCGACCTGGTGGCTGACCAGGTCGTCGTCGTTCATGTCGCCTAGCAGCCGGGCGAAATGGTCGTCGCCCTCGTCGTTGAGCTCCATCTCCAGCTCTTCGTCGAAATCGTCGGCCCGCTCGTCGTTGACCCGCATGGTCAGGGGGTCCTTGGGGTCTTCCTCGAAACCGCTCATGCGCCCCTCTTCGGTTCGTCCGGCCGCGGACAATCGCGCCGGCCGTCCTGGATTATTCCAGAACCCGACGAGGTATGCCAGATGGGGGAGACCGTTCGGACGAGGGGGGAAGAAACAGCCAGCGCGTTTTCTAAGCCGCGGAGCCTTCCCCCGGGTCCGGCCGCCTGCTGCAGGCGACCAACGCGGGCTGGGGCGGCAGGCCAGCCTTGGCAAAGAATTCCGCCTGGTGCGCGAGGGCTTCGCCATGGACGGCGGTTTGTGGGAAGGTTCGTCGAACCTTGTGGACGAGCGCGCGACCGATGCCCCGCCCTTGCCAGTCGGGGCGCACGCACAGTTCGGCCAGCCACGCGGATGTGACCCCGTCCGACATGGCCCGGGCAATGCCGACCAAGTCGTCGCCGTGGAATGCCAGGAAGCCCATCGCGCCGTTGGCGAAAGACCGCTCGATGATCCGCTCCGGCGCCTCGCCCCTCATTTCAAAGCCGACCGATGCATAGAGCTCATGGATCTTGCCCCAGTCAGCCATGTCCCGCCTGATCGAAACGCCGTCCGGCAAGGGCGATCCGACTTCCGGCTCGGTCTTGGCTGGGCCTGCCGCGCAAGCGACCAGCGTCCTTCTGGGCGACAGGCCGCGCTTGGCGACGAACTCCACCTGATTGGAGGGGGCGTCGCAGTAGATGGCCGTATGCGCGAACCGATCCACTACCGCGTCCACGAGTTGGCCACCAACGCCCTGGCCTTGCCATTCCGGCCGCACGCAAACCTCTGCGATCCAGCTGCAAATGCAGTCGTCGCTGATGACCCTGGCGAACCCGATCAGCCGCCCATCACGTTGGGCCAAAAGTCCATGAGCGGGCAAGTTGAAAGGGGCATTTGCCGAAGGCTCGGCGGCAGGCGAGGAACAATCGGCGCCAAACGCCCATTCGAGGCCGTTGCGTGTGCGGGTCATTACCCGGGCACTCCATATGTCGGAGTTATTCCGTGCGGATCACCGACACGGGCGAAGGGCAAGCATTCCAGCGGGGAAAGATTGGCGCAACCGGTAGGATTCGAACCTACGACATCTGCCTTCGGAGGGCCTGCGAGGTCGCCGGAGAAAGTGCCGGAGAGTGACAAATTTTGCAGCGTTTTCCTGGTGTTAGGCGCAAGGCGAATTCCGCCTCATTCCCCGTCATTCCTGCTGATTCCCGGCCCAGGTGTCCCGGATTTGTCCCCGTTGTCCCGGCACGCCCAGGCCGCAATCTGCTTCAGGACCCGTGCAGGGACCCTGCGCCGTCGGTCACTGTAGGTCGCCAGAGCCGCGAGCCCTTGCGAGGTGCTTCGCCGTAACAGATGGTCCAATTCGGGCTGCTCGGCCAGTGTGGCGTGGCGTCCGACGGCATGAGCCGCCAGCAGGATCGACCGGGCATCCTGGAGGGGCACCTGGACGTCCTTGCCGCCGTGCACGAGAAGAAGGGGGCAGCGGCCGACCCTGACGAAGTCGCACGGATCGAGATCGAGGATGCTGCGGTACAGCCGCTGCTGCCGCTTCCAGGGCAGCAGCCGGGGGTCGACGGTGTCCTCGCTCCAAGGGGCGTCCTGCTCCAGCGCCCCGATCAGCGCCTGATGAAGGGCGTCGGCGTCGGCGGTCGACTGTTCGGACAGACCCAGTTGGGCGTGCAGCCAATCGTTTTGCTCGGCGAGGATGCGGCGGAACGGCCGGCCGGGGGTGCTCAGCAGCACGGCGCCGTCGATGTCTTCGCGCTGGCTTGCCAGGGCCAGGGCGACCAGTCCGCCCAGGCTGTGGCCGATGACGATCTTCGGCAGGCCAGTGCACCAGTGTTGGCGGCCCAGCCAGTCCAGCCACCGCCCGGCGCCGTCGCACAGGGTATCGAAGTCCAGGCGCGTCTCGGCTTCGGCCAGGCTGGCGCACGGGCGGTCGAGCCTTTCGTAGCGGACGCTGGCGACGCCTAAGCGGGCCAGCTCGTCGAGGATCCGGTGGTAGCCCAGGTCCAAGCGGGCAGTGAAGCCGTGACGGTCGTAGACGCCGGTGCCGCCGACGAACACGGCAACGGCCTTGGGCTGTGCCGCACGCACGCAGGTGGCAGAAACGCCGTCGGCGCTCACCTCCTCGACCAGCAGGTCGGCCGGAGGCTGGTAGCCCCGGCGAACCGTCTTGCCCGAGCGCCAGGCCGGAAACCGCCGGATGCTGCGCTCGACGGCGAACTCGGCGGTGGGGAAAGAAACTGCTGCAATCAGGCCGTCCGCGCCGAGGATGATGCGCTCGCCCAAACTGCTCTCCAGGCCGCCGTCTCTGGCCGACAGCGTGTATGGGATCGTCTCCCCGGTCTCCGGCAGCAGCGCCCGGTAACGCCCGCCGCCAATACCATGGAAGAACTTAAGCAGGCAGGCCGTTAGCGGGAACATGTTGGCTTCGAGGACCAGGTCGACATCATCGACCGGCCCGTACTCGACCCGATTGCCGAACGAATCCTCGATCCAGCCGCCAAGCGGGCGCCCCGCCGCAGTGAAGCGGTGGAGCGAGCGCTTCTGAGACTTGCGCAAACCGATGGCCGGGACGTCCTCCATCCGCTGGGCGCACTCGATGACAGGCTCAGCCCCCGGCAGCAGCCTCGCCCACGAGGTGCCGCACAGCGTGCCCCGGAAGCGGATGTCGTAGGCGAGGGTGGGGGGGACCAAGCTGGAACTCTTCATGCGGCCATCGCCTTGCGTTTGGCTTGTACTTCCCGCAGGGCGGGGAGCCAGCATTCCGAGGTCTGTTGCACGACGCGCATCTTTTCCGGGTCGGTGGTCAAGGTTCGGCATATCTCGCAGACCGACCCGAACCGCTGCGGTCGGACGAGGTCTGGCGCTACGGCAGCTACGACCTTCAGGAGAAAGTATGGGCCAAGGAACGCGAGCGCGGCAACGAAGTCGTGGCCGTTCGCCCTCTCGATGATCCGACCACAGTCCTCCGCCCGCGCATCGCCCAGATCAAGCGGGTGGCCAGGCGGAAACTCGAACCCGCAGCATGCCAGCAGGCGCCCCTTCGGCGACAGCGCGGCGTTGCGGATCACGTGTGGGCAGCCGCCTTCCAGCAGTGACGGGTCTTCCACATCGACGAAAATCGGCTCCGGCACATTCTCGGCAGCCCGTTCTAGCCGCTGAAAAGTTGAATAAGAAATGCCAAAATAGGTGCCGTCGCGCTTGGGCGTTCGGCTAAGGCGGAGCGGCTTGTCGTGGATCGACCGCACGGGGATGGCTTCCCCCAACTGGGCAGCCAAATAACCAGGGTTGATCACATTGTTGGGGCCCGTGCCGTTGGCGATGATGACCGCACCAAAGCCGAGGCCTTTGCTGGCTTGCCAGGCGTTGATGACGTTCGCGATAGGGATGTAGGCCTGGTGATAGTCGTCGCAGCTGATATTGAGTTCGTTGAGGCCGTCTGCCCGCAGGTCCTGTAGCAGCTTCTTGGCCGACCGCTCGTTCCTTGCCCAGTACGCGTTCGTGACCATTCGGGTCCGAATGCCCAACGATGAGCAGAACCGGAGAGCATGCCGGAGGGTGTTCCGCCTGGCGGTCGGTTCGCCGCCAGCGAAAACGACGACTTTGAGGCGGTTGTGCCGGTGAAGTTCACCAACGATCTTACGGACGTCTTCCTCGGCGAGGCTATCACTGCGCCGAGGTCCGGCGTTCATGCAGCAGTGCGAGCACTCGGCATTGCACCAGTTGGTCAGCAGCACATTCAGGGTGTTGGCGCGAATCATCGCAGGTCTCCTTGGGCACCGATTGTGTGATCCCGGCTTGGTGCAGTGCGGTCACAAGCTGTGGAGGCTCAGCCCCAGTCCGAGTCGTCGCCGCCATCGTCCGGGCTGCCCCACTCGGGGTCTTCCGGATACTCCGGGTCATTGCCGGCCACGGCGACAGCATTGAGCGCTACCACTGCTGCGGTGATGGCAACTGCTTGGTCTGCGACGGCGACGCTCACCACGTAAGGGCCTGCAGCCCGATTCGGGGCGATCCCTGCCTGGAAAGCGTTTGCGTTTTGTTCTTTCCAGCTTTGGCCGGCCAGCCGGGCATTTAGCGTGCGCTCCGTTTCACCGCCCGGCCGCATGAAGCCGTCCACCGACAGCTTATGGTCCTTTTGGAACGCCCGGATGCCGTCGAAGGTCGCATCGTCTGTCCAGGCGCCAATCTTCTGCCCTTTGGGTACCTGGTAGTACCCAAGCAATCCAAGGGTGGTCTTGGTGTTCAGGATATCAGTTGGATCGGCGCGATAACTCGCGCCAAACGGTTCCTTAAGTTTGAACAGGGCCATGGTCGTCTCCGCTGCGGACAGGCAGGTCCGCATCCCGTCGTGCGAATGCACGAAGGTGGGCTTTTCTACCTAACAACGCGTGACGGCAAGAACAAATACAGATCATGGCGCAACGAAGGCTTACCAGGAGGCCCGCAATTCCCCACAGTTCACCTGTCCTTGCCTGAGACCCGGGCCAGCTTGCTGGCGGAGCGTCTTCGCAATTTGCCAGGCAGGACCGCGAGCGGCCAAGCCGCCTACACCCGGTGCGCAGACCTAAGCCGGGCTCCCTGCACATCATGTGACTAGGAGTCCGTCATGCGCCCAAAGCGTACCGGAACTTCGCGCCGCCCGCCACGCCTGCCTGCCGCCCAACGCCGATGGCTTACTCGACAGGACATCGTCGCCGAGTGGCCCATCAGCTACAACAAGCTGGCAAGCATTCCGCCTTCCGTGCTGCCCTGCGTCTCGACCGGCAAAAGCAAGTCCTATGACCGCGTTGACGTGGACGCACTTTTCGAGCGGCTCAAGATCAAGCACCTGAGCGTTCTGATCCAAGAAGCCATCGGCGCACAGCCAAAGGTGCGGCGAGGCCGGCCTAGGAAGAGGCCTGCGAAGGCGTGACAACACCGAATGCTGCGCGATTGGTCAAAGGAGGATCGTGAACTCGTGACCACGGGGCGTACATTCGCTCTTTGCCCCATGGCGAACCCAAAGCCTTATTGATGCGAGGTTGTCAGTGGGTACGTGGCCGCTGACCGATTCCAGGCCAAGAGATTTTGCGAAAATAAGAGCTTGGCCAAAAGCGGCGGTCATGATCCCTCTTCCCCAATGCTCGCTTCCAAGCCAATAGCCTACCCGCCCCAGTCTGTCAGGGGCGTTGAGACGACTAACTGATAACTGGCCGACGGCATTGCCCCCGTTAATCGTGATAGCAAATGACGTGGCATCGTGCTTCTTGCACCAATCCGCCGTTTGTTCGAGGAATTCTCTCGCGCTTCCAACGGACAGGGGCGTTCTGTGCCCAAGGGCGAGCCCCAATGCGCTGTCCGAGTTCAAGATTGTCGCCAGCGCTTGACCGAGCCCTTTCACGCGCTGTCCATCGCCTGGCGCAAAAGGAAAGATTTGGATGAGGCTCGTAAGCGGCACGGCGGTTCTCCTGAAGGCAGGTTAATCCTTCACGCCACTTTCAACCAACATCTGCTCATTGCTCGGATGTGCAGCGCATACGTAGGCCGGAACGATCCCCGCCTTTTCATAAAGACGGAGTATTGGGCCGCATGTCGTACATTGACTAGCGGCTCTGCAATTGGCGCATCGATCTGAGGGCGCGTCGCAGCCAGGATGCTTGCTTAAAGCGCGAAGCTGCTCGTCATCTCCGGAAAAAAGGTCCGCGGAAATGCCGGTAAGATGCTTGCATGGGCTTGCCCTGCCGGAAGGATGGACATGGAGGGCAAGCACCCCGCCCGCGCACCTGTTATTCTCTCGAAAGAATGTGGCTGGGCGCCCAATATTCGCCATTTGTTCCATTGGGGTGGGGTTGCCTGCCAAGGTAGGCGAAATACGGGTGTAAATATGGTAAGGCGCGCGGACTTCGCGGAGGAACGCCTCCATCGACTCAATCTCATGGCGGTTGAGTTTGGTCGCGATTACGGAGACACGTAGCCGGAGCCCGGCAGTTGAGGCTAATCGAATGCTCCCGGCCACCCGGTCATATGCTTGCCTTGCCTCCCCCGTCATTGCCGCGTATGTCTGGTTCGAACCGCCATACAGGCTGATCACAACTCGCTTTGGCGGAAGTTCGCGGAAGAGGTCAATCCAACTGGAAAGAAACATGGCGTTGGTAGAAACCGTTACCAAAAAGCCTCGCTCCCAAGCAGCCCTATAAGTTGCTTCAAAATGGGGGTCACTAAGCGCCTCGCCCCCAGTCAGCTGAAGCCAGATTCCGCCAATTTCCACTAAGCGATCAAGTAATAATATCCGCTTCTGAAGGGGTAATCCTGGCGCGCATTTCTGGTCCAGGTAACAGATGAACACATCTGAAATTGCAGCGTTCGGTTATTTCCCAAGCAATGCGCCTAAAATCGAATTTGCATTTGGGGCGCATTGTGATGCTCGCGATCCAGCTTTGAGCTGCAAATTTGGCGCCGATGGCTTCAAAAGCATTTGGAAGCCATGTTGGCGGTGTGCAATCAGGTGATTTTGTTGCCGCCTCCAACTCCGCTCGATCCAATGGGGAAAGTGCGACAGACTTGAGTGTGCGACGATTGATCAGCGCTAAGCCTTCATCCCGCAGGAGGGCTAACACGCTTTCCTTGGCTGGTTCGCTCACTGTCGCTCTCCGCAGTTGGATCAGGCTAAGCCGCGATACGGATTGTCGTCGCTTGCCTCGCAGGCACACATCGTCGGGACCAAAGAGCCCCAGGGATCCTCGGGGTTAGGGTTTTCGGGGTTCTCGCCATCATTGCCCCCGCCATCACCACCGTCATCGCCGCCGTCGCCGCCGTCCTCTGCCAGGGCGAGGTGATGGTTAATGCGGCCTTCGGTAGGGCCGCCGGGGCGCATGAAGCCGTCCACCTCCAACCCGTTGTCCTTTTGGAACCGCTTGATTCCGTCGAACATCGCCTCATCGGTCCAGGGCTGAATTCCCATTCCCTTTGGCGGCTTATAGTAGCCCAGTTGGGTGAGTGCGGTTTTCGTATTCACAATATCGCCCGGATTGACGCGATAGCTCGCGCCCATAGGCTCCTTTAGCTTGAACCAAGACATGTCGTGCCTCCATAGAGGGTCGCGGGCGTTATGCCCAATAAGGGTATTTATACCTACCGTCTCTCGCGGTCAAGAACAAAAGCGGATCACGGCCGCCGACCACCCTCTCGGTCAACCTCAGATTCAGCATGCACCTACAACGAGCCGCCTTCCCGGGCTGCGCGTATCGCCGGCAACAGCGCCAGGGCCGCCTTTGCCCAGGCCCGAAGCTCAGCCTGTTCAGCGGGTGTGAGCATCGGGGTTCGCAGGGCTCTCAGTTCCGCCGGATCCATTTTCGTCCCACCCTCCACGAGCATTGCGGACTTCCGCATTCGCCATGCACAAAGCGCATGAAACCATGGGTCCGTCCCCTCGACAGGGGGCGCAAATAGGGAGACGATTCCTCTAATGGTTTCGCAAGGGGGGCCGCAATGGAGAAGTTCTTGGCTATTCCCATGCACGTCCTCCGGCCGACCACGCCGCTGCCAAACCGCCTCACCCAGGCTGACGACGGCGAGCAATGTGTGCCCTTGGCGCCTGGCGAGCTTGCAGGCCCAGCCACCGTTCAACCCTTGTATCGGAAGCCAAAGGAGGAAGGGCAATGAGCGAAGAAGATGGGTTCGTGCTGTTGCTCCTGGCCAATGGCAGCCGGAGGGTTGTTGCCTCGCGCTGGCTGCCCAAGCCCGATCATGACGCGGCCTTGGCGTTCAATACCGGCCGCAAATGGGCGGCGGAGTGTGGCGCCGGGGTTGTCCTGCTCCACCGTGACGGCGAGTTGGCCCGCTTCGACCGCAATGGCGGGTTCATGCTGGGTGGCGGCGCCATACCCCTGTGGCCGCCCGAGCAAATCGTTACCGAGGTGGCTGCCGGCCCCTTCTACCACCCAACCCCTGATTTCCCGGCCTCACTGAGGCCGCCCAGCGCCTTCTCGCCAACAGCCGCATGGGAGGCGTTCCGGGAGCAATGCCGTGCCATGCGTGCCGTCGAGCCGGCTGCGGTAGCATGGCTGGCGGGGGCAGAGGGCGTGCTGAGCTGGCGAGAGGCCTGCCCCGCGCACCTCAGGTGGTGGAATTAGCGATCCAGTGCGAGAAGCACGCCGACGCGTTTCGAGTTTGGGGTAAAGCGTTATGAGCTATAGGCAGCATTTCGTTGAAGCATGACTTTGAGCCCCAGGTGCCGGCCGGGACCAAGGGGAGCGATTATCTTGCCGTCGCCGACCGGTTCGTGCGGGCGCGGACGCCGGGGCCCGACCTCCGCCTGAGTTGTGCCGAACTGCATTTCGCCTTGTGGGGAGAGTTGCAAAAGGTAGGGTTGCCGGCCTTCGTCACCATCGGCGACGTCGTCGACCACGGCGAACCGCTATTCCGCCCAACACTAGCTAGTCTGGCCGAGGAATGGCGGGGCGAAAATCATGGGAAGGTCGTGCCGACGAACCTGCAAGTCTGGCTGACCCTGCCCGACGGAGAGACGGTGCTCGACATCACCATCCTGCCTTACCTCCGCTTCTTCCCGGACGAACCGTTGCAGCCGCAGGCTTTCGGCCTGACCGCCCTTGTGTGTGGGCGCGACCTTGTCGATGTAGCCCTGGATCACCTCGCCGAATGTGTGCCGCTCGGACAGCGAGCGATCGACATGGACGCCGCGGATCATCTCCGCTTCGATGATCGTGCCCCAGTCCTCGGCCGCCTTGCGGCTCTCGAAGGTTTTGGACTGAACGGGTAAGCCGCGGCGGCGGATCTTGGCCTGCCAGCCGATGACCTGGCCCTTGTCGTTCTTGCGCGGAGCTATGGTCGCCATGGGACACCTCCGGGACAACGTCTGCCCCTGAGTGCCCCGGATTTGTCCCGAAAAATCATTGGAAATCCACCCGCCCAGGCACGCATTGGGCGAATGGCAAGGATTTCTGCGGGGAAGGAGTGGCGCAACCGGTAGGATTCGAACCTACGACCTCTGCCTTCGGAGGGCAGCGCTCTATCCAGCTGAGCTACGGCTGCGCGGGTCTCGTGCGAGCGAGAAGGCGGGGTTTATAGCGCGATACGGGGCGGATGGCAAAGGGGGAAACGTGCGGGGGCGGGCTCTGCGAATTGACTGCCCGGTTTCCCCATGTGCCGAGAATGTGCCTGGGTGGTCTGGGAGACGGCTCTCGTGCCCCCTTCTCCTGTGCATCGAACGCGCTTGCGCATTGGGTGATTTCGGGCCTGCTTCGGAGGGGCGTCATCGGGGGGAAAGAAGTTGAGCAATGCGGAAATAGGGCCGGAAACAGCGGGCGCCAAGTTCGTCCGGCTGGTCACGAGCACGCCCATCGTCGCCCTGTGCGCGATCGGGACGTTGAATGGGGCGTTTCAGGAACTTCTGTTTGGCGGGGCGTTGTTGTTTTCCGGCAAGCCGCAGCCCATTCCGTTCTTCATGTTTCCAGGCATGGTTCTGCTGGCGCTGACGATCCCCATGGCGGTGTCCCTTGTCATCCGCAACAAGGGAGGCGGAGGGGCGTTCGTGGTGGTGACGCAAGCGGCGCTCGTACTTTTCAACCTGTTGTACTGGGTCGCTTATTACATCGAAGTCGATTAGCGGGATTGCGTGCGCCACATGTGTTGTGGTTGCGCACGGGCAACGCCCTCTCGACCCAAGCGCCAGGTGCCGGAAGCGTGGCTTGGGGGCTCGTTGGTCAATCCTCCGCGAATCTGGCGCCCGGAAAGATCCCCGAAATCCACGACCGCAGCGGCGAGATGCGGGTGAACCATGAGGTGTCGCCGTAGGCGGCCGTCCCACTGCCGTTGGAGTTCACTCCGACCAGCAGCCAGCGGTCGGCGGATCTGATCCAGGCCGAGCCGCCGCTGTCGCCTGAGCCCAGCAATCCGCCGAGGCGGGTGGCGGGGCGATTGCCGCCGCCATAGGGGTTCTTGAGGCTGCCGTCCTCCTTGGGCAGGAACACTCCCAGGTAGTTGCCGCCGTCGGCCCCGACGGGCACGGGGGCGGCCGGCGGCACGACCTGGTCGATCGTGCCCTGGGCGGCGGCCTTTTCCGAGCCGCGGTAGAAGCGGTCCTGCTGGCCGGTGGAGCCGATGCCCCGGCTGCCGAAGCCGACGAAGGTCAGCAACCTGCCGGCCTCGGCGTTGCCGGCATAGAGAACGGGCTGCGGCATGGCGTCGGTGATGGGCGCCCGAGTGCGCAGGATTGCCACGTCGTAGCCGGTGCGCGTATCAAGGCTGCCGTTCCACAGCGGGTGCAGCCACACCTTGTCCGCCTTGACCACCCGACCGCCGGGCGTACGCACCACATAGGCATCGGCCCGGGCCGGCAGGCTGAAGATGTGGGCGGCGGTCAAGAGGTAGGCGTGCCCGTCCTCGCCGTTGCCGATCCACGTGGCCGAGGCCTCCCCCCAGGTTTCGCCGTCGCTCGAAAGCGCCAGCACGGACGCGAACTGGGGCTCGCCGGCAAGGGCCATGGCGGCGCCGAACCCCGCCCATTCCTTGCCCTTGGCGCCGCCTTCCTGCCGCCAGGTGCTGTCGAGGATGGTCACCGCCGACGCGGTGGCGGCGACCATGGACAACAGGACGCAGAGCAGTGCCGGAAACGCGGTGCGGGGCAAGGTGTCGCCTTCCTTTGTCGTCGCCTTCCATTGTAATGGCACGCCGGCCGCGGCCAAGCTCGGCCATGATTCCGGCGTCTGTTGTCCCCGGCTGCCCGTCGCGTCGTTCCGCCAGCAGGCCGTCACTTGGCCAACGGTGCCAGAATTACGGCGCCACCGCACTCGCTTATCCCCGATCGTGCGGCTGTGAAAACGGGGGCAGCCCCACGGGCCGCCCCCTTTGTCGTCTTCAGCCGACCGTATAGCCGCCGTCGACCACGATTTCCTGGCCGAAGATGTTCTTGGCGGCGTCCGAGGCCAGGAACACCGAAGTCTCGGCGATGTCCTCGGGCTGGCCGAACTGGCCGGTCAGCAGGCGGGCGTTGATCTGGCCGGCGACCTGGCCCAGCACGTCGGCGGGCAGGCCGACGCTGCCCCAGATGGGGGTGGCGATGGGGCCGGGCGCGATGGAGTTGACGCGGATGCCCTTGGGCGCCAGTTCGGCCGCCAGGGTCTGGGCCAGCGACTTCAGCGCCGCCTTGCTGGCGCTGTAGATGGCCAGGCCGGGGAAGCCCACCTGGGTCAGGAAGGTGGTGATGAACTGCACCGAGCCGCCCTTGCGGATATGCGGCAGCAACAGCCGCACGGTCTGCGCGGCGCCCAGCAGGTTGACCGAGAACTGGGCGTGGAAGGCCTCGGGCGTGCTGTCCTCGAAGCCCACTACGCGGGCCACGCCGGCATTGGGGACGACGATGTCGACGCCGCCGGCGGCAGCGGCGGCCTGGGCTAGGCGGGCCAGGTCGTCCATTTTGGTCACGTCGCCGGCCACCGTGGTCACCTGGCCGGGGAAGCGGTCGGACAGCTCGGCAAGGGCCTGGGCGTTACGGGCAAAGGCCACCACCTTGGCGCCCTCGGCGACGAAGCGTTCGACAATGCTGCGGCCAATGCCGCTGCTGGCGCCGGTGACGACGGCGATCTTGCCTTGCAGTTTCATAAGGAACACCTCAAGTAATCGTACGGGCCATCGAAATTGATGGCGGGCGACCGTCGCATGCATGAGTGCGAGATTACTTGATGGCCATCAAGCGGTGCCGAGAGCGGGGGCGGGTCCGGCCTCTCGCGCATGGCAGGCAAGGCGATCCCACTCGTTCTACCTGGGGCTAAAGTATAATACCATCGGCTGGTGTGAAACTGTCCGGGGGGAACCCGTCCATGAGGTCCTTCGCACCCTTGCTGGCCGCCGTCTTGCTGGCCGGCGCCGCTTCCGCCGCCCGTGGCGAGGAAGCCGCCTTCGACAAATTCCCGGTCATCGCCGACTATGCCCTGGTCAAGGAGGTGGCGACGCTGCCGCCGCGGCCCGACGCCGTGGTCATCGACTCGCGCCCGGCCAAGGGGCGCTACGATCTTGGCCACATCCCCGGCGCGATCAACATCTCCGACAGTGCCTTCGACAAGAACGTCGACAAGCTGCCGGCCGACAAGTCCAAGCTGCTGGTGTTCTACTGCGGCGGCCTGGCCTGCCCGCTCAGCCACTCCTCGGCGTTCAAGGCCGAGAAGCTGGGCTACGCCAACGTCAAGGTCTATGCCGCCGGCATGCCAGACTGGGAGGCCAAGGGCGAGCTTGTGGCGGTGTCGCTGGCCTTCGTCAAGGGCGTGATCGACAAGCCCGACGGCACCGTCCTGATTGATTCCCGGCCGAAGAAGCGCTTCGACGAGGGTTCGATCCCCGGCGCCATCAACATCCCCGACACCAGCTTCGACAAGCAGGCCGACCTGCTGCCGGCCGACAAGAAGACGCCGCTGGTCTTCTTCTGCGGCGGCCTTGCCTGCCCGCTCAGCTCCAGCTCGGCCCTGAAGGCCAGGGCGCTCGGCTACACGGACGTGCGCGTCTTCCCCGCCGGCGAGCCGGCCTGGACCGAGGCCTATGGGGCCAAGCCCGTCGCGGCCGCCGCTTCCGCTGCCGGCCCGGCCGCAAAACCGGCGGCGGGCGTTCCGGTGGCGGCGGGGGGCGAGACGGTCGAGCCCGACGGCTTCGTCGCCCTGTTGGCCTCGAACCCCGGCGCGGTCCATGTCTTCGACGTGCGCGATGCCAAGGAATATGACCGCGGCCACTTCGCCACGGCCCGCAACCTGCCGATCAACATGCTCGAGAAGCAGGTGGACACGCTGCCCGCCGACAAGCCGATCGTCTTCGTCTGCGCCACCGGGGCCCGGTCCAGCGAGGCCTTCGACATGGTCAAGCTGCTGCGCCCCGACCTCAAGGCCTACTACCTCGATGCCGACGTCACCTACAACGCCGACGGCACTCAGGTGGTCAAGGGGCGGGTGAAGAAATAGGGCGGCTGATCCCTCCCCCGGCTTTGCCGGGGGAGGGAGCGGAAGCGGTGTCGCAGCGGATGTCGTGCTTGTCGTGATAGACCAGGGCCCGCATGGCTTTTTCCTCCGCTACTCGGCAGCCTGGCTCTGGCGCAGCCAGTCGACCGGATGGGGCCCCTCCGTTTCCAGGCGATAGTCGGTGCCGGTCTGCTGGCGGTGGTCGTCGATGATGGCTTCGGTGGGCGGGGCGGTGTTGCCGTTGACGGCGCCGCGATAGGCGAAATAGCGGTCGTCGCGGCCGATGTCGGCCAGCGGCACGATGTTGACGTCCTTGGCGGTCAGGTCCAGCTGCGAGGCGAGCACGCGGCGCACATACCCCTTGTTGGACTGGAAGCGCACCGGCTCGGGCAGCTCGGGCGGCAGCATGGCCTCGGGCTCGGTGCCGTCCAGGCTGCGCATCAGCTCGCAGGCCAGGCGCAGGTGCTCGATCTCGAAGTTCAGGTGCAGTTCCCACAGTGGCCTGATGCGGGGATCGTCCTCGGTCTGCAGGAACGACCAATACATGTAGCACTCGTTATACTCGTGCTGGACCAGCATCTCGGCCCAGGTCGAATCGGCGGGCAGCAGGGATTCGTACTGGGTCACGTGCTGTTCCTCGATCTCGCCGATCTCGGTATAGAGACCGCGGGCGACCGGCTCGACGAAGCGGTTGGCCATGTTCATGTAGAAGTTCATGGTCTGCTGCTCGGCGGCGACGATGGTCAGCGCGTGCAGCAGCGACAGCGGGTTGGCCCCCTTGGGCAGGGCCATGCGCACGTCGTCGAAGGGGTGGCGGTGCTCCATGAAGGTGGGGCGGCCAGGCGTGATCTCGGTCAGCTCGCCCACCAGGTCGGCGGCCTTGCGCGGGCTGGTCAGGTCCAGCAGGTTGGCGTAGCGGTACAGGTGGTCGAAGTCTTCCAGGAGGCCGAATTCGAGCACCTGCTTGACGTAGGGGTCGGGCTCGGTCTGGGCCAGCCAGGCAGTCAGGTCGACGGCGACCTGCTCGTAGGCGATGGTGTGTTCCAGCGTGGTTTCATCGCCCGGGATCAGGCCGGCCACCGCCTTCTGCTGCTGCGCCTCGACCCGCCGCACCGCCGCCAGCCGGCGCTTGATGTCCAGATCGATGGTGTGGCGCGCGAACTGGTGGCCGAACAGCACCGATTCGACCTCGATGCCGTTCATGGTGATGACCCGGCAGCGGGTATAGGGATGGACGACGTCGGTGTCGTAGGGCAGGGCGTTCAGTTCCGACCAGTTGCGGAACTGACGCTCGAGCGGGATGCCCTTCTCGGCCAGCGGGTTGAACGGCATGGCGGTCTCCTGATGGTTGGAGACCGTATAACCCCCCGCGGCAAGGGCGCGTTCCCGCCCGCGCCGGCGCCGCTCCCGAGCGTTCGCCCGGGTGCTCCGTCGGCGCGGGGCGGGGGACGATCAGTCGTCGCGGTTCTTGCGGCCCTTGCCGGGATGGTCGCGGTCGCCCCGGCCGTCGCGGCGGTGGCTCCACGAATTGCCCGGCGCGTCGCCGCGGTCGTCGCGGATGTCGCGGCGGTCACGGTCACGGTCACGGTCGCGGTCGTCGCGCCGGTCGCGGTCATCACGGCGGTCACGGTCGGTGCGATCGTCGCGCCGGTCGTTGCCCAGGGTCTTGTTGACGGTGTCGGTGGTGGCCTGGCTGGCGGCGTCCTTGACCGCCTTGCCCAGGGTGTCGGTCAGCCCGCCGCTCTGGGCATCGGCGGCAAGGGCGGGGGCGGCGGCGAAGGCCAGCGCCAGGGCGAAAAGGCTGCTCCTGATCATGGGCGTCTCCCGAACATTTTCTTTTCTACCCTAGATCAAGAGATGAGCGCCGCGAAGCTTGAATGCTTCCCTGTGGCGGGGCGGCGGCTTGGCGGGCTATCCTTCGCGCATACTTCGCGGAAAGGAAGCCGATGGTCGTCGACCGTGAGCTTGTCGCCGGGCTGGAGCCGGGCCTGCGCTTCGCCATGCTGATGACTGCCGACGGGCACTATGTCGACCTGACCTGGAACGAGGTCCAGGCGTGGAAGCCCGCCGACGGCTTCCTGTGGGTCCATCTGGAGCGCGACGATCCCGTCGCCCAGGACTGGGTCCGGGCGCGTGCCGGCCTGGATCCCCTGGTGGCCATGGCCCTGCTGGCCGAGGAATCGCGGCCGCGCGTCGAGGATGTCGACGACGACCTGCTGGTGGTGCTGCGCGGGGTCAACCGGCTGGACCCGGCCGAGCGGGCGGCGGCCGATATCGACTGCCAGCTGGTGCCGGTGCACATCTGGATGGAGGCCGGGCGCTGCATCTCGCTGCGCGACAAGGCCCACAGCCTGACCGCGCTGCGCGACCTGCGCCTGTCCATGATGACCGGCAAGGGGCCGCGCTCGGCCGGGGCGCTGATGGCCCGCATCGCCGAAAAGGTGGCCGACCACCTGGGCGACCTCGCCTCGGAACTGGAGGACGAGGTCTCGGAGCTTGAGGACCGCATCGCCGCCGGCGCCGGCGGCACCCGGGCCGAGATCGCCGAACTGCGCCGCCGCGTCGTCCAGTTCCGCCGCTATCTCGCCCCCCAGCGCGACGCGCTCTACCGCCTGCGCCACGACGACGCCAGCTGGCTGACCGAGGACGCCAAGAAGCACCTGCGCGAGGTCAACGACCGCCTGGTCCGCCACCTGGAAGACCTGGACGAAATCCGCCAGCGCGCCTCGATCCTGCAGGAAGAGCTGGTGGCCATGGTCGCCGAGCAGACCAACCGCAACACCTATGCCCTGTCCATCGTCACCGTGGTCATGTTGCCCATGACCTTCATCACCGGCTATTTCGGCATGAACACCGGGGCGCTGCCGTTCGGCACCGAACACCCCTTCGGCACCCTGATCGCCACCCTGATCATCGTCGCCGTCGGGCTGGTGACCACGCTACTGCTGCGCTGGGTCATGCGCGGAGGCAGGTCCTGACCGCCCCCCGCCGCCGCGTGCTGCTGTTCGCCGGGGCGTGCCTGTACGACAACATCAACGGCATGGTGGCCGAACTGGCGGCCGCGCTCGGCCGTGCCGGGTGTGAACCTTGCATCCTGGACCTGCGCGACCCCGGCCATGCGCCGGCGCTGATGGCGCATCTGGGCGGCGGCCAGGTCGCCTTCGCGGTGTCGGTGGCCGGGTTCGGCCTGGATACCCGCGTCGCCGGCAACGTCTATGAGGGGCACGGGGTGCCGCTGGTCTCGGTCTACCTGGACCCGCTGCTGCTGGTGTGGGACCAGGTGGCGCTGGCGCTGCCGCACCGGGTGGTGACCTCGACCGCGCCGGCCGACGTGGCGTTCTGCCGCGGTCACCTGGGGGACGGGGCGCGGGTGGCGTTCCTGCCCCACTCGGCCCCCGACATCCCCGGCCGTCCCTGGGGCGAGCGCGACATCCCTCTGCTGTTCGCCGCTTCGCTGGGCGAAGACCCGGAACGCCAGCGCGCCGGCTGGCGCGGCCACGGCGCGGTGGTCGAGCGCCGTCTCAACGACATGCTCGACCTGCTGCGTGCCGAACCCTTGCGCCATCCGGTCGAGGCGGTGGGCAAGGTGGCCGGGGTGGCGGCGCCGTTGGCGCTCTATCCGTACTTCGCCACCCTTGACCGCTACCTGCGTGCCGACATCCGCCGGCGCACGGTGGCGGCGCTGGGCGGGCAGGGCCTGACCGTGGTCGGCTCGGGCTGGGAGGGCGTCGCGGGTCCCGGCGTCCGATTCGTGGGTCCGCGCCCGGCGGCAGAGGTCGCCGCCATGGCCGGCCGTGCCCGGGTGGTGGTCAACGCCATGCCCCGCCACCACGGCTCGCACGAGCGGCTGTTCGTCGCCCTGTCGGCCGGCGCCGCGGCGCTGTCGACGCCGTCGGACTTCCTGGTCGGTGCCGACCTGCCGGTGGTGGCGGCGGCCCCTGAAGACATGGCCGGCGTTTTGGCCGGCGCCGACGAGGACCTGGCGGCGCGCGGGCGGGCCGCTTTCCTGGCTGCGCACCGCTGGGACGACCGCGCCCGGCAGATCATGGCGCTGGCGGCTGACGCGGCGGCCGATTTGGGCTAGGAATGCGGGAAACGGACAAGGGGGGTGAGCGGTGAAGGTTTCGACGCTGTGCATCGGCTGGCGGCCGTCGTCGTTCTTCGGCTGGGGGGTGTT
Source organism: Actinomycetota bacterium (assembly GCA_050260215.1). Lineage (GTDB taxonomy): Bacteria > Pseudomonadota > Alphaproteobacteria > Rhodospirillales > Magnetospirillaceae > JBLNBU01. Next base: position 18,619 of record JBLNBU010000293.1, read on the forward strand.
CGGCCTCAACCTGGCGGTCGAGCTCGAGTGCCGCGCCAAGGGGGCCAAACCGCTGATCCTGGGGCGGTTGCAGCGCGACGACGTGGTGGTCGACGCCGTGCGCGCCCGCCTGCTGGGCCAGACCTTCGCCCGCTCGGAAGAGCACCAGCGCCGCTTCGGCACCAAGCCGCCCAAGGGTCAGCCCATGCTGGTGGCGCTCAACCACTCCTTCGTCGACGAGGCGGTGGGCGACAACTGCTCGGGCTTCATGTTCCTTGAGAACACGGCCATGGCGCCCGAGGCGCTCGAGCGCGGCCGGCGTTTCCGCCGCATCCTCGCCGGCAGCTCATGGAACACCGAGATCCTGCAGGCCCGGGGCTTTGCCGCCGTGCAGACGGTGCTGCAGGGCGTCGATTCCAGCCTGTTCTGCCCTGGGCCCAAGCGCGGCCTGTTCGGCGAGCGCTTCGTGGTGTTCAGCGGCGGCAAGCTGGAATTCCGCAAGGGCCAGGACATCGTGGTCAAGGCGTTCAAGGCCTTCCAGTCGCGCCGGCGCGACGCGCTGCTGGCGGTGTGCTGGGGCAACCCGTTCCCCAAGTCGGTGGCCAGCATCGCCGAGGGCCCGCACGGGCTGGGCGCGCCCAGGGTGCTGGTCAACAACACCGTCGACATCGACGGCTGGCTGAAGGACTGCGGCCTGCCCGCCGGCAGCTGGGCCAACCTGGGCTTCGTCGCCAACGCCCTGATGCCGGGCGTGCTGCGCGAGGTCGACCTGGCGGTCTTCCCCAACCGCTGCGAGGGCGGCACCAACCTGGTGGCGATGGAGGCGATGGCCTGCGGCGTCCCGGTGGTGCTTTCGGCCAACACCGGGCACAAGGACATCATCCGCGACGGGGCCTGCTGGTCGCTCGACCGCCAGCCGGCGCCGGCCCGGGCTCCCCCCCGCGTGGGCGCCGAGGGCGGGGGCGTATCCGACGTCGACGAGCTGGTCGAAGCCATGGAAGCCGCCTGGCAGGACCGTGACCAGGCCCGCCGCCGCGGCCTGGCCGGCGCCGAGCTCATGCGCGGCATGGACTGGGCGGGACAGACCGACGCGATCCTGAAGGCGGTAGGCGCGCTCTAGGCAGGCCGCCGTGACCTGACGTCGGCCAGTACCGCTTCGACCACGTCGCCCCGCTGCTGGGACAGGGCGGCGACGCAGGGGACGGGGGTGCGCAGGACCAGGCGTTCGGTCAGCGCCGGATCGGCGTCGACCGGCAGGCCGGGCAGTTCGGCCAGCGGCGCACCCAGGCTGCCCATGCAGCCGATGCGCCCGTCGGCGGCCACGCGCAGGCGGGCCAGGCCGCAGGGCGCGGCGCAGTGCGGTCCGGTGAACCGGGTTTGCCAGGCTTGCAGGTTGCGGAAGCGGCCCTGCAGCACCTCGGCCCCGGCCGAGGTGTAGACGGCGGTGCCCGGCGTGGCGAACAGCTTGGTCAGGTGGGCCGGGCCGCTGTCGGCAGTGACCACGTAGTCGCGGCCGGCGACGAAGTCCAGCAACTCGCCGACGGTGCGAAAGCCCGGCAACACCTGGGTGCCGTCGGGCAGCTGGGCCCTGATGGCGGGGTCGTAGAAGCGGCTTTGGCCCTGGTAGGCGTTCAGCAGCACCGCCACCTCGCCCTGCGGCGCCAGGGCACGCGCCAGCGCCACCGTCAGGGCCGGGGGCAGGGTGCGCAGCGGCGAGCTGGCCAGCGGCAGCAGCGCGAAGCGCGGGCGTTCCGGCACCCTGCGGCCGTCCAGCGCGATGGCCGGGTCGGGCTCGACGGCGAAGCGCGACAGCAGCACCGTCTCGGCCTCGACCGGGCTGGTGGCGATGGCGTTCCATCCGTCCATGTCGCCCAGGTCGATCACCAGCGGGAAGCGCTTGAGCTGCTTTTCCGACACAAGCAGCGGGAACAGCTGCAGGCCCGGTTCGCGGGCGAAGATGTCGGTGGCCGAGCCCGAATTGGCCACCGCCACCGTCACCCCCGGCCAACGGCGGCGGAACGAGCGCAGGAACAGGGCGATGCCGACGCAGTCGCCCAGCGCCTGCGAGGGCAGGATGAACAGCACCTTCTTGCCGGCGAAGTCGGTGGTGGCCCACTGCTCCATGGGGATGGCGGGCAGGCGCGCGCCCTCCTCGACGATCCGCACCTGGCCGGCCTGCACCCCTTGCGCGACCTGCTGGCGCAGCATGGGGTTGCGGGTCAGGTAGTCGCGGCTGCCGTCGGCAGCCTGGCGGTGGACCGGATCGAAGGTCGGCAGGGCGAACTCGAAGGGCAGCTTGGTCTTGAAGCGGGTGAAGGCCGAGCGGCCGAGATGCCTCGCCATCGCCGCCCTCAAGGAATGCGCAGGAAGAAGGCCCAGTAGACGTCGGTGCCCGCCCGCAGCTGGAAGGGAATGTCGAAGGTGCGCACCAGGGCCAGCTTCGCCTTGTCAAACAGCGCCGCCCAAGCCGACTTGCCGAACACGCTGTAGTGGTTGGGATTGCGTTCGTGGTGGACGCAGGTATCGGGGGCCGGCACCTCGACATAAAGGACGGCGCCCGGCTTCATCACCCGGCGCAGCTCGGCCAGGGTGAACAGCGGGAACGGACTGTGTTCCAGGGCGTGGCGGCACCACACCACGTCGAAGGATGCGTCGGGGAAGTCGAGGAACGAAAAGTCCATCTCGCGCACGGCCAAGCCGCGGGCGAGGCAATTGCGATAATCCTCGCCCAGGGTGATACCGACCGGATCCAGCCCCGCTTCGGCGAACATGGCCAGCGCGTCGCCCTGGCCGCAGCCGACGTCCAGCACCTTGGCGCCGGGCGGAGGGGCGAATTCGGCCAGCAGCACGTCGATGGCCTTGCGCATGATGCCGCGGTGCAGGTCAGAGGGCGGCTCGGGGTAGAGATCGGCCTTCAGCCCATCCAGGAACGCCTGCAGCCGTGTGTAGCCGTCGTCCATCCCGCCCTACAGCTTCAGCCGTCCGGCGATGGCGTCGAAGCCTTCCAGCTTCGACAGGGGGCCGATGGCGGCCAGGGTGGGGGTGCCGGCCAGCAGGCGGCGGGCGACGCGGACCAGGTCATCGGCGGAGACCGCCTCGATCTGCGCCACCAGCTCGGCCACCGGGATGGGGCGACCATAGATCAGGATCTGGCGGGCCAGCTGTTCGCAGCGCGCGCTGGTGCTTTCCAGGCTCATCAGGATCGACGCCTTGAGCTGGGCGCGGGCGCGGTTCAGTTCGGCCTCGGCGATGCCGTCGACGATGCCGACGATCTCGTCGCACATCACCGGCACCAGTTCGGCCAGCTCGTCCTCGCCGGTGCCGGCATAGACGCCGAACAGGCCGCCGTCGTCGTACGAGGTGGTGAAGGAATAGATGGAATAGACCAGGCCGCGCTTCTCGCGCACTTCCTGGAACAGGCGCGACGACATGCCGCCGCCCAGCACCGTCGACAGCACCGAGGCGGCGTAGTAGTCGGGGTCGGTGTACGACACCCCGTCATAGCCCAGCACCACGTGGACCTGCTCGAGGTCGCGCTCCTCGCGGTAGTCGCCGCCGCCGTACACGGCGCGGTCGGTGGTGTTGGCCTGGAAGTCGGGCAGGGCGGCGAAGGCCCGCTCGGCCTCGGCGACCAGCTGGTCGTGGTCGATGCGCCCGGCCCCGGCCAGCACCATGGACGGCGCCGAGTAATGCCCGCGCATGTAGCCCAACACCACGTCGCGGTCCATGGCCTTGACCAGCTCCTCGGTGCCCAGCACCGGGCGGCCCAGCGACTGGGCCGGATAGGCGGTGGCCTGGAAGTGGTCGAAGATGATGTCGTCGGGGGTGTCGATGGCCTGGGCGATCTCCTGGACCACCACCGCCTGCTCGCGCGCCAGCTCCTCGGCGTCCATGGTCGAGTGCTGCAGGATGTCGGCGACGATGTCGAGCGCCAGCCCGGCATCCTCCTTCAGCACCTTGGCGTAATAGGCGGTGTGGTCGCGGGCGGTATAGGCGTTGAGGTGGCCGCCGACGGCGTCCATCTCCTCGGCGATGTCGCGGGCCGAGCGGCGGTCGGTGCCCTTGAACGCCATGTGTTCCAGCATGTGCGAGACGCCGTTGACCGGCGGCGGCTCGTGGCGGGTGCCGGCATCGACCCACACCCCCAGCGACACCGTCTCGACCGTATCCATGGGGTCGGTGACGACCCGAAGGCCGTTGGCCAGCCTGGTCTCCCGGATCGCGGTCATCGGAATTTTCCCTCAGGCGCCGGGCGTCCGCATCCGCGGGCTTGGCTGCCTCCGCTTCGCTCCGGGCGGCTCAACGCCGCCGCGCTCGCCTTCGGCTCGCTCATGCATGCCCTCGTCGGGCGAAGGCGCGCACATAGTCCTTCAGCCCGGCGGCATCGTTGGCAACCACCTCGAACCGTTCGGTGCGCTGGAACAGGTCGGCCATGTGGGGCGGCAGGCCGGGGCGCACGCCGGTGGCCTTCTCGACCGCGTCGGGGAACTTGGCCGGATGCGCGGTGGCCAGGGCGACCAGGGTGCAGTCGGGGCGCGAATGGCCCTTCAGCCCGGCGGCGACGCCGATGGCCGAGTGGGGGTCCAGCATCTCGCCGGTGGTGTTCTTCAGCGCGCGCATGGCGGCCAGGGTACCGTCGTCGTCGAAGCGGAAGCCCTCGAACAGCCCGCGCATGGCCTGCCAGGCCCCTTGCGGCATGACCATGGCGCCGGCCGAGCGGAACTCGCCCATCAGCCTGTCCACCGCGGCGCCGTCGCGGCCCAGCGTGTCGAAGACCAGGCGTTCGAAGTTGCTGGAAACCTGGATGTCCATGCTGGGGGACAAGGTGGGGACGACGCCCTCGGCCTTCATCACGCCGCCTTCGAAGAAGCGGGTCAGGATGTCGTTGGTGTTGGAGCCGACCACCAGCTTGTCGATGGGCAGCCCCATCTCGCGTGCCGCATAGCCGGCGAAGACGTTGCCGAAATTGCCGGTGGGCACCGCGAACGCCATGGGCACGTCGGGCGCGCCAAGCGCCACCGCGGCGGCGAAGTAGTAGACGATCTGGGCCATGATGCGGGCCCAGTTGATGGAATTGACCGCCGACAGCTGCATCTCGTCGCGGAAGGCGTGGTCGGCGAACAGCGCCTTGACCAGGTCCTGGCAGTCGTCGAAGGTGCCCTCGACCGCCAGGTTACGCACGTTGTCGGACAGCACCGTCGTCATCTGGCGGCGCTGCACCTCGGACACCCGGCCATTGGGATGCAGGATGACCACGTCGACGGCGGCGCGGTCGCGGCAGGCCTCGATGGCGGCCGAGCCGGTGTCGCCCGAGGTGGCGCCGACGATGGTGACGCGCTTGCCCTGCTTGGCCAGCACGTGGTCGAACAGGCGGCCGACCAGCTGCAGCGCATAGTCCTTGAAGGCGAGCGTCGGGCCATGGAACAGCTCCATGACCCACTGGTTGTGGCCCAACTGGCGCAGCGGCGCCACCGCCGGGTGGGTGAAGCCGGCATAGGCGTCACGCACCATGGCGGTCAGTTCCTGGTTCGTCAGGCAGTCCTGGACGAACGGCTCCATGACGCGGACGGCCAGATCGGCATAGGGCAGCCCGCGCATGGCCCGGATCTCGGCGGACGAGAATTTCGGCCAGTTGGCCGGCACGTACAGGCCGCCGTCACGGGCCAGGCCCGCCAGCAGGACGTCGTCGAAATCCAGCACGGGCGCATTGCCCCGGGTGCTCACATACTTCACGGCCAACTCGCTCCAGGCGACGGAAGGTGGGGTAGACTAGCGGCGGACGCGGAACGGGGCAAGGTCGTGGTCCTAGGCCGCACCGGCCATCACCCCAGATACCGCCGTTCCAGGTGCGCCTTGAACACGCCGGCGTCCAGGGGCCGGCCCGTCGCCTGCACCAGCAGGTCGCTGGTGGACAGGCTGGAGGCCTTGCCGTGGACGTTGGCGCGCAGCCAGGCCAGCAGCGGGGCGAAGTTGCCGGTGGCGATGCCGGCGGGGATGGCGGCATCGGACCGGATTGCGGCGTCGAACAGCTGGGCGGCGGTCATGGCGCCCAGGGTGTAGGTGGGGAAATAGCCCCAGGCGCCGCCGTACCAGTGGATGTCCTGCAGGCAGCCCAGCCGGTCGTCGGGGGGTGTGATGCCCAGCAGGCGGCCATAGCCGTCGTTCCAGGCGCCGGGCAGGTCGTCGATGTCCATGGCGCCCTCGACCAGCGCCTTTTCCAGGCGGTAGCGGATGATGACGTGGGCGGGATAGGTGGCCTCGTCGGCGTCGACGCGGATGAAGCCGCGCTCGACCCGGGTGCCCAGCCGGTACAGGTTGTCGGGCTGCCAGGCCGGGCCGGAGCCGCCGAACGCCTCGCGCATCAGCGGCGCGGCGAAGGCGATGAAACCTTGCGAGCGGCAGGCCTGCATCTCCATCAGCAGGCTCTGGCTTTCGTGCACAACCATGCCGCGGGCGCGGCCCACCGGCTGGTGGCGCCACCGCCCACCGGGCAGGCCGAAGTCGTAAAGCGCGTGCCCGGTCTCGTGCAGCACGCCCATCAGCGCCGAGGTGAAGTCGGCCTCGTCGTAGCGGGTGGTGATGCGCACGTCCTCGGGGTAGCCGCCGCAGAACGGGTGGAACGAAGTGTCCAGCCGGCCATGGCCGAAGTCGAAGCCCAGCGCGGTCATCAGGCGGATGCCCAGCGCCCTTTGCGCCTCGGTGGGGAACGGGCCGGGCGGCGAGACGGGGGCGGGCCGCGCCGCCTGGGCGGCCAGGGCGCGTTCGACGAAGGCGGGCAGGAAGGTTTCCAGGTCGGCGAAGACCTGGTCGATCTCGGCCGAGCGGCCGTCGGGCTCGTACTGGTCGAGCAGGGCGTCGTAAAGGCCGACGCCCAGCGCCTCGGCCTTGGCGGCGGCGGCCTGGCGCACCAGGGCCAAAAGCTCGGCCAGATGGGGGCGGACCATGGCGAAATCCGCTGCCGGACGGGCCTGGCGCCAGACCATCTCGCAGGCGGATTCAGCCTTGGACAGCGCCTCGACCAAGTCGGCGGGAACGGCCGCGGCATGGACGTGCTCGCGGCGCATTTCGCGCAGGTTGGCGCGCTCCCAGTCGTCCAGATCCTCGGCCGCGGCGGCCTCGATGCCCTCGGCCACGGACGGATGGGCCACCAGCTCGTGGACCATGGACTTCAGCGTCGCCAGTTGCTCGGCGCGCGCCTGGGCGCCGCCCTCGGGCATCATGGTCGACATGTCCCAGTGCAGCACCGACAAGGTGTCGCCCAGTACGCTCGCCTTCCGGAATACCGCTTCGAGGTGGTCGTAGGCCCGTGGTTCCTTCATCCTTGCGTACGCCCCATATTGCGCTGCGATGCGATCGTGGCACCATAAAGCAGCGTCCCTCTGCCGGGGACTCCGAATTACGGCTATGATCGCCCTTGCACGTCCGGAGCAGCGACAATGACCACCAAACCGACCTTCGCCGTCGTCCTGTCGGGCTGCGGCGTCTATGACGGCGCCGAGATCCACGAGGCGGTGTTGACCATGCTGGCCATCGACCGCCACGGCGGCAGCTACCACTGCTTCGCCCCCAACGTCGCCAGCCGCGACGTGGTCGACCACCTGAGCGGCAAGCCCGCCGACGAGACCCGCAACGTGCTGGTCGAGTCCGCCCGCATCGCCCGCGGCCGCATCCGCGACCTGGCCGCCTTCGACGCGAGCGCATTCGACGTCCTGGTGTTTCCGGGCGGCTTCGGTGCCGCCAAGAACCTGTCGTCGTTCGCCGTCGACGGGCCTGAATGCACGGTCGAGCCCTCGGTCGAGCGCGCCATCAAGGCCATGGCGGCTGCCGGCAAGCCCATCGGCGCCCTGTGCATCGCCCCGGCCATCATCGCCCGCGTGCTGGGCGGGGTGGAACTCACCATCGGCTCGGACGCCGGCACGGCGCTGGCCATCGAGCAGATGGGCGGGCACCACCGCAACACCGGCCATTGCGAGGTGGTCGTCGACCGGGCGCACAAGGTGGTGACCTCGCCCTGCTACATGCTGGACGCGTCCATCGCCCAGATCGCCGACGGCGCCGACGCGGCGGTGCGCGCCCTCTTGGAGCTGGTCAAGAAATAGTGCGTTGCGCCGCCCGGCGGCCATGACCACATGCCTGCCACTTCCCGACAAAGACAAAGAAGGGGCAGGCCATGGGCGGCAAGACCACGACCACCACCACCAGCGACCCGCGGGCACCGGACAAGCCGGTTCCCGAATATGTCAGCGCCGACGACGACGAGTGCGTCGAGCAGGCCAGCGAGGATTCGTTCCCGGCCAGCGACCCGCCGTCCTATACGCCGGTGACCCACTCGGGCAAGCCCAAGCACGGCAAGGGCGGGCGCAAGACTCCTTGACGGCTTGACACCGCCGTCCTTGGTGCCAGCATGTCCGGCGCCATTCGACGACGGAGGTCAGGCCGATGAAGCTGCGCTATTCCACCACCTCGCCCTTCGCCCGCAAGTGCGTCATCACCGCCATGGAATGCGGCCTGGACGGCCGCATGGAAATTGTCCCCACCTCGCCGTGGGCGGCCGACACCGATCTGCCGCGCGACAATCCGCTGTGCAAGATCCCCTGCCTGGTGCTTGAGGGCGGCGAGAGCCTCTACGATTCGGCGGTGATCTGCGAATACCTGGACTCCCAGCACGACGGGGCAAAGCTGTTCCCGCCGGCGGGCGGCGCCCGCTGGGCGGCGCTCCGGCTGCAGGCCCTGGCCGACGGCATCATGGACGCGGCGGTGGCCAAGCGCATCGAGACCTCCATGCGTCCCGAGGACAAGCGCTGGAGCAACTGGGTCGACCGCCAGGAAGCGGCGGTCAAGCGCGGGCTCGACGCGCTCGACCAGGACTGCGGCAGCTGGGGCGACACCTTCCAGATCGGCCAGATCACCGTTGTCTGCGCGCTGGACTACATCGCCTTCCGCAATATCGTCGACTGGCGTTCGGGCCGTCCCGCCCTGGCGGCGTGGTACGACAAGGTGGCCGCCCGTCCGTCGGTAGCGCGCTCGGTGCCCAAGGAATGACCGCCGACGAGGCGATCGCCCGGCTGGGCCTGGCCCCCCATCCCGAAGGGGGGCACTACGCCGAGACCTATCGCCACCTGCCGCCCGGCGGCGGGCGCGGGGCGTGCACCTCGATCCATTATCTGCTGAAGGCGGGCGAGCGCTCGCACTGGCACCGCGTCGACGCCGTCGAGGTGTGGAACTTCCACGCCGGCGAAACGCTGCTGCTGAAGATCGCCCAGGGCGGCCAGGTGCGCGAGGTCCGCCTGGGCGCCGATCTGGCCGCCGGCGAGGTGCCCCAGGCGGTGGTGCCGCCCGGCGCCTGGCAGGCGGCCCGGCCGCTGGGGGCGTGGAGCCTGGTCGGCTGTACCGTGGCGCCCGCCTTCGAGTTCGCCGGTTTCGAACTTGCTCCCCCCGGCTGGGAGCCGACCCAGGAGTGACCGCCATGCGACGTCTTCTTCCCGCCGCCCCCCTGCTGGCGCTGCTGCTGTCGGCCTGCGCCGGCACCGACGCGGTCAGCACCATGCAGCCGCCGGGCTACCTGCGCGACGCCCCCGACGTGGTTGCAGGTACCGACTGGTCGAACCCGGATACGGTGACGGTGCGGCTGGAAAACTACGCCTTCAACCCCGACGAACTGACCTTCCTGCGCGACCGCGCCACCCGGCTGGTCCTGGTCAATACCACCGAGAACGACCACAGCTTCGAGGCCAAGGCCTTCTTCCAGGGCATCGCAGTCAAGCAGCTGGTCGGTCCCGACGGCGCCTTGACCGCGCCGTGGGTGGAAAAGGTCGCCGTGCCCGCCGGGCAGACCAAGGAGCTGTGGTTCGTGCCGGCGCGCTATGGCGCCTTTCACTTCGAATGCGGGGTGGTCGGGCATTCCGCACTGGGAATGCACGGGCTGATCAATGTGCAGTAGTCAGCTGGACGAAGCAGTCGCGGTCGCCGACTCCGTTCTGGCTGCGCACCGCCCAGTGTGACACCGTCTGGCGCCCTTCCTCGTCATAGAGGAAGAGGTCCAGCGTGCAGGCGTTGCCGCGGTACTGCCAGATCTCGGCCGGGTTGTCGCGGCGGCGGAAGTTGGGGCTGCCCAGCACCGAGCGGACCTGGCCGGCGGTCAGGCCCTTGAGCCCGGACGGGCCGTCGACGTCGCCCGACGGCAGCGAGGTTGCCTCGGTACGGTTGGGATCGCCGTCGCTGTGCCAGGGAACCGGCGACGCCGTTCCCGGTCGCCCGCCCCCGGGCGGGGCGCCGCACGCGGCAAGCGCGAGCACGGGCAAGACGGCCCAAGCGAAGCGACGGTTCGGCATGACGCTGCAAATCCCCCCTGACGGATAGGGGGGATTATACCTTTCGCGCCGGCGGCTGCAATGATTGGAACAAGTGGACCATGAAGGCGGTGGCGATCACCGGGGCCGCCAGGTTGACCAGCGGGATGCTGAACAGGAAGGCGATCACCACCCCGCCCAGCCAGAACCGCCCCAGCCGGTTGGAAAACAGCACCCGCGCCTCGGCCGGAGGCAGGCGGCGCAAGGCCACCAGCTCGAAATACTCGCGCCCCAGCAGGTAGCCGTTTACCGCGAACGACAGCGGCAGGGCCAGCCCGGTCAGCAGCAGCGCCAGGTAGACCGGCAGCGCCAGCAGGTTGGCGGCGGCGATGACCAGCAGGAAGCGCAAGGAGGTGCCCAGCACCTCGGTCCACCTTTGCGGCCTGGGCCAGTTCAGGCCGGGGTAGTGGCGGGCCTCGACCGCGTCGGCCACCCCTTCCAGCATGAAGCTGGTGATGGTGGTGACCAGGGCCGGGAAGAACAGCAGCGGCAGCAGCGTCGCCGCCAGGCCGATGGCCAGGCCGGCGGTCCAGTCGGCCCAGGCGTCCTGGAACAGCTGCACATGGGCCAGGCCGGCGCGCACGCCCGCCACCAGCGCCACATAGGTGGCGATGCCAATCATGACGCCGCGGACCAGGACCCGCTTGACCGGCGGGTCGGGCAACTGGGCAACGGCCTTGTAAAGCGCGCGGAGCATGGCTGCATTGAAGCACGCGCGGCACGGGTGGGGAAAGGGCGCAGCAATCCAGTCATCCGAGCGCATGCGGGTCGGTCATAGGGGCAATCCGGAAGCCTGTTTAGATTTTGCTAATCACGAATTCTTGCATATAAAAGAAGTATGGGTGGTTCCTACCCCGACGGGAGGTCGGGAGTAAGAGGGCATTGTCTGAAAGTATGGGACTGATTGAATCCCCTCATCCATTCGGACTGGGGATTTCTGGCCCATTGTCATTCGCCTGTGCACCTGCATGCGCGCGAACGGCCATGTAGACTGTTTAACTTGGGGTGGACGGTACAGGGGCGGGCCTTGGGGGAGGCGGCCGTCGGGACTAGGGAGGGTCTTTACATGTCAGCTGTCGGAATCCGGGGACGCCTCGTCCTCAGCTTCGCCATCGTCCTGGTGCTCGCCATCGTCGCGCTGGTGCCGATGATGCTGGGCAACCTGTCGACGACCATCGACAAGGCCGAACGGCGCGAACTCACCGGCTTTCGCGAGGCCTTCGCCGCCGCGCTGTCCGGCGACGTCGACACCGCCGCGGCCCTGGCCCGCCTGGTGGCCGAGGTGCCCCAGGTCCAGCTGATGTTCGCCGCCGGCGACCGCGACGGGCTGGTGCAGACCTTCGTCCCCGGCTTCGAGGCGATGAAGAAGGACGCCCGCGTCGACCAGTTCCAGTTCCACGTCCCGCCGGCGACCTCGTTCTTGCGGGTACACCTGCCCAAGAAGTTCGGCGACGACCTGTCGTCGTTCCGCCGCACCGTGGTCGAGGCCAACGCCAAGGCCCAGTCGGTTGCCGGCCTGGAAAGCGGCGTCGCCGGCCTGGGCATCCGCGCGGTGACGCCAGTCCGCCATGCGGGCAAGCCGGTTGGCACGGTCGAGTTCGGCCTGACTTTCGGCCAGCCCTTCGCCGAGGCCTTCAAGAAGCAGTTCGGCGTCGATATCGCCATTCTGGTCCCCGACGACAAGGGCGGCTTCAAGGCGCTGGCCAACACCGCCGCCGAGGCGGCGCTGGGCGCCGGCGAATGGGGCAAGGCCATGGCCGGCGAAGAGGTGTTCGTGCGCGGGCAGCGCGCCGGCGTGCCGCTGGCCGTGCTGGCCGCCCCGGTCAAGGACTTCTCGGGCAAGGTCGCGGCGGTGGTCGAGATCGCCATGGACGGCAGCGACTACGCCGCCCAGTTCTCGGCGGCACGCTCGCTCGGGCTGGGCCTCGGGCTGGCGGTGCTGGCCGTCGGCATGGTGGTGGCCTGGTTGCTCGCCCGCGGCATCGCCTCGCCCCTGGTCGAGATCACCGGGGTGATGGGCGACATCAGCCACGGCAACCTGGACGCCGCGGTGCCCTTCACCGGCCGCAAGGACGAGGTCGGCGCCATGGCCGAGGCCGTCGAGGTGTTCAAGCGCCAGGGCATCGAAAACCGCGAGCTGGTCGGCCAGCAGGAACGCATGCGCCAGCAGGCCGATGCCGAGCGGCGTGCCACCCTGGGCCGGGTCGCCGACGGTCTCGAGGCCTCGGTGGGCGGCATCGCCCACACGGTCGGCCAGGCCGCCGACGAGATGCTGACCACCGCCGAGGCGCTCAAGCAGTTGGTGCACGAAGCCCAGGCCCGCGCCTCGGCCGTCGCCGCCGCCTCCGAACCGGCCTCGGCCAACGTCGCCACGGTGGCGGCCGCCACCGACGAGCTCAGCGCC
>JBLNBU010000294.1:0-2627 GCA_050260215.1 Actinomycetota bacterium
GGTGAAGGGCAGGCTTGAATAGGCCAGCCGTCCGGTGCGGTCGAGCACCGCCACCTGCGGCGACAGGCCGGTGATGGTGGGCAGGATCAGGTCGCGGACCTGCTGGTCGAAGGTGGGGCGCTCCTCACTCCATTCCTGGGCCAGGTAGCGCGAGGTGATATCGGCGACCATCAGTGTCCGGCCGAAATGCTCGGCCACGCTGTGCGCCGCGCCGTGCAGGCGGACCTCGGCCCGGGCGACCGCTTCGTGGCGCAGCGACTCAACCTGGCGGTAGGCATAGGCGGCGATGCCGGCCGAGGCCAGAAGCCCGAAGGCGAAGACAGCCTTGGGCAGGACGGCGAGCGGGAAACTGGACGGGCGGTGCGGCAAGGGGGCCACTCTCGGCAAAACTCGACCTGCCCAGGCTAGACCGCCACTGCAATAGAATTATAATCATTCCAACAATGGATCATGAACGGTACCGATTTTTGTTGCGGGGCGGCAAAAAGCGGCCGCGACCCCGCCGAACAGCCCCGCATCCTTAAATTGATTGCCGAGGCGGTGCCGGAGGGTAAGCGCCGGACGGAAAAGCCCTGGCAGGCTGTTGAAAAGCCAGGTGGCCCGCTGGGTATCGGCATGATTCAATCTCGGCCGTGGCAACCGGTCGAGGATGGGATGCGCGGGACGGACAAGCGGTCGGGGGAGTTGTTCTCCTACGTTGACCTTGAGAAGCGGGTGGACAAGGACCAGGGCCCGCCGGTCCTGGGGTTGATCCGGCCAACCAACACCTTGGGCGTCACCATCCGAAACAGGTAGGCCTTGCCCGGGCCGTCCGGTTGGAACAGGTAGAAGGTGTCCAGCATGTCGTCATCGTCCATCCGCCCTCACGGGGATCCCATTGGTCATTCATTGATCCCAAGCAGTGACTTTAGGCGCGTGATCTCGCTGCTCTGATAACGCAGCCGGCGGACCAGCACGTTGATCAAGCGGCGGGAAATGGGGTCTGCCTTGTCCAGCATCGTCCGGAACTGTGTTCCGGTGATCACTGCGGCGGTGCAGCGTTCGGTCACCCGAGCCGTTGCCATGCGGGGCTGGCTGTCGACCAGGGCCATTTCGCCGACGATGTCGCCGGGGCGTGATACATCCAGGTAGATCTCGTGACCTTCGGGCGCCAGCTTGAGGATCTGGATGGTCCCCTCTTCGATGATATAGGCCTCCTCGCCGGGGTGTTCGCCCTCCTTGAAGATGGCCTCGCCGGGCAGGTAGGTGCGGCGGCTGCCCCCGGTGCGCAGCAGCACACGGGAATCGGATTGTCTGGCCGCGCGGATCTGTTCAGTCACCGACCTCAGATCCTCGGCGAGTTCGGCGATCGTCGAATAGGCGGGCTCGTCCTGGCCGACGCCGAGTTTGCGCACGATGTCGTTTATGGTTGGCATGAGCGCCCGGCCGAGTTCGGCGCGGTCGGCTATGGTGGAGGGGCTGTGGTCGACGGTGGCGGTGTCCTGCCTTTTGTCGGCCATATACAGAAGCGAGCGAAGGACGTCGCCGGTCAGCTTCAGGTCCAGGCATCGGTCCCGCTGGCCTGCTCCCGGGGCAGCAGCTCAATGGGGTCGACGAGCCGCACGACCTCCTCGCCGCCGGCCCTCAGCACGAAGACGACGATGGCCGTCTCGGCCCACCAGACGAGGCTCTACTTTCAGCCGGATGAAAATTCCAAGGCAGGTCAGAGCTCACCACCGTGCCCCGGCACCAAGTTTCTTTGCAGCTAAGTGAGGCAGATTCTTGGGGGGTGTGGTGACCGGCGGCGCGCCCGCGTCGGGAAGGGGGGCAAGCCTCAAAGCTGGCAAGGGCGACGATTTGGTGGTTGCGGATTCGCTATGCGACGCTTGTCCTCAGACCAAATGGCCTGGAGACCATACAATGGCTCGTCACGCTGATTACACCGACGCAGACATCGAATCTGCAATCGACTATCTCATCAAGGAGGGCATCCCCTTGCGGCCGCACCGAGTACGCCTGCGGCTGGGAGGGGGCAACACCACTCGGATTGCGCGCCTCATCCAAGCGAGGTCGGGCACTCTGCCGACCTCTCCCCAGACCCTGCCGGCCGAAATCGCCGATGACGCCGAGCGGACGATGGCCGGTGTTTCCGCAGAACTGCATGCCCTTATTGGCCGGGCGTGGGCTGGAGCCCATAAGTCCGCGGCCCTCGAGCATGGCACCCAGGCCGAGCAAATCGAAAACGAACTTGCCCAGACCCGGGAGGAACTGGACGAGGCAGTGGACGAAATTCTGGCGGCCCAAGGTAGCCTCCGGAATAAGGAAGCGGTGATCCATGATCTCCAAACTAAGCTTGAGGGCGAGATGGTCCAGCGCTTGCGGGCCGAAGGCCAAGTCGAGCTGCTCCGCCAGCAGTTAGAGGAGGCGCACAGGCGGCAGGGGGCGAGCGAGCGAGCCATCGAGCAGGCCGGGCCTGCCGAGATCGCAAAGTCGCCGCCAGCCGCAACGACGGAGCCGATCCCAGCGGCCGAACTACGACCGGTGCCCAATCCGCAGCCTGCTGTACCAAAATCGGTTGTGGCAAGCCCGCCCCCTGGGGCGGCGGCGGATTCCGCTGGTGCGGCCATCCACCCAGGCGTCCAGGCCAC